>CAZPJQ010000031.1:3784-10007 GCA_964586945.1 uncultured Candidatus Poseidoniales archaeon
CAAGCCGAACCTGAAACAGAAGCACATGACCGGCCCGCAAGTCAGGCAATTGCTTTCTCGCAGGCTACGACTCTTCATCGACGCCGACCACGAGACTCGCCCGAAGGTTCTGACAATCATTCCAGGACGCAAGAAGCAAGATGACGAGGTGACGCCCAACTACACGGAGTTGCTGGCTCTTGAAGAGAAGGTGAAGGCCCTCCGTCTGAAGGGAATCGCTGGAATAGAGCGTGCGAACACGCAGAAGGACAAATTCACTGGCGAGTTCTACATCGCAACCATCGGCAGCAACCTCCAGAAAGTGAGTCAGTTCGAAGGCATCGATCGTAGTCGAACCTACACAAACAACATTACCGAAATCCATGATTTCCTCGGGATTGAAGCGGCTCGACAAGCGATTGTCAACGAGTTGATGCTAACCCTTGGCGAAGCGAAACTCGATGTCGATGTCCGTCACCTACTGACTGTTGCAGATGTGATGACAAGCGAGGGCGAAGTCCGAGCGATTGGCCGTCACGGAGTCAGCGGCAACAAGCACAGCATCCTAGCTCGTGCAGCCTTCGAGGTCACCGTGAACCACCTGCTCAAGGCAGGTATCATCGGCGAAAAGGACGAGTTGTCCGGTGTCGCGGAGAACATCATCGTCGGCCAACCGGTCGCATTGGGAACAGGAAGCGTTGAACTGTTCTACATCCCTGAGGACGATTGAATTTTAGCCATGAGAAGCAATAGTGGCTGTATGGAGGAATCAAAATGGATCTAGGGCGACAATTGAAGACAGCAATGAACACGGGCCTGCTACTTCTCGGCCAAAATCAGACAGCCGATGCTTGTGCAAAGGGTGAGGCGAAACTAGTCATTCTCGCCGCCAACTGCCCACGGGAATATGTCGATGACTTGAGTAGCAGCCATCCTGACGTGCCAATTCACATAGTTACGCTAGTCAACCGGGAACTTGGGGCTGCTTGCGCAAAGCCGTTCCACATCAGTGCCATCTGCGTTCTCGACCCCGGCAGCAGTGAGTTGCTCACGCTTCGGGCAAACCTCGACTGAAACATCGCCAGACATCTCATTTCAGAGGGTTCGGAGCCGTGCGCCTCGCCTATCGAATAGCATCTCACCACTCTTCATCAGGCGAGCATTGATGAGCCAATGAAGCGCCGCCCAGCCAATGGGAGTTTCCCTACCCACTGTATTGGACGAACTCAAGTTCGCCATCGAACCGACTGCGGTCATCAGTCGGACACCCGGGTTGACCTGTTTGGGGGCTCTCAAAGAGGACCCAGTAGTTGGCGGAGTGCCAGTTGGCGAGGGGGCGTACATTTGGCACGCAGTGACCGGTTGGGCGCCAATAGACCGTATGGAGCTGGAGCGTTGGCTTGTCGATGCACCGGCAGGCTGTCACTGGTTGATTTCAGAGCGTAATTTGGTCGGAATTGACCCTCTCCCGAGCCGGGATGGTGTGACCCTGTTTCTGTGGAGTCCGAAGCAACTTGGAGAGTGGTTGGGTGCCGCCGTTCTGTCCGGCGAATTGTCGCTGAAACTCGGCGTTGAACCGACTTCCGAGACGATAGATGCGCTTGCAGAGAGGAGCGTGAAAAGTGAACTTCCTCCGCCTGACGCGGTCGCCCTGAAACCCTCCTTCAAGTTGGCCGCTTGGCTCGCCGACCAAGGCTACGAACAACTTCCTGTCCGCCCTGTTTTGATGGAGGGGCGTATCTGGAGGGTTGAAGGATTTCTGATAGGGCCGGAGAAGACCCGCGAGAGAAATCGCTGGACACTATTGGAGGATCCGTTCAGTGGACAGGTTTCCAGGCTCGACCAAGTTGATTCTCTCCCTTTCATTCCTCAATTAGAGAAGATTTCACCATCTAGTTGGTTGACGATGGATTCTCTCAAGAGTGAACTCTCCGGTGTCTGCGAGGAGCGCCGACACTTGCGGGTGAGTCAGTCAACTGGTGATGGCTCCGTATCTGGCAGCATCCTGCATTGGTGGCGAATCGAGAGTGATGGCGCAGAGATGACACCCTCCCCGGTCTTCTTGCCGGGCTGGCAGGTGAAATTCCCGAATGAGGGGTGGTTGTTGGTTCACGGCCTTACTGGTGAAACGGTTGTTGGGGTGGCTGGCCCAATCTTCTGAACTGACCTTGATTCACCTAGGCCGTCCGAACTTTCTGTTTGGCCACTTCCCAAGATAGGGATTCCTTCCCCTTGTTGGGAGAATATTTTCCGTCGTGCGTCAAGTCAGGACTTCTTCGAGTCGGTCCTGTTCAGCAGCTCTGCGGAGTTCCATTGCTATCCTTCTCCCGCTGCTCATCGGCTTTCGCCAAGTGGCGTTTCCATACGGGTGGCCGACGCTGACATGGACATTCGTGCCGCCACCAATCCTTGGAGCGACGTCGTAGATGTAGTAGTCCATATCCTTGTCAATGCAGGTTTGCAGGCAGAATGGTCCGATGATTCCAGGGTCGTAGTGCTCCTTGCTTGCGGTAATGAATTTCTCGCCTAGTTCGTACGCTGTCTCAAGAAGGCTTTCTCGGATAGTCGCGGTGTTGTGTCCGACGACGGTCATCTCCGGAATCTGCTGATGGACCGGCATCGTCATCTGCTGGGGGGCTGGAAGTCGCACATGTCCGTCGAGACTCGATTCAAATCGCCAGTCGACGCCAAGAAGTTCCAACTTGGGCATATCCTCCTCAAGCGGGCTGTAGAAGAAGTTCAGGTTGAATACCGGGCCGATGACATAGCGTTCAATCCTCGCTCCCGCAAGGCTCTCCTCGTCGATTACACCCTGAGCGACTAGTGCTTGTGACTTCTCTACATATTCGGAGTAGGAAGCGCAGGTGAAGAATCCCCGCTCAAGAATCTTCTCCGCGTGATGTAACTTAACGATGGTCAAGCAGTCGATATCCTCCGGACTTTCAATCGCATCGGGATAGGGCAGCCCGGCTTGGTCGAGAATCCAGTAGTAGTCCTGTTCTTCTGTTCGCTCTTCCATCCGCAGCATGTTGCGGCTGCCGAACATCGGCACACGGAAGTCGTTCTCAATCTGCCCCATGTCACAGTAGGAGGTGAATGATCGGTTAGGGATGTAAACGACATTCCGGTCTCTCATCCGTTGTTGGAACTTTGGGTCTAGTACCCCGTCGAAGCGGTCTAGGACAATGGTCTTGTCAACCATACCACGGGTGACACGTCCAGAGGAATTCCGGCGAGTTCGGAAGTATTCGGAGTAGGTCTTTTCTCGGCCCTTTTGACAGTACGCTACAGTCGGAAAGCCCTCTTCAATCGCACCATCGCAAATGTCCAGAGCGGAGTGGCTTGCAGTCATTCCAATTCGTAGTTTCAATCGGTCGTATTCACCAAGAATCTCATTGATGTCTGAATGTTCAATCACAGTATCACCTCGCCTAGTTATTCCTCTTCATAGCCATTAATTGCTCAGTTGAAAGTGTCTTGCCAGCCATCAAAGCGCTCATCAGGTCCTGCGCCTCTGGCCGCGCTTCCATTCTTGTCGGCTCATGCCCAGATGCGCGGTCGCGTTTCGCCTGTAACAGATTGCGAATGCTGTAGACGGAACGCATGGCGACGATGTATTGTTGATGTTCGCTGTCAGCCTCTTCCTTGGCGTCAACGAAGGCGCGGTGGGCGGCTTCGTGGTCCACATTGAGTCTCTTCGTCTCATCTCGCAACTTCGCCATCAGGTCGTGAGCGGCTTGAGCAGCATCTGCCGCCCGAATGACCTCCTCATGGGCCTCCTCTCTCTTTTCATGGAATCCATCGAGTTCGACTTGAATGTCATTGAATTCGCTCGGCTCACTTTGGGCGGCTTTGAGTTCCTTCAATTTACGAGAAAGTTGCTTCATGGTGGCGCTGAATTTTCGCTCCGCCTCTTTTCCTGTGAAGCCACCGGTCTCGTACTTTGATTCAAGGCCGGCCATCTGTCGCCTGATTTTTTCGGGGCTTTCTCGGTCGCGACCATGCCCTCCATCACCGCCCTTCATTTCCTGCAACTTATCCTTCAAACCGTAGAACTTCTCGTTGAATTTACTTCGTTCATCCTTCGCTTCCCGGGCTTTTGCGTTCTCCTGGTCACGGACGGTCCGTTGGCGTTCAATCTCGTCGTAAAGCTCACGCTTCTGACCGTTGATTGAGTCCCTATTTGTACGATGCTGGACGACCTTCGCGTTCCATTCATCGCGGCGCTTCTGATGTTCTGAAATGTACTTCTCGACTTCGCTCACTAATTTCTGCAGTTCCGCTTCCATCGAGTCCCCACTTCCTAAAACATTCTCGCGGCCCAGGGGCCGGTGCAGCACAGTCTGTCGACCGGCGGTTGGCATTTAACGGCTCGTATTGTGGCTGGAGTGCCACTCAGTCATCGATTATGGCGCTTAACACACACCAGTCTGCGGCAATGGTTAAGTTGGGCTGCAAGAACGCAACCTCGGTATCTATGTTCATTGGTGGCATTGCAGGAATGGAGCGTGTAATGCAAAGTGATGTTGAGCCTCCGTACTTGAGTTTGTTAACCGGGCCGCCCGGCTCGATGAAGACCGCTTTCGCTCTCTCCTTGATTTCAAACCATTTGAGGAGGACCGGTGAGTTTGGGCTCTACTGTACAGTAGAGGAGCCTGTAGAAAGTCTACTTCGCACATGTCAATCGATGGGTATCGAACTACCACCGAATCTGCAAATCACAGATTTCACGGCTCTGAGAGCCGATAACGAGTCGATGGATTATCTGAAGTTCACAAAGAAGATGATCGACCACTTCAAGCAGCAGCGTGGCCCCTCCTTCACCTGCTTCATCCTCGACAGTCTAGGGGCGATTTACAGCCTCACCACAGTGAACGAGGAGATGAGAAAGCGGATGTTCGGATTCTTCGATTATCTGCGAAAACAAGGTCTCTACACCTTCATCATCACAGAACGACAGCAAGGAGAGCACGCAGAGTTGGAGGGGAATGAGGGATTCTTGGCGGATGCGATAATAAATCTAGGACTCGACCGTAGAAATGGCAAAATCGTCCGCACACTTCAATTCGAGAAGATGCGACACATCCGTCACAGCATGGAGAAGCAGGCAATCGACATCGCGCCCGGTGGAGTCACCATAATGGGGCCGCTCTTCGACTGAAGTGCGATATGCACTGATGCAACCTTGTCTGCTAGAAGTTCGGTTGCCGACAATCGAATCATTCGAGCAGAGGTCTTAGGAGATCGCAGCACTCGTCGACCATCTTCCTGATATGACCTAGATTCGCCCCCTCCACTAATTGACAGATGAGTGAGGTTTCGCCAGCAACTACCTGGATGATGACCACGCCCTCCTCAGTCAGAATCGTGGTCCTCTCAAGACTCCCTGCCTGCCAATTTGCAAGCAATCCTGTCGCCGCCTCCTTGAATGAGGGCGCTACCGAGCCTGCCGCCTCGAGTGAAGCGGCTGGAGCTCCAGCGACTTCTGTGAGAAAGCCCTCATCTGACAGTAGTGCCGCCCATTTTACTCCAACAGAGTCGGCCAAGCCAGCGATAATTCCTCCCAGCACGGCCTCCGGACAGGGCGAGGGGCGATAAGAGAGGTGCTCGCGCAGAACTGAATCGTCCTAGACAGAGCGAAAGTTGTAGAAGCCCGTTTTGGGCGAGGCTCAGTTTCCAGCCAAGAGATAATCTTCAGAGATGTATCAGTCTTCTCGCCGTTTGTAGGCGCGGGCAGTTCCGCGGGCGGCCCCTCGCGCAGCGCCTCTAGATCCGCTGCGTCCTCCTCGGGCTCGTCCTCTGCTCTTTTTCGGCTCATCACTCTTCTCGGAACCACCCGGTTCAATGGCTGAAAGGCCTCCAGCGGAGAGCAGTCTTGCCATGTCTTCTAACGAAAGTGAGCCACCACTCGCTGCGTGTTGCTGCAATGAGCCGATTCGCTTGCGAACCGTCCGGCCGTGTTTCTCGTCCTTTTCTCGAATGCGACTGAATGAGTCAACTCGCCCGATTTCCCTCCGGAGCCAGTTGATTTCCTTGCGTTGCTCCCGAATCTGATCGAGCATTGATGAGATTCTTTCATTGAGTTCCTTCTCTTCTTTGCGACTGATTTTGCCCGTCTCTAAACGAGGGGTGGAACTAGCAGTTTCCTCCTCAACCTGACCGCTTTCATCACGCAACTCATCGAGCCTCTTCACAGTCTCCCGCTGCTCCCTCATCAGTTCGATGTAACGCTTGTGTGCAGCAT
>CAZPJQ010000031.1:10017-14235 GCA_964586945.1 uncultured Candidatus Poseidoniales archaeon
TCGCCACATCTCGATTAGTTCGAAAAAGAATGAAAATTTCTGAGTCTCACGGGTGATGTTGGGTGCCCGGCTGGGGTCGTCGCGAATCACAGTGAGGTCATTGTAGGTGCGTTTGAGGAGGATTTCGAGAAGGTCTGAGGTCGGACTGATACATTGGTTGATGCTGTCTCGGCGGCTCCTCTCACTATTGATCAATGGAGTTCTGTCCCGCAGTTGCTTGAGTAGGGCTCTCCTTTCTCTGCTCATCCCGGTCGAACTGCTGAGCGCGCCGCGTAGGACCTGCACGGTGGAGATCAATGATTGCCTTTCACTCTTTATTGACTCATGCTGTCGTTCAAGTGAGCGCAGGCTCGCTTTGTGGTCGGAGAGCATGTCTGCCAATTCATGGGTCTGTAAGTCTCTCAGGTCCTCAAAGAAGTCGAAGTCCGACTTACCACGCTTTCGCCCCTTGCCAGACTTCTTGCGCTTGTCTCCCTGGTTGCCCTGATTACCTCGGTTTTGGCCTCGTTTCTTCTGGCCGCGACCGCCTTTCTTTGCTTGAGGGGCTGGGCTGGTTCCTTGTGAGTCGCCATCCTGACTTTTCTTTGGGGAACTCATTCCTCTTCACCCCCAGCATCTCCCTTGGCGGTGTCTTCGCGAGGTTTGCGAGGCATGCTAGAGGGTTTGCCATCCGCTACTCGGCGCGATGCAGCCATCAGGTCTCCAGAACCATCTTTCAGGTCACCGAATCCTTTCGATATTCTGTGGTTCCAGTAAGAAACGACATCATCAGTCTGAGAGAGTAGACTGCGGGCTCTGTTGAGTTGTCCTGCGGCCTCCTTGTGGACATCACGATGTTCAGCGAATTTCTCGTGTAGTTCCTTGCTCAGCTGTGCCAAGACCACCATCTCCTTGTGGTTGGCATCAGCCTCATCCATCAGTTCCCCGCAGCGAGTCCAACCATCGCGGTACTGCTGAGCCTCAGGGTCTGATGACTGCCGCTCGGAAACCCACTCCCGATGGGCGTTGACAGCCTTTCGCATCTCTTTGAGCAACTTGCGTTCAGCCTTCAGGTCCAAGGCCTCAGTTTCCAGTTTGCTGTCGAGTTCGGTGAGTTTTTCTGCCAACTTGTCCTTCGCCCACGCTGGGTTCGGGTTTTTGAGTCGATTTTCCTTGAGTAACTGCTCTCGCATCTCAACGAGGGAAGTTCGTAATTCCCTGGCTTCCTTGTGACAGGCATTCCGCCTTTCTTTCAGGTCGTGGACCTGCTGGTTGATTTGATCCCGCTCTTCTCGCACTTGGTCGACTAATGGAGTGAGGTAATCGACCTCCTTTCGACGCTCCCTGACGATATCTGGCAGCATCTCATTCAGTTCGTGACGGCGAGCGATGACCGCTTTCGCCACCTCTTCGGGGAGAGGGCGAGTATGGCTGCTAATTCCATGAACGCCTCTTCGACCTGACGACCTCGGATAAAGGTAGGCGTTGGCTACGCCAACGGAACCAAAGGTCATTCAACCGGCAGGTCACAGCAGAATTCGATGAGGCGCAGCCATGTGGGCCGATTGCCGCCTGTAGTCATCTTCGCGATGCTGCTGCTCGTCTCCATCCCGACAGCGAGTGCCAGCGGCGACGGGCTGCTCTTGGACGCCGACTCATTCAGCATACAGGGACACCTCGAAGAGGGCGCAGGGAACATCACTTTCTCGGTTGATGTGATATCACACGATGTCGCTTCACTCGGCTATCTGACAATGGAGTTTCTCGATGGCACCTCTCTCCCGCTGGCTAGTGACAATCGCAGTCTCAACTTGACTGCCGACCAGACCGAGAACCACCAGTTCACAATTCCAAATGTGCCAGTGGGTCAATATTCCCTCACCCTGACTCTCGGTGGGGCGGTCGGAGTATCCTTCGCCAACCACACCGACGAAATATCTCTCTTCGTCCGTCGCTTGGCGCCAGCCGACCCGAGCGTCGAAGACCCCGCAATTTGGGATATCGTACCGGTTGATGGAACCGGGGAAGCGACCGGGAACGGGAGCTTCAGGGACGGGGACAGCGGTTACGCATTGGTCGAAGTAAGCAATTCCGGCGAGGTCGAATGGAACGGCTCACTCGGATTCGCGGTCGGCACTGGAAACTGGACAGTGCTCAACCTAACCGTAGCCGGTCAAGATTCAGCGACCGCCAACTTCACGATTCCGACATTGCAAGAGAGTGCCTCAACTGAGCTAAGGGTCGATTTGGACGGTTCCATTTCAAACACCACGATTTCGGTTGGCCCACCCCCGCTAGCTCGTCTCTCCCTCACCGGATCGGCGGACATGCCATCTCCTGCGCTTGGCGATTCGGTTGCCTGGCAACTCAATTTCAGCAACTCAGGTGAGGCGGATTGGAGTGGGACTCTCGAATGTGTGTTTTCTGGGGCATCGCTTCTGAATATGTCAAATTCTGTTCCGGCAGGCCAGACAGATTCTGTCAATTTCAGTCTAACCGCCCGGCCTGGGGTGCTGGACTGCGCCCTTACAGGTGGAGCGAGAATCCATGACGACTCGACACCGAATCTGTCTCACACCTACGACATGGATGCCGCCCACTTCTCTTCCGCCGGGAGTGCCGGCCTCTCAATCGAGGGCTCAAACTTCCATGTTGGCGACATTCTTTCTGGCTCGCTCATCGTACACAATGGAGGCGACCTTTCGGGCAGCGCGAGACTGCAACTCAGCGATTCGGGAGCGAGCGCTGACGGTGCGCTGAGGCAGTTCGAGGTGGGCCACAGTCTGCAACTCACCTCTGATTTGACTTTGAGCAGTGGTTTCGGGAGCCGCACAATTCAGTGGGTTGTGGTGAGCGAAGATGGCCTTGTCGATACCAATCTATCAGGCTCGGTTGAGGTGTATGTGGCACCGCCTCAGCGACTCGATGTGGCTCTCAAATCGAATGAGTGGACCGCGCGAGACGGACTTGTAACAGAACTCTCAATCACACTCAGCGAAGGACGCTCCCGAACTATTCAGCTGACTGTCGGGCACTCAGATGGTGACGATAACACCACTGTAGTCAGCACAGAAGTGACGCTTTCACCCGGCCAGAGAACCCTCACATTCTCTCTCGGTGACCCCGAGACAGCGGACTCAGTATGGGTGTCTATAGATTCAGTAGGTTGGACCCCACTCTTCGCATCTCAACTGCAGGCTACAGGTGAGGCTAGCCCGCCAGACCTACAACCTTCAGTAACCCTCGGCGTCGCCTCTCCAGCCGTACCGATAGCCGGACAGAGCACAACGGTGGCCTACACTCTCTCCAACGCTGGTTCGGGGGCGACCACGGAAGGCCGGCTCAGTTTGGTCGCCTCTTCAACCAACGAGGTGATTTGGACGGAAGACTCGCCATCAGTTCAAGGCGGCGGAAGTGATTCGGGGACCATCACCATTGACTCGTGGCCGGGGGGGAATGCCGTTGACTTGGAATTGACTTGGACGGTGAATGGCATCGAAGAGACGGCGTTCAAGTCCTATCCGTCGAAATCGACAACCATGGTGTCCTCCTTCGAGATTCCCTGGGCTGCCCTAATTTACGGCACGATAGCGGGAATCGTGATCGCCTCCATTACCCGCTTCGTATTCTCCTGGCAGGATGGTGATCCAGAGGACAAGGCGGCTTTGAAGGAGAAGCGCCGCGCAGCGCGCGCCCGCGCAAGGGAACAGGTGAAGTCGGGTAGGGCTGATTCTGCTGCGCCCACCGAGAAGCAGGAGGTTCACTGCCCATCATGCGACCAGATGCTGCGAGTGCCATCCGATTACTCCGGCATCGCCCGCTGTCCAGCCTGTCGGCACCAGTTCGGTGTCGAGGCTGTCGATATCCCCGAGCCCGAGCCGAGCCTCGAACCGGAACCCTCTCCCGCCATGAAATCAACTGAGTCGCCATCGGAAGAACCCGAGCCGGTCAAGCAGGCTGAAGTCAAGCCCGTTTCAAAGAAGCAACCGGCCAAGAAAGCGAGTGTGCCCACTCAGCCTAAGAAGCAGGCGAAGCAGGTGCCCGAGAAGCCCAGCGACGACGATGAATTGGGGGCAAGTTCGAGTGGCGACGAGATACGGTGCCCTTCGTGTGCTCAGCGCCTGAAAGTCCCCTATGACCGAAGGCCTGTGAAGGCCCGCTGTCCAAACTGCAAGAGTGAATTCCAGGCTCAGAAGGGTTGAGGTGAGCGAATGACCAACCCTATTCAAGAAGACCAGG
>CAZPJQ010000032.1:0-4128 GCA_964586945.1 uncultured Candidatus Poseidoniales archaeon
GGTAAACTACCATCTGCGGGACCAATCGGGCTATCCTCGCCACCCCAACGAAGGTCCTTGTGGGCGGTGACCTGCATGTTTCCTTGGGAATCGATGGAGATTGAGGGCTCGTAGCCAACACCGTAGGTGATGTAGTCCGGGTCCTGACCGTTGGCTGGGTCGATGCACTCCTCGTGGCGAGGCATATAGATGGGCTCGCCCCAGATGATTGGGACCTGCTTGTCCCCGATGACGCTGCCCCCACCCCCGCTACCGTAGTCGCTGCTGACTCCCCAAAGAGCGGAGAGCAGCATGAAGACGATGACCACAGCGCCGGTCGCCCCGAAGGCGAGATTCAGTTGAAGGCGCTCTCGGCGCTCATCCTCATGATCGGCCGGGTCGAGCACCGCATCGAGAACCTCCGACTCCATTTCGGCGAGTTCAGCGTCCAAAACCTCAGTGCTCACGCAGCCACGAAGTGGCTGGTCATCATGAAACCGACGCCTCGGAGACAAGGTGAGGTTTTCCCGTCAGTAGCGTTTCTCCAACTCCTCGAGGAAGAGTCGAATCGGCTTGTGCGATGGAGCGAGGAGTTTTGGCAATGTCATCGGCAGGTAGTAGTCCTCGTCGAGAATTGACTTCGGCGCATCGCGCAGATAGCTCATGATTTCGAAAATGTTGCTTGGCCAACTGAACAGGTCATCCTCGTTCACAGCCTCGGAGAGAACCTTCCAGTTCTTGCGTTGTGGGAGGCGAACACTGAGGCGGAAATCGTCCACCAATGTGAGGTACTCAAGACGCCAGAGCCAGCCGGCGCTGCCGGGAATCTCCGCAACGGCGGTGGCTTCATCGTAGGTGCCACCGAACTCTTCAGCGATGAACTTCGAGATTTGAGGGGAGAGGGGGCTCTTGTGTAGTCCGTAGACGGTCATCAGTCCGTCACGCAATGGTTGCAGGCCCTCGGCATGGAAGGTGTCGACATCAGTCATCAAAAAGAGAAGGAGTGACTTCAGAGAGTCTGGCGATGGCTCGTCATCGAGGTTGCGCACCTGGATACAGGAACGAACCAGGTCAGTCAATGAGACGGACTCCGTCTTCCCTCTACCGGACAGTGGTTGGATGCCGATGCGGGGCAAACCGCTGCCACTGCTCGCGAGTGGATTCTTGATTCGAGAGAGGACCTCTGCCATGTCGATGGAGTAGATTGCGAGTTTCCCCCGAACCATCAGTTTGTCATCCTTCTCGATGACGAATTCTTGATTTTCCTGGATGAAACCTTCCAACCAGTCTATTCCCTTGTGCAGAGAAGATGCGACGGCTCTCCATTCCTTCACGAACTCGCTTGCGGCCATGCGAGTATGAGATTGTTGACCCGTTAAAAGCGGTGCAGCGAAAACCGTCTGCAGGACCAGTTCCCACTCACGATACGAGTGGAAGTGAACCAGTGAGGGCGTCGATGTCTTCCCTACCGCCCGGGCCGATTCCAACGACTGTGACTGTCCCTGCCGGAATCTCGGTGTGCCCGGCATCCTTGATGAGGCTGGCAATCAGACCAACCGCCGTCGCTTCGCCGAATAAACGCCGCAAGGCATCCTCGTCAGCGACTTGGCAGACTATCTTACGCGCCCCGCGCTCCATGTATCTGTCAAGCGTCTTGGGAATCTCCCGTTCCGCCTTCAACACGCAGTCTGCGGCAGCGTGGCTGCACTGGGCAGCCAACTTGCCGCGTGAGAGTTTCAAATCCTTGCGGACGACGAAGACCATCGTCAACTCAGGCTGTGACCGGGACATTCTCTGTCGCCTCCAGATGGACCGTCTGATGGCGCTCCATCATCTCAGCCAACGGGCTAGCAAGCCAGGCAGCGAAGAAGAGATTGCCCAGCGCGTGGAGCATGTCATAGGGAATCCCGGCGAGGATGTAGGCGGGAAGCATGCCCGGACCGAGGGTGTGCAGGATGCTTAGGGAGATGACCCAACCGAAGAGGACGCCGCTGAGCGCTGCAATGCCGGCAATCCTTGGCATGGATGTCAGATGAGGAGCTGCGTAAGCACCCAAGCAACCCACTAGAGACCACCCGAGAGCTTGGTAGAGAGTCCAAATTCCATGACCCATTATCAGATTCGAACCTAAGGCGATGACTGTGGCCAAGGCGATGGCCCTCTTTGCACCCATCTGCATTCCGACGACAAGGACGAGGACCGTCACCGGCTGAATATTGGGTAGAGGTTCGAGAAGCACCCGGCCGAAAATCCCGAAAATCGCCAACATGGCCAGCAAGGTCCATTCCCTGCCATCGGGTAATCCCCGTTCGGCTCGCAGAAGGGCCCATCCGACTAACGACAAGAGAGCGATGTTGATCGCCAGCATTCCCACCGGACCGATGTCTATGGCGTGTGCTCCGAGCATGTGTCCGCCCCTCGCTGATTCGGCTAATAATATGCTCTCAGTGAATCGCCGCTCACCGGGAAATATTCACCAAGTCTCAATCTTCCATTCAAGCACACTGTCCTCGTCCAACACGAGGTCGCCGATTCCGACCATAGACCAGGCGTTATTGTGGTAGAGTGACCAATATGCACCTTGAGTCGATGAGCAGGTGTGATAGTCACAGGGGTCAACCCCTCCGATGGTCTCGATCATGACGCCATACTGTGAGGTCGAGTAGACTACTTCCAAGTCACCTTCAGCAATGTCTGTTGCATTGAGCAACATACCAAATCCATCCTCATAGCCGCTGAGACCCCCCACACAGGCACCGGTGCCGTTGAATTCCGTCTCGGTCATGAAATCGGTGCCGTCGTAGTCGATGTAATGCCGTCCGTCAGCGTAGTCCGAATGAGCCGAACCTACTGGAAAGTCGACACACACGACCTGCTTGCCCAGCCAAATGTCCGGTAATCCATGGTGTGAATTCCCCTCGTCATCAATCAGTTCAGAGGTCATCCGAGTCCACTCTTGATTGAGTGTAGGGGCACTAATCACAGCCATCACCAACAAGAAGGCTGAAACTCCCTTCAGTCGATTATCACTCGACAAAGTGAACCAAATTAGGGCGGCCAAGGAAACCGTGAAGATTGCCAGACCGTACAACTGCGACATGGGGCCAAGTCGCTGACTAAACGGTTAATGAATGTGGGGATTGTTACTCAAGGCGTTCGAGACGCTGCTTGAGTACTGCGCTGACGACCTTGCCATCAGCACCCCCTCCCAACTCGGAAATCACCACGCCCATCAGTGGCCCCAAGGCACCCATTCCTCTCTCTGCGACGAAATCTGCCCTCTCCGCCAAAATGCGGTCGACGACCGCCTCGACATCGCTAGAATCTGCTGGAACAACACCCAACTCATCTGCGCGCTTGGAGAGAGCTGCTCTCAGCGCTTCGGAGTCATCGGATTTGGAGTCCCAATCCCCTGAAGACAACATTCTCGCCACAAGTGGAACCAACCCATCACGAGTGATTCCGCCAGCCTCCCGGGCCTCGAGACAATAGCCGATCAATGCCAATGGAATGAGTTCAGCGCTCGGCGCGTTCGCCTCTGCAGCGACGGCCTCCTGGATGCGGTCGAGAAGGATACCGGCCCACGCCTTGTCAGGCAGCGGTCCAAGTCCATCTGCAAGGCCGCCTTCGCGACCGAGATGGAACAGTTCGTCCTCTTCACGGCCGAGCAACGCATCGACTTGATTGTCTGAGATGTCGCAAGCGGAGAGTCGGGATCTTCGCTGCTCGACTGAGGGCGGGAGATTGGATGATATCTCGCTCCAATGTGTCTCACTTAGGGCAAACACAGGGACATCGGTCTCGGGATACATCCGAGCACCACCGGGTAGCGGTCGCATCGCATTGGTCGTTCCATCCTCTGGAGCGCCTTTCTTGATGACAACATTGCGAACCTCCTGTGGAATCCGATGATAGGCCCGCCTAGCCCGCCGGAGCACGGACTCTAGGGCCAATTCCGCCTGCCATGCGGGTGCTGCGCATAGTGCGAATGCATCATCCGCCGAACAGCCGAGTTCCTTGGCAACCGTGGTCACCTCCGACTCGGTGATTCCGTACGCTGGCAACTCATCTGAATGGAATATGCCGCGCACGCCGGCCAACTTCGCCGCCGCCGCCAACTCCCGTCCGAGGCGAGGAAGTTGAGAGTCC
>CAZPJQ010000032.1:4138-5930 GCA_964586945.1 uncultured Candidatus Poseidoniales archaeon
ATCTGAGGCCGATGATGGTGGCTCCATCGGCCAATGAATCTGGAATCATCTTACTCTCACTAGCCGTGAATCCGCCACTGACATCGACCAGAGAGATTGGTAGAAGGTCAGCGACCGCGGCAGCCACCGTTGCCTCCACCTCCGAATCGTCGTCATCACGGTGGCTGGGAAGATTGGGCAGCGAGGCGGCGGCGCGCAGTTCGTTTGCGAGGCGATAGAAGTGGAGTTGACGGGCCATTTCAAGCCGGATTATCCGCGGGATCCAAGAGAGGTCCTGGCACCCTTTGATCTCAACCCTGTCACCACATCCGAGGCTCACGTTGAGGTCCTGTCGAATCGTCCCGAGCCCTCTCTTCACACGGCGAGTGTCGCGCAGAAGTTGGCCTAGTGCGATGGCGGTCTGTTTGGCGTGTTCGGGGGACTGAACCTCTGGATCGGTGGCAATCTCAATCAGCGGAACTCCCAATCGGTCCAATGTGTAGATGACCTGCTCGCCATGCTTGCCGGGTTGTGTGTCCAACTTCCTCGCCGAGTCCTCCTCGAGGCAGAGAAGCGAGATTCCTACCGCTCCGTCAGCGGTTTGCACGGCTCCTCCGGTGGCGACCAAGGTGGTCCGTTGGAAGCCGCTCGTGTTGGAGCCGTCAACGACAGTCTTGCGCATCGCCTGCATCATCGGAACCGGGTTCATCTGCATCATCGCCGCCACGGTGAGAGAGATGTCGATAGCGTCCGAATCATGGTCGAGTGGGTGCGCCGCATCGCGTTCGATGTGCCCGGCGTTGGGCGACTGGACATAGACGAAGGAACGGTTGCGGCGAGCCTCGAAGCGAGCCGCAACATCGACTTCTCCCGCCTCCCCCTCTGCCGCTCTCAGATGGCGGGAAACCCGCGGCCAATCGGCTGGAATCGTGTCGATTGTATGGTCGTAGAGGATTCCTGGTTGGCGAGAATGCAACTTACCGGTGGCGAGTTGTTGGTGGATTTCGAGGCCACACATGAAGCCTAGTTGTTCCGGGTCCAGAGCGCTCGCATCGGCGACTTCCCCGAGTGGCTCGCGTGCGCCCATCACGGCCTCGGAGAGGCCGTCACTCCTTAGCGACGACGGCTCGTGTGGTCAGACCCTACGCCAAATATCCATCTTTGGCTGGTAAAGCCAGTTACCGACTGCAGCTTGCTGAAGCGCCCTGTCAGTCTCATCCTCGTTGAACCCAAGTGGTGTCATCGCATTGTAGATGTCAGTGATTTCAATGTCAATGTCCTTGCGACCACGGGAAAGTTCAGACATCACCTCCTTCAACACCAGGTCGGCAGAGCGGCGTTTTGCCGAGCGGCCGGTGATGATTGCGCCCTCGTCGAACTGATCTCCCATCAATTCATAGCGCCAGTTTCCGAACATCGCGAGCGCCAGCTCCGCATCTTTCGTTCCGGCCACCTCGGAGAGTCTCAAACGGGCGCTGGCCTCTGCCATGCGAACTAACGCCTCAAGGGCGCGGGCGGTGATTGGCACGCTGTTGTCTTCCTCGGTGAAGTTGTCACGAGTCCTCAGATAGAAGTCTGTCAGCATCTGCTTCGCCTCATCGTTGAGATTGGGATGAAAATGACGCTTGGCGTGGGCGACATATTTCTGGAACATCGGAATGGTCAGTTGGTCTTCACCGCTGTAGCCCTTCTTGAAGACATCCTCCTCTTCGACTAACCGTGGGTCCACCTCTCGGCCTTCCTCGATGAGCACCTCGCTGATTCCCGAACTCCGGTTGGTGAGGATGTGCTCGGCAATCCTACGATCCTGCTC
>CAZPJQ010000032.1:5940-10245 GCA_964586945.1 uncultured Candidatus Poseidoniales archaeon
GATGGTGTCATCACGGAGCAACCAGATGATGTCGAATCTAGATATCAGAGCGGAAGGAAGGTCGATCTCGTCGAACATAGGGGTGATGTCGAAGTGCTGGTTGTGTCTTTGCGTGAAGCGACCGTGTTTCGGGTTTGCAGCGGCCAATATCGAGCAACGGGTGCGGAGCATTGCGTTTATTCCGCCTTTTGAGATGTGAATCTGCTGTTGTTCCATTGCTTCGTGCATTCTTGAGCGGTCCTCGTTGCTCATCTTGTCGAACTCGTCAATCGCTGCAAGTCCAGTGTCGGCAAGGACGAGGACGCCCGCTTCGAGGGCGAAGCGGCCGTCGTTGAAGGCGTCGCGAATCGCCGCTGCAGTGAGACCGGCCCCGGTGACTCCACCACCGGATGCGTAGCGACCACGCGGGCTGATCTGCCCCATGTAGGTGAGAAGTTGGCTCTTGGCGACTCCGGGGTCGCCCATCAGCAGAATGTGGATGTCGCCTCTGGCGCGGGTGCTGTCGCTGTACTTCCGTGAGACACCTCCGAAGAGTTGTAAAACCAACGAGCGCTTGACCATCTGCAGCTTCCCTGCACCGAAGATCGAAGGTGCGGTGCTGTTGGTGAGCAGTTCGAGAATATCTTTGCGCTTGCTGATTGCTTCGATTTCCTCAAGTTCCTCATCTGAAATCTCGATTTCGTTGAATGGAGTGTTCTCCTGCTCGGCGGAGACCAGTGAATGATAGATGTTGAACATCGGAGTCTTTCCTGAGCGCTTCAATTCGGTGCGGATGAAAGGCACGAGATTTGCAATCACTCGCTGACCCGGAAGCAACTTGTTGGCGAGGTCCGCCTCGGCGAGAACCGTCGCTCTTGCCGGCTGCGCACCGCCGGTGATGTTCTCGGGCAGTTCTTGGATTTCG
The DNA here is from genome assembly GCA_964586945.1 of uncultured Candidatus Poseidoniales archaeon. Classification (GTDB taxonomy): domain Archaea; phylum Thermoplasmatota; class Poseidoniia; order Poseidoniales; family Thalassarchaeaceae; genus MGIIb-Q1. The sequence continues at coordinate 6,845 of CAZPJQ010000032.1, forward strand.
ATCCACTGGTTGTCGATGAGAATCGCATTTTCCTGAATCAATTCAAAGCGAGTGCCATCCTTGCCACCGGCTGAACGGCCACAGCCTCCATCCGTGTCGTCGCATTGAACCGGCTCCATCAATTCCAACTCGTTGAGTTGCCCCATTGGAGTCACATGAGCGCAGACGGCGCAGCGAAAGTCAGCGTGATAGACGCGCGGCTTCAATTCTGAGACCTTGGTGACGACTACCTCTGATGAGACCAAGCGTTCGATATCCTCCGAACCGATTTCTCGCAATGAACGCTGACAATCGATGGGAAGTTCGATGATTCTCAGCATAGGGTCGATTTCGTGACCACCCTCTCGGCAGATGGCCCTCAACGCCTCGGTCCCAGCCCTCAAAATCGGCTTGGGATATTCGATTAGTATCTGAGCGAAGTCTGGGCTCATGGCCTGTAGCACACTGAACTTGACAGACAGAATCTTGCTGTTTGGCCAACCGCTTGCCAGAACCTGGATTTCTTGTTGATATTGCTCTTGCAAAAAGGTCCGCCAGCGTGCGTTTGAATCCTCTATTCCCATCATGTCCTTCACCCGCGTAGGCAACAGAACCGATACTCGGCGGTTCTTGAACTACGCGACATGACCCCTCTATTTCCAGTGGAACTGACAGCCTCTCACGCACAGCGCTTCTCGCACCTGTGCACTTCCGGTGGAGATGTCCCCCAATTGGGAAGGGGGGGTCGGCCCCTCACACTCTGGGTGGCTCCCAAATCACTGGATAAGTTCGTCAACACAGGCGCGGAGATCAGCCAGACCGATTGGTTTCTGCATGATTCTACTAGGCGCTGGAACTCCGCCCGCCTCCTCGATCTCCTCTTCATCGTGGCCACTCATCAAGAGTATCGGAACCCCGATTCCGAGGGCCCTCATTTGGTGTGCGAGTTGGACTCCACTCATGCCTGGAAGTGACATGTCCGTTGCGAGCAGAACAAGGCGACTGCTCTCTTGAATCACTATGAGCGCTGATTCCGCATCCTCATGGGCTGAAACCTCGAAACCCATGCGACTGAGAATAGTCTCACCTAGCCGACGTAGTGTCTCCTCATCCTCGACGAAAACCACCATTCCCCGACTCACTAGCACCACTGCTAGGAGCCTCTTCAAGAATCACTATCAAGGCGTCGCCTCTTGGTTCAGCCAATGGAGAGCGCTGGCTGGGATAGAGACCTCTTCGTTCGGCTCGACCCGGGTGATGAACTGCACGCCTCACTGAGAGCGGTAGTCGCTGAGAATGGAGAGATGTCTGGAGCTGTGACGGCTGGAATCGGTAGGATCCGAGATGTTGAGTTCGGCTATCTCACGCCCAATGGGATTTACCATAGGAAAACGATTGCCGAGCCCGTTGAATTACTCTCACTGCAAGGCAATGTTGCGCCGCTCGACGGTGAGCCGTTCAGCCACCTTCACTTGGTATTTTCAGACGACGAACATCAGGTCCACGGCGGGCATCTCTTCTCGGCGACAGTTCACGTCACTGCTGAAATCTCTGTTCGTCTTCTTCCAGCAGGCAGCGGATTTGAGAAGGAGATGCGGCGTTGCCATCTCGACGGTAGCGAGTTCAAGCCGTTGAGTTTTGAGTGATTGGAAGGCGCTGAAGAATGCGCTCAGACTGAAAACATAGGTGGGAAATCATGGTGAGAGTTCTGTTCGCGCATGGATTTGAGGGCACGCCAGACGGCTCCAAACCAACCTACATGGCTGACGAGTTCGGCTGGGAGGTCGTCTCTCCGATGATGTCGGAGTTGGGCTGGACCATCGAACAGGAGACCGAGGTGCTTCTGCGAGTGCTGGACGATGATGGGCCCTTTGATCTGATTGCCGGCTCGTCGATGGGCGGCTTGGCTGCCGCCAACGCATCTGCGTTGCGACCTGACGAAAACTTCGCACTACTCCTCATCGCCCCCGCCTTCGGACTCGCTGACCTTTGGCGCAAGGGTGCTGGAGAAGATGGCTTGGCCGAATGGAAGGAACATGGAGAGGCACCCTACTTCCATCACGGATTTGAGGAGAACATCATGTTAGGCTGGGATTTCATGGAATCTGCTGAACTGATGTCCTGGCCAGAACTCGCACACCCGACGGTGATACTGCACGGCACCGAGGATGATGTCGTACCGATTGAGAATTCCAGAAAGGTCGCTGCCGGCTCTGAGTTGGTGGAACTGGTGGAGATAGAGGATGGCCACAGGATGCTTAAATCGCTTGACCACCTTGCTTCGGCCATTGAGAAGTTAGGACTCTCATGACCTCGTTGGAACTGGGCGATGTCACCGTTCTCACCTCTCGGCGTATTGAAGAACCGACGCCATCTCGACCCGTCAATGAGTGATGACGAGGGACTCGACTACGCCTCGTCAGGCGTCGACATCGACCTTGAGGCGAAGTCCGTGGCCTCGCTTATTGGGGCGCTCTCGAAGTCAGTGAGGACTCCTGGCAGTCTCGGCTCACCGGTCGACCTACCGGGAGGATTCGGTGGACTGGTCGAGTTCGGTGACAATCTACTGGCGTTGGCAACTGATGGAGTCGGCAGCAAGTTGCAGATAGCCAACGAGTTGGAACAACTTTCCGGCGTTGGGATTGACTGCATGGCGATGAATGTCAACGACCTACTCTGCGTCGGTGCCGAGCCGCTCGCATTCGTCGACTATGTCGCCACTCCCAAGCCCGACCCCGCTGTTCACGCGGTGCTCGGCGCATCTCTCGCTGAGGCTGCCTCGCGGGCGCGTGTGACATTGGCTGGTGGCGAAACCGCCTCACTTCCTGGAATCGTGAAGGAACTCGACCTTTCGGGAACCGCCCTCGGCTGGTTGCCGAGGGAAGCGGCGATTACAGGCGTTGGAATCCAAGCCGGTGACCAACTGATTGGACTGCCCTCGTCCGGAATCCACTCAAACGGCTATTCGCTGGTACGCTCGGTGCTAGAGAAGAGTGGTGCCGACCTGCGAGCAGCAGCACCATTTGAGGTGGAGGAGTCTCGGATTGAGAGGTTCACCGACGGCGCGGTCACCTTGGGTGAGGTCCTACTGAATCCGACTCGAATCTATGTTGACCCGGTGTACGACCTGATTGCGTCGGCGCGGGTTGGCGAGGGGCCCTGTTCGGCTACCAATCTGCGGGGGATTGCCCACATCACCGGTGGCGGGCTCTCCAACCTTCTGCGGCTCCACAGTTCTCTGGGATACCACATCTCAAACCCACTGCCCTCTCACCCTGAGTTCGACTGGATTGCCAGAGAAGGAGGGGTTGACACCCGCGAGATGGCGCGTACCTTCAACCTCGGAATGGGCATGGTTCTGGTGGTCCCCTCCAATAGTGCTGACTCGGTGCTCGGATGGCTGACTGAGAGACTGCCGGGTT
>CAZPJQ010000032.1:10255-14212 GCA_964586945.1 uncultured Candidatus Poseidoniales archaeon
GGGTTGTGCGGTGGTCGGTGAAGTTAGGGACCACGGCAGGCGTGTCACCCACGTCGACGAGAGAATCGAGTTCGACCACTATTGAGCCCATTTCGATTGGTGGATTCAAGTACCCTGAGGTTACAAAGACGGAGGATGCCGAGCGAGAGCAACTTCTGTCGCTGTTGCCGGGAGCCTGTCGTCGATGACATTCAGGAAGTCCTCTGTCACTCCTGTCGGCCGTGGAATGATGCTGACGAACTGATGCGGCAATCGACTCCAGCTTGGCAGAACTATCTGCAGACCAATTCCGCATCGCTTCTCGGAGAGGCGATGGAATGGTTCGATTCTGCAGGCATACTTCCCAATCTGCTACCTGCCGATGAGGCGTGGGCAGCGCTGCTGAGAGAGGTCAGTGGCAGAGACCAGATCAGTTGCCCTGTCGACCCACTATTGGAACATGATGAACTCTCCCCTCTTACGACTATCCGGGAGAGATTGGCTTCTCGGAACTCAGCGTTGTTCCCCTCTGAGAGAGCCGTGGTTGAGCATGATTCCGAGGTCGAGGGTCAGTTCTCCGGTCATCATCTGAGGACGAATGGAGCTGCTCTCATTGTAGATGGTGTTCGGGTTGACCGAGGTCCGGGATTACTCCTCTTCAGGATGATGACTGAGCGGCGGGGGGAGCCTCCTGCGCATCGCTTCCTCAAGATTCTGCGACTCATCGAAGGAGACACCGCTGCGGAAGCACAGCAATTGCACAAGAGCCGGCGCGCCATGCTCCGCGATGGCAGGTTTCAGACCGCAGGTGCTGCCGATGCGCCACGCTATGATGCGCAAAACGGTCACACCCACCCTCCACCCCTGTGTGACTGGGACTGTGAACGATATCTGCTTGGAATCGAAGTCGGAGCTGGTGGCCGGAATGTCATCCCGTTACCCGTCCAGCCTCATTTGATCGAACAATTCTTGACAATTTGGTCCGGACGTCCAAACATGCGGGTCTCAGACCGACTGCGAGCACTCTGCCTGCAATGGGCGCGTGACTTCGGCTTGCAGGCTCCAAGGGTGAGAATCACTCCGCACGAACGCTCGTTCGGCCTTCTGCGCAGCATAGTGGATGCTAACCCTGAGACCATCATCTGCCATCCCAATGGGATGAGCATCATCGGCAGGCTCTGTGTCACTTGGAGAGTCAACCCTGGCAAGGGCGTGCACGGCACCCCCTACACTATCCGGCCATCAACACACGCTGGCATGGTCATTAATTCCCCCATCTGCATGTTCGATGGCGGCGACACTCTGCCCGTCGGCGACCGCTTGGCATCAGTTGCCCTCGGTCTTCTGAACGACAATATGCTGGCCACGCAATTTGTGCAGATTGCCGCCGCTGTCCACCTAATCAGAACAGTAGAGTAAATTCAGCGGTAGCGAAGCGCACATGAGTGATGGGGCGTCACCGATTGACCATGGAGGAGCCGGATGGGTGGCCCGGTGAGGTCATCCTCGAGGGGAGGACAACCCTGTATCTACCGCCACGCAACAGCGAGGAAGAGGTGAACCGACTAGGTCCTGGCGACCGAGAGGAGCGGGAGGTGTTCCACAATTCAGCGATGGCTGCGAGCAGAACCCGCAGCGTCGTTCTGATGGCTCATGAGTTCAATGATGGCTGGCTAGGAGCGGCCGACAAACCGATTCGAACACTCGATGCGCTCACCGCAACTGGAGCGAGGTCTCTGAGATGGCTGCACGAACTTCCAGAAGAGGCGGCCGCGCGCCTTCATCTGACTCAGGTCGACAGGGATGAGAGGGCGATTGGCTGGGCGGCTGCAAATCTGAGTCACAATCCGCCTAAGAACCCCAACTCCGGAGTTGAGCAACTCATAGGTGATGTGCGCCAAATATCCCTTGGACAGGGCTGGCAGTGGGTCGACATCGACCCCTTCGGCTCGCCGGTGCCATTTCTTGACACAGTTCTGCAATCGACTGCTCGTCGAGCCGTCATCGAGGTGACTGCCACCGACACCGCTGCGCTGACCGGCTCCTCAGCCTCCGCACTACGCCGCCGCTACGGTGCGAGGGCGAGGCTCGACAGCATCGCGCATGACACTGGATTGAGGATTCTGCTGGCGAGAATCGCTGAGAACGCCGCAAGACATGACCGAGCAATCGAGCCACTGCTCTCCATTTGGGATGGTCACCACCTCCGAGTAAGTCTCAGGGTGACAAGGTCGGTTGAGGAGGCGAATAGGGTTGAACAATCGCTCGGTTGGAGGATTGCCGACCCTACGGCCGAGGAGATTTCCACGCCTGATGATGAAGGAGTGCCACACATTCTCGTTCCACTGGCCGAACCGGTCGATGTCACCGACGAGAGAGTCTCAGGACCCCTTTGGATCGGCCCACTTGGAAATGCCGAGACGATGGCGGCGATGAGCGAGGAGCGAGCGGTGGAGTTGTGTGCACCAGCCGATGTTGGTCTGACTGGGGATTCCGAAGACCGTCTCGCCAATCGAGCAGCAAGACGAGCAGTCAGGCGGGCAGTCCGACACATCGCTGAGGAGGCCGCTGCCATCCACGCTGGTAATCTGATTGTAGTCGATGATATTCCGGCACGGCTAGGAATAGGTCACCCTCCATCACCGGCCAAACTCTCAGCAAAACTGCGTGAGGCCGGGTTCGCAGCGGCGGTTGCATTCTATGGCGAGCCGGCCATTCGGACCGATGCGCCTTGGAGTGAGGTTTCTGCTGCGGTGCTCACAAAATAACAGCCTTGCATACAATGGGTAGCGTCTGAGGTAGTCAACTGCGAGCCCATTGATGAGTGAAAATCCAATCAGTGTGAATTAGCATAAACCTTCCAAAGTGAATGAAGTCGAATTGCTTTGGAAAACTCAATCCCAATCGTGGATACCATTCGTCGCCAAGAAGGCGCCAATCGCGACGAGTAGCAATTCTTTCATCGTTCCAATCAGTTGTATACGATTGGTAGGAAGGCGTTTGCTGCGGCTTCACAAGCGTTGGCAACATCGTCCATTCTTTGCAGAACTCGATACATGTGCATCGCAGCCAGTGGATCATCCTCGCCTTGGCTGAACACAAATCCAGCGGCCGCTGCCTCAGCGATATCGGCTTCGTGCTCTTTGAGATTGACAGTTCGAATCATCTCTAGGAGTTGATTGCGTCCTTGCTTGGTGTAACCAGATAGAGTCACATCTCGAAGAACTTCGACCGTGTCCTCGTAAGCCGCGACGGTTTCAGAGACTGCAATACCCATTTCCTTGAGCAATTTTCGAGACTCCTCATTGTCATACAAATCCCTGAACGAGAGTTGCTCAGCAACATTTTGTGCATAATCTGCAATTCGATCTTGTCGAGACAACATGTGCAGGAAGGCATCGCTACCAATCAGGAGTTTCCACTCTCGACTACCGATCTTATCACGGAGGGCGGTTTTGATATTGTCAGCAACCAATTCTGCTTCAACAGTATCCTTAATCTCCTTGGAAGGATCCCCACCTGATGCTGCCTTGTTCACAGCATCAAGCATGTGTTCCACTGTGACTTCGACAGCCTCAGCGTGCTTGTGGAACAATTCGAATACGGTCGGTGCAATTTGGTGGCTCTTGGTACCTCCACCAACATCGGCCAATGCATCTTCGACATGGATTTCATCGTCCTTCGTCTTCCACATAACCCAGGCCACAGCCATGAATGCGATTGGAATAATCACGATTAGATTCAGTGGGTCCGAACCACTGGCGATATAAATCACAACGGAACCAAATGCTGCAGCCGGTAGGCTGGCGACCCAAGAGGCTGCAATCTTTCCAAACACTCGGAAATCAACGGCCTTGGCCCCACCCGCGAGACCGACACCCACCACAGCACCCACCAGCGTATGTGTGGTCGATACTGGAACAGCCAAGAATGGCATAGAGAACAACAGAATCACGGTCGCCGCACCAAATTCAGCAG
>CAZPJQ010000033.1:0-1139 GCA_964586945.1 uncultured Candidatus Poseidoniales archaeon
TCTTCGGAGGGGAAGCCGACTCCTCCGATTCAAAAGAGTCGTGATTGGCATGGAGAAGGAGTGGGTTTCAACTGGCGAACAAACTCCCTCAGCAGCCTGAAGTAAACATCGGATTAGTAGGTCATGTGGACCACGGAAAGACCACTCTGACCCAAGCCCTCTCTGGAACTTGGACTGACACCCACTCAGAAGAGCGAAAGCGCGGAATATCAATCAAGTTGGGCTACGCCGACACCGCCTTCTACAAGACCCCGAAAGGTCAGTACTACACCACGGGCAAACATCCGAAAGGGAAGGATGACGTCCCAAAGGAACTCTCACGGGTCATATCATTCGTCGATGCGCCCGGTCACGAGACGCTGATGGCGGTGATGATCAGCGGTGCCAGCATCATGGATGGCGCGCTTCTTCTCATCGCTGCCAACGAAGAGTGCCCCCAAGCACAGACCCGCGAGCATCTGATGGCACTGGAAATCGCCGGAATCGACAACATCGTCGTGGTTCAGAACAAAATCGACATCGTCTCAAAGGAACAGGCGCTCAACTCCTTCAAGCAGATCAAGGATTTTCTAGAGGGAACAATCGCCGAGAATGCCCCAATCATCCCCGTCTCTGCTCACCACGATGTCAATCTCGACATCCTGATACAAGCGATTGAACAGTTCATTCCGACTCCGGAAAGGGATTCAAAGGCGAGTGGCATCATGCACATCGCCCGTTCCTTCGACATAAACCGGCCAGGCTCCCGCCCGAACGACCTCAAGGGTGGAGTTCTCGGTGGCAGCATCGTTGACGGCACATTCAGTGTCGGCGACAGGATCGTCGTTGCGCCCGGAAGGAAGGTAACACAGGGAAACAAGGTGTTCTGGGAACCGCTGGTCACGACCATTTCGAGCATGAAGGGTGGCGGGCAAGACCTCGACACGATGCACGCGGGCGGACTGTGTGGGATGGCAACACCTCTCGACCCAAGCCTCACCAAGGCTGACGAACTCACTGGACAGGTGGCTTCTCGAGAAGGGGAACTCCCGCCGATATGGAATTCAATCGACCTCGACTTGACTCTCCTGAAGGAGATGGTGACCGGTGGCGGTGGAAGCGCCGGCCAAATGATGAAAAGAGGACGAATGGCGCCCATC
>CAZPJQ010000033.1:1149-13766 GCA_964586945.1 uncultured Candidatus Poseidoniales archaeon
GGTGGAAGCGCCGACAAGGTGCGACCCCTGCAACCCAACGAGATGCTGATGGTGAACTCAGCGACGGCAACTTCCGTCGGAGTGGTCAGCAAGGTGAAGGGGCGCGACGCTACACTCACACTACGACTGCCAATCTGCGCGGCCGAAGGTGGAAGAGTCACCCTCTCCCGAAGGGTCGGAGCCCGCTGGCGCCTCATCGGCTACGCCACCATCAAGTGAGGTGGATGGGGTGGTCAGTTCCATCGATTCTCAAGTGGTACGACACTTTACGCCCTGGCGAGCAACCGGAACAACACTTGAGTTGGAGGCGAACGAATGACGAAGGTTCTGATAGATTCCTGTGGCTGGGTCGCGGCCGTGGATGGTGATATCAACTTCGACCACGCCCTCTCCTCTCTGGTGGGTACCTTCGAGCCGGTCGTCCTTCCTCGAGTTAGGAGGGAGCTTCAGGCCGTGCAGGAGGGCCGTTCGAAACCTCTTCTCCTCGACCTCTTGGATGGCAGGTCCGAAGCCGTGGAGCCACCAGAGGGCATGAAGCACACGGATGACCAGTTGGTCGCAATGGCGATGGAAAACTCGTGGCCGGTTCTGACCATTGACCGCGCTTTGAAGCAGCGCCTCGCCGATGCCGGCTGCCCATTCATCGAGGTTGTGTCGGGTCGAACATTGCGCCTAATCGAGTTTTGAGCGGTGGCAAACGCTGACCCATCCGGCACAGCAATTATATTCGCGGAGGAGGAAACAACTCCGCATGTCGAACTTGCTGCTTACGAAAGTCGCCCAGAAGCGGGGCTCTCGTGCCGGTGGTGAATTGGTCGAAGTCTTGCAGAGCATCGGGGTACAACGGAACTACGCACTTGTTCTAACCTCGCTCTCAGCAGATGACTGGACCGACTCTACGAACCTGCAGAAGTCGTGTGGATTGCGCCAACCAGAAGTTAGTGTCGCAATTCGTGAACTACTGGAGGAGGAGATGGTGGAGGGCGAGCCGCAGCGCAACGGTCAGCGGGGTCGCCCGCGCCACATGTATCGTCTGAAGGGTGGACTGTTTGAAATCATCAAGCCCTATGTCGATGAAGCAGAGGCCGAGATGAAGAAGTTGGAGGGCAACCTCTCACGACTCAATGAGGTCTCAGAAGCGCTAGCGAACAACGCCACTTCCTGAACTGCAGGTTCTTTTGGTGGTCGGAATGCCATTTCGGCGTGCAAACCCCGCGGTACGCATGGAGAGGTAGCAGGAATGTCAGAGGACGAAGTACTACACCTGATTGAAGCATGGACACCAGTCTGTGTGGAGTACATTGTAAGCGGAAAGAAGCAGAAGCGGAAGCAGATCGGCAGGGCCGTCCGCAACAAGCTTGAGATTGATATCGGGAATCCATGTCCGACCTGCAAACAGACTCTCACCGCTTCGATGCAGCCGGGCAATAATGTGAACTCATCTCTGACGGCGGAGCACATTGTTCCACGAAGCATGGGAGGCGACAACAAGGAGGAGAACATCATCGCAATGTGCCAACAGTGCAATTTTTCTCGCAATCAAGCGATGCAGAAATTGATGCCCTATCTCTCAGAACAGAATAGGCCAAAGTTCACCGTTGGGATGAAGAACGACCTCGCTCGATTCCTGGAATGGTCGATTCGAACTGTATTCTCACCAAACTCACGACTCGTCGACGACCAAATCCAGAATCTGTTCGAGAAGGCCTACAACCAACTTACTCTCTACGGGTCTCATGCCTCAAAGAAGTTTGCCTCAGTGGCGCGGGCTCCCACTTCTGATGCAGATGTACAACTCCAGATTCTGAAGGTCTTGGAGGAGATTCGTGACAACCAGCGCCTCCTGCTTGAACAGACCAGACCGCGTAGAGGGCTGTTTGCATGGTTTGGTACAGGTCTGAGACGACTTCTCCCGAAGCGCCAGCCGAAGCCGAAGCCCGTCGAAATCAAGACTCAACCAACGAAGCCGAAGAAGGAGCGTCGGCAGCGAAGGCGACGGCGAACCCCATCCGAGTCCAAGGCTGTGTCGGAAGCATCGACGAAGGTGAAGGTCGCTGAGCAGTCACCAACAGAACCAGTTGCCACTGAGGTAATTCCTCGCTTCGAAATCCTAGAGATAGATGGCCCAATCTCACCCATCCGAGGATTCAGTACCTCAAACAAGCCAAGGATGCGGAGCCTGAAGTATCCACCTAAGCCGAGTATCCTCGTGAGCCTATTGAAGGCAATCGAGAAGCAGAGAGCCAGTGGTGAGGGTTGGGCGGATTTGAACGAGTCTTGCGTTGACATCCCCAATCTGAGCCGAAATCGTCGGGATGCAACCATCTCAGAGATTCGGTCTGCCACAGGCCATGTTAGAACCGATGAGATGCCAGACTGGGACAAGATTCCAGCGACTGTGGAGTTGGTTGAACTGCTTGAGGTGAATTCACTAACAAAGATGTCAACTTCGCCCGCGTTTGATTATCTCGACCTGCCCTCAACTTTAGGGCTTGTCTCAGTCTACTTCGCCCAAGCGAGGAGCGCTCTCGATGACAGTGAGGAATGAGAGTCAGGGGATCTCGTCGAATTGGTAGCCCTCTTCCCATTTTCGCTCTCCGAGGACGACCTCCAACTCGAATGGGGTCAGGAGCGGCTTAGCATATCTCACAGAGTCGTCGATGGCAATGCGCGGGCAAGCGGTATTGACGAAGGCATCAACCGGATAGAAGTCAATCAACTCCGGACCGATGTGTTCCAACGCCAAGAGGTAGCCCTTGCGGCCATGCTTTTCCAGCATCCGCTTCATCCGCAGCGCCAAGTTGCGGCGCATCTGTCCGGGCTTCTCTCCAATCAGAATCCCGAACGACTGCGCCTCGTCAGCGGCCATGATCAAGCCGAACCGCTGACGCAGTATCCGCTCAATCCTGCCCAGCGACATCTCGCTTGCGTCCCCGGTGTAGGGGTCGAGCATGGCGAGTGGCTTACCGGTGTGAAGGACCAGCCCGATTGGGTGGAAGTCTCCAGAGCCGAGGAAGAGGTAGTGGCCGATTGACGGGTCGTCGCCAGAGTAGTTGCAGCCGAGCACCTGACCGGGGAAGGTGAGCCTGTCACCGCCGACCGGAATCGTGACTTCGAAGCCCGCGTCCTCCAACCGCTTCTTGAATTCGGTAAGCAGATGCAGGTGCTGGATAGAGCCGACCAGTCCCAACTTCACCCCTTCGAGTTTAGCCACCCTGCCGACCGCGTCGAGGAACCTCTGCTGTCCCTCCTCACTGGCCAGATCAACCTCTCCGGCCTGAGCCTCCTCCATCCTAAGACGAGCCATTTCACGGTGGGCGTGGAGTTGAGGCAGAATGGGGGTGAGTTCGGGGTCACCGTCGTAGGTGACGTCGATGAACTGAGTGGGCATGCCTGACTCGATGTTCATCTGGCTGTGACCCATGTGTGCGACCAGTTCCACGCCCATCATCTGCATCTTGTTGTGGACGAGGTCACAGGCGCCGTAGCAGGGATCCGCGGCGAGGATGAGCTTTGCGTCGGTTTTCGATTCGAGTTCGTCTATCATCTCGAGCGCCTGGATCTTGAGTCCCTCGGGAAGTTGTAGTGCGACCAACTTGTGGTCACCCTCGCGAATGCGCTCGACCAATTCGTCGAGTTGGAAGTCGTGGCGCTCCAAATCCATCCTAACACCTCATCATAGCAAGACGACTTTGTCGCCATCCATCTTCAATCTCACGAGGCTGCGGAGAGGCCAACCGGTATCTTCGATCAGTTCTGCAACCTTGTTTCCCTTCTCAAATACGATGATGACATCGACTAGAGTCGCACCAGCGTTTTCGACGGCGCTCAACACCGCCCTGAGAGTTCCACCGGTGCTCACCACGTCATCGATGAGGAAAATCCGGTCTCCTGCGTTGACATCGTTCAGGAAGATGCTGCCCTTCGAGTAGCCGGTGCTCTGGTCGACCACGACCTCGCCTGGTAGACCGTAGTGTCGCTTTCGGGCGATGACCAACGGTTTTCCGGTGGCCAGAGAGAGGGTGGAGGCGAGTGGGATTCCCATCGCTTCGATGCCGAGGATGAGGTCAACTTGTTCCCAGTCGACCATCTCTAGGACGATGTCACGCGCCGCTCGCAGCCTGTCGGCCGGCTGGCGTGGGACGCCATCGGTGAGCGGGTGGACGAGGTAGGCGTAGTCGTCCTTCCAGACCACGGGTGCGTCGAGGACACTCTGCCGCAGGCGGGAAAGCCGTACATCGGAGGGTGAGTCGGGCGGGCTCATCAGCCCATCACCTCAGACTAGACCCTTCAGGTGTTCGTGGCCGTGGTCAACGATCGTCGTACATGGAGTTGGGACTTTCATGCTCGCCTTTCGGAGTGAATCCTTCGCTGCTGCGAAGTGTTCCGGACTCGTCTGAATCGTGATGATCTTCTGGCCATGCTTCACACGCGCAGCAGTCCCGACATTCTTGCCGAATGCACAGCGCATGCCCTGAGACACACGGTCGGCTCCAGCGCCGGTCGCCTGCTTGTTCTCACGTAGGATGTGATGCGGGTAGACTCGAATTCGAAGTGCGTAGCCCTGAGAACCGGCAGCCGTTCTGATTGTGGAGTTGGAGATGACACGAGCCGCTTCAAGTGCAGAGTGTCGAATCTGACAGGACTCGTCAGCGAGAAGGCTGAGAGATATCTCGAACTCGCCCTTTTCCGCAGCGATTCTATTGCCGACATGGAACTGGAGAATTCGGTTGTTTGGTACACCACCGGTGTACTGTCGACGGGTGTATGCCTGACCCTTCAGTCGGCGGTACATACTTGCGGGCTTACGTGCCATTCTCTGAGTCTCCTGCCTAAGGCAGCCCGGCGACCGACCATCCGTATTTAACGGCATGGGGCCCCATAGGGGCCCGTGTTTGGCGCGCAATTCTTAGACGGTCGGTATTATCGAGGGGTCATGGCGGACTCTCTCGCACCAGCTTGGCTCGTCACGATGGGCGAGTACTTTCAGGAAGAGAGTGAAAATCAATGGTTTTGGTTCTCAGCATTTGTCGTTACGATGTTGGTCGGCGCCTTTTGGATTGAGGCCTCTCTCGTCCTGCCTGGAGTCAGTACCGCCGGGTTGCTCGACGAGGGTGAGACCTTGGAGGCCGTTGAGTGGAGTGGCGACGGCGCCTCAGCACTCGTCCTAGTAGGAAGGGCGGATGCCTCTCCGGTCAGATTTTTCGAGGAGTCAATCACAACATTCCGAACCGCTGACACCTCGACCCTCAAACCGACTGCGATGTGTGCCTTCTCCGACGGTTGGCTGATAGGCGGCGAAGGAGGGTTGGTCGGCAAGTATGACGGTTCCAGCTTCGAACTCATTACTCTGGACTGGGGAGACGCAATGCCAGAAGATGTGATTGACATCGCCTGCAATGACGACAGCAGTGGCTGGCTGGTTACTGGAGGTGCCCGCCAGACCTCGGTTCACACCTTCTACAATGGAGGGGTATCAGTTGGTACATCTCCACCTACTTCGACTACGGTGATGACTTCAGTTAGCCAATCTCCGGACGGCTCGTCGGTCATCGTGACGGGCTACGACACCGCTCTTGCAACGCCAACCCTCGGACTTCAGGGAGAGATTGTGATCCGCGCAGACGGGGTGCTCGGGCAACAACCGAATCTGGTCACCCTCCACCACGGTGCTGGTGGTCCAATCCACACGGTCGCCTTTGTTGACTCTTCCACATGGGGTGGTGAAGTTGAGGCACTCCTCGCGGGTGGTTCAAGCGCTTTGCTGCTCAAATCCGATTCGACCATTGTCAGTCTCCCGGGAGTCGGTGGTTCAACCGCCGCGGCAGTCGATTCGTCCGGAACATTCTGGTTTGCGAGCGGCGAATCCTCCGAACTTCTCAGCATCTCTCCGACCTCCGACGAACCTGAGACACATACCGTCTCTCAATCTGCGGTAGTCGACGCTAGGTTTGCGGCGTCTGTGGGGGATGAAGTGGTCTTCTATGGAACTGGAGTGGATGGCAATGTCGGCGCGATGCAACTTGACCCGACCGCTTCTTCGGACGTAGGCAGGAGCCTAGCGAGGATGGGCGACCTGCTCTTTTTGATAATCATCATCTTCGCAGTGGCCGTGATTGGACACGCTCTCTATGTCAAGGGATTGACCCCTTGGTGAAATCGAAGAGTGGCAAACTCGACGGTTTCACATCATTCCGAACTGACGGCAGTCGAATCCTCCGAGGCTTCGTTGGATTCGGCTTGTGCCATCCGAACTCCCACCAGAATCAGGCCGAGTCCCACTGCGAGCGACCAACCAATGGATTCGGAGAGCAGGAGCCAGCCTGAGAGAATGCCGAAGAAGGGGACGAGGTAGACATAGGTTGCCGCGGCGAGGGCCTGTTCTAATCGGTTTGCTTATGGAGCGTCACGCCTCGGTGTGGCTCCGTCCGTAGGACGGATGTCTCCGAACGGAGTTCCACAGGAAGGAAGGGTAGCCATGGGTACGACGATGATGGAACAGTTCCATGCCATCAAGGAGGAGCACCCGGACACCGTCCTTTTCTTCAGAATGGGGGACTTCTATGAGATGTTTCACGAAGACGCCATCCTCGCCTCGGAGGTTCTCGGAATCACTCTGACCAGCCGTGACAAGACTTCGGACAACCCGATTCCGATGGCCGGCGTCCCGTGGCACTCCGTGGAGACCTATCTCCAGAGGATGTTGAGGGCCGGCTACAAGGTGACTCTCTGCGAGCAGGAGGAGGAATTGCGTCCCGGAGAGAAGTTGCTGCATCGGGTCGTGACCAGAGTCTACACTCCCGGCTCGCTCTACGAAGAGAGTCTCATCGGCGATGAAAACTCAGCCCTGCTCGCCTGCATCGTGATCCAAGGACAGGGAATGGGCTGGTCGGTCGTCGACCCGAGCACCGGGCGCGCCTGGGCTGGCGAGTTTGAGGGGGCGAGCCGATTTGAGCGGCTGCGCGACGAATTGCTGCGTTGGCAGCCGCGTGAACTCGTGATGAGCCGAAACGACACCAATCATGAGTCGTTGGCCTCACTGATAGCAGCGGTCGATGGTCTCACGTTGTCGACCCACGAGTTACCTCGAAAGGCTCGCCTAGAGTGCCTCAAGGAGGTCTTGAAGGTGGCTGACTTGGGCCACATCGACCTCGATGCACTACCGTTGGCGATGGAGGCGACCGGATTTGCGGTATCCTACCTTTCCAGACTCCACCTGACGGCGACGGTTCCGCTGCGGGAGATTCACCTCTCCGAGGAATCATCCCACATGGTCCTCGATGAGACCACGCTCCGAAATCTCGAGGTCACCCACACACTCGCCGGCGAGAAGCAGGGCAGCCTGCTCACCTCCATCGACGCAACTCGTACTTGGATGGGCCGTCGAATGCTGCGTGAATGGTTACTCATGCCACTGCTCGACCGCGAAGAGATTGCCAAGCGCCATTGCGCGGTCGCCACCTTGGTGCAGGCTAACCGCCGACTGCGGGAGCTGAGAGAGACTCTCAAAGGGTGCAGAGACCTTGAACGACTCTCGACACGGCTCGCCTACGGACGCGCAAACGGCCGCGACCTCTCAGCGATCGCCGACGCTCTTGGCCGCCTCCCCCCACTTCACGCGCTGCTCACCGAAGGGAGCGACGAACTCCTCCTCGAATGCGCCGACGAACTTCTCTCGCTGGCCGATGTTCGCACTCTCATCGAGGAGGCGCTGCTCGACGAACAGCCGCTCACCATCAGGGATGGAGCCCTGTTCAGGGATGGGTGCTCAGCCAAGTTGGATGAGCACAGGGCGCAGGTGGCCGAGGGCAAGGAGTGGTTGGCAAATCTGCAGGCGAGCGAGAGGGAACGGCTTGACATCCCAAGTCTGAAGGTGAAGTTCAACCGACAATTCGGCTATCTCATCGAGGTCACCCGAAGCCATCTCGACAAAGTCCCCGAGGATTACATTCGGAAGCAGACGCTGGTCAACGCTGAGCGCTATTTCACAGACGAGTTGAAGGTGAAGGAAGAGCTGATTCTAAACGCAGAAAGCCGCGGGAACGACCTTGAATACGGGCTTTTCAGGGAACTGCGCGAGCAGGTCAAGGCTCACTGTGCCACGCTCTCACTGATTGCGAGGAAGGTCGCCTCTGTCGATGTGCTCTGCTCCTTCGCCCACCATGCTAGACGGTTGGGCTGGACCCGGCCAGAGGTTGGTGAGGATGACAGACTCGATGTGCAGGCAGGCCGCCATCCGGTCTTGGAATCAATCTCCTCCTTCGTGCCAAACGACCTCTCCCTCGACAACAATCGTCGCTTCCTACTGCTGACCGGGCCAAACATGGGTGGAAAGTCGACCTACCTCCGACAGGCGGCGCTGATAACCATCCTTGCACAGGCCGGCTCGTTCGTGCCGGCCGAAAGGGCGAGAATCGGTCTAGTTGACCGCGTTTTCACGAGGGTAGGCGCTCATGACGACATCCGCCGAGGGCGCTCGACCTTCATGGTCGAGATGATCGAGGTGGCACACATTCTGCGCCGAGCCACTCCCCGCTCACTGGTCCTGCTCGACGAGATAGGCAGAGGGACATCCACCTTCGATGGGCTCGCCATCGCCTGGGCGGTCACCGAGGATGTGGCCACGAGGGTCGGCTGCAGATGCCTGTTCGCCACTCACTATCACCAATTGGTGGGGTTGGAAGAGGAGGTCGAAGGGCTGGTTAATGTCCATGTGCAGGTCGCTCAGAAGGGCGACGAACTTCGATTCCTATACACCGTTGCCGATGGGCCGTGTGATGACTCCTACGGAGTTCAGGTGGCGGCGCTCGCAGGTCTGCCGAGCCATGTCGTCGAGCGCTCCCGCGACCTGCTCCTCTTCTTGGAGGCTCACGCTGAGGGGGCGCGGGCTGGAGAGGGTGGCAGCCCGATAGCGCGTGGGGATGGGCAGTCGTCACTCTACGGCTGGATGCTCCCCCAAGGAGCAGGCGACATGAAGCAGGGCGGTGGGCAGACCGAGGAGAGCGAGTCCGATGGTGAACCACCTATTGTGAGCGGCCCTCGTCTTGAGCCGACTGAGGCGGCGGCGCTTGCCCGATTGCAGGAGGTTGACCCCGATGCGTTGTCTCCGCGTGAGGCGATGGACCTGCTCTACGAACTGCGTGGAATCCTGCGTGGCCAGCATGAATGGATGGAGGAGTGAAGGTGGGGGTCGTCGAGACTGTTGGCAGGACGCCAATCAAGCAGCTCGATGACAAGACCATCGGACTGATTGCCGCGGGAGAGGTTGTCGAGCGGCCCGCCCAAGTGGTCAAGGAACTCTTGGAGAACTCGGTCGACGCAGGTGCGACGCGCATCCACATCGAGATTCAGAGAGGTGGTTTCGACCTAATCTCCGTAATTGACGATGGGCATGGGATTCCTGGAGAGGAGTTGTCTCTCGCGGTGACCCGTCACGCCACCAGCAAGTTGGATGACGCAGCTGACTTGGAGGCGATAGGGACACTTGGATTCCGTGGCGAGGCACTTGCTAGCGTGGGAGCAGTCTCTCATTTGACACTATCCAGCAGGCTTGTTGGAGAGGCCGGAAGGGGAATAGAAGTATTCGATGGCGAAGTCGGTGAAATCGAGCCTCACGGCATGGCAGAAGGGACCACCGTCGGAGTACGAAACCTGTTCGCGAACCAGCCAGCAAGACTCGCCTTCCAGCGTCGGCCCGCCACAGAGACAGCTCAGGTCGTCGATGTCGTAGTCTCCCACGCACTATGCAATCCGCCCGTCTCATTCCGTCTGACCGTAGATGGCCGCTCAATTCTTGAGACGCCGGCCACAGATGATGTGTCAGAGCGCCTCTTCGACCTTCTCGGTGCAGCGAGTGAGCGACTCATACCACTCCAATCCCCACCAGCGGACTCCGACGCCCCCGGCGACGAGAAGTGGACCGGATTCATCTCTCCTCCCGACATCTCTCGCGGTCGCTCAGACGATGTCCACATCATCATCAACAATCGGCCGGTGGCCGCTCAACCGTTCCTGAAATCGATTCGCAGAGGCTACCACACCCGCTTGATGGTGGGCAGGCATCCGATCGCCGTCCTCCACCTTGAGATTCCAAACGACGAGGTGGACGTCAATGTCCACCCGACCAAGAGAGAGGTTCGCTTGCGAAACTCATGGCGCGTCCTCGAGCGGTTGGAGCGAGCGCTCAAGCACACGCTCAAGCAGGTGCCGACCGGCGGGGAGCCAACCGAAGAGTTCCCGCTCGGCGCAGTCGACGCGCCAAATGGACCGAAATCCGAACCACGCCAACCGGGAGATGCTCCCTCATGGGTGAGGCGGGCATCGGGGGCGGCGGCCTCAGCACCTCCGAACCCGGCCAAACAGACCTCGTTCTACCAAGGGGCGAAGGAGGATGTGAAGGCAGCACCGAAGCCCCGACCGGTCTCCTCGGCACCGTCCGCCCAGGAGGTGTTGCCCGGACTTCCAGAAGCACCGACCGCCCCTGCACTCTCAAGCGCCGAGCGGGAGTTGCACAGGTATTCCGACCGTTCGTCCGCGGTATCGCCATTGGATGAGCCCGAGCCATCGTCTCTCGAGGCTGATGTCACCGAGGTTCCAGAGATGGAGCCGCTGGCACAGTTCGCAGACTCCTATGTCCTCGCTCAAGGAGACGGAGCGCTCTATGTCGTCGACCAGCACGCGCTTCACGAGAGAGTTCGCTACGAGCGATTGAGGAATCAGATGGGCAACTGGGAGCCACAACCGCTCATCGAGGCGATTCCCCTCGACCTATCTCCGGTCCAGACCTCCGTGGTACACGCCTCCCGAGACAGACTGTCCGAACTGGGCTTCCGGTTCGAAGGGGATGAGACACTATCACTCACTGCTGTTCCAGTTATGTTGGCAGGGGACGAGCGACTCGACGGATTCCTAGAGGACTTGATTGGAGAGTTGCAGGAGTCAGGAGGAGACGGTCCTCTTGACACTGCGGAGAAGCTGGCCGACGAGATTGCCTTCATGCGTTCCTGCAGAGGTGCGGTGAAAGCGAACCAAACACTGACCATCGCCGAGATGCGTCGCCTGCTCGAGGACATGCGGACCATTGATAATCCGTGGGCGTGCGTGCATGGAAGGCCCACAGTGCTGAAGTTGGATGTCGACCAGTTGGATGAGCACTTTGGACGTCATGGATAGGTGAAATAATGAGAGTTGTAAAGTTGAGTAATCGCGACCCTGAATTCGACTCATGGGACGATGTAGTGAATTATTTCGAAAACAAACTACCCAACATGATTGACCGGGACAGGGTCGGTAAATTTCGATGTAAAGGCAATGTTCGGTGGGGCAAGCCGGGGAGAGGGGAGCCACTACTATTCACATTTGAGACTCGACTAGTCTATCTAGCGATATCAAATTCTGGTGCACAGGAGAATTTCGACCAATACAAAGACGATTATTCGCGTTTCTTTATCATCGATTGTAATACGATTAAGCGGCCGAAATCGGAACTTTCACTCGATGAGTTGGAGCAACAGTTGAATGAATTAACAGAAGGCACTCACACCCTGCGTACCCAAGGATGGAATGATATTCCTGATTCTACCGATCTTACTTCTTGGTTCTATCAACTCTAGATGACTCAGTCGACAACATCAGTTAATCCGACGCCCTCCGCGAAGCAATGCGGAAGGTCGCAAGCCTCGTACTGATGTTACTGCTGGTCGGCAGTGGGCTTGCTGGATGTCTGCAGTCCTCCGAAATAGGCACATCAGACCCAATCCCTGAGACAGAGCCCGAACCGGAGCCAGAACCGGAGCCGCTTGACCCGAACCTCGACCACGATGGCGACGGTTTCACCACGGGTTGGGAGTTGGACAACGGTTGGGACCCCGAAGATGTACTCTCAGCGCCAGCGTGTAACCAGTTCCGCGAACTTTGTCCCCGCAGTGTGAGCGATACCGTCTGGGCGACCAGCCACAACTCTCACGCCTCCTTTGATCGCAACCACAACCTCGTGAGCGGCAGCCAGCGCACCAACATCACGGCGCAAATGGAGGGTGGCGTTCGAGTCATCAACCTCGATGTCCACGAATACAACAACCAGACCATGCTCTGTCACGGTGGCTACGACTACCCTCTCCACCCCTGCTTTATCAGCGGGAGTTGGCCATTGGAGGACGCCTTCATCGAGGTCGTCTCCTTCCTTGAGAACAACTCCTTCGCGGTTCTAGTCATCACTCTCGAGACCTATGTGACCGCCCAGGATGTGGCAAATGCATCCGATGCAACCAACCTCACCCCCTACTTCCACGCACAGGAGCTGGGTGCACCTTGGCCCTCTCTGGCCTCTCTGATTGAATCCGGTGAGCGGGTCATACTGTTCAGCCAAGACCGTCCAGAGGTTGCCATTCCGTGGTACCACTACGATGGTGACTACATGGCAAAGACACACTGGGGATACAACGACTCGGCCTACTTCAACTGCGAGCTGACCCGCGGCAATCTCTCGAGTTCACTACGCTGGCTCGACCATTATGTGACGGACCCCATCTCGTCTGAGTCAGCGTCAAACGCCACCAATCAGGTGCCGGTTATTGTCGAGCGTGCAGACAATTGCACCGAGCAGTGGGGGCAGACTC
>CAZPJQ010000034.1:0-13647 GCA_964586945.1 uncultured Candidatus Poseidoniales archaeon
CGGCGACATCGTCGACGCCCGTTCGGCGGTGGCGTGCATCGAGGCGACGGGGGCAGCCGGCCTGATGATCGGTAGAGCGGCGATTGGCAGACCAACTGTATTCCACCAAATCAAGAGTGAATTGGGGTGGCAAGTTCCCCCCCCACCGTGGGAGGCTGAACTGAATGGAGAAGAAAAGCCGTCAGAGGCAGGGGCGCGTCATTGGGCGTGGAAGCGCTACATCGAACTCGACGACGAGGTGAATCCGGAGCGGCCGAGTAGGAATCGCAAGCGGCACGCATTCGCCTTCACCAAGGGCTTGCCCGGCGGAAAATCACTGCGCACGACATTGCACAGAGAGCCGACAGCCAAGGCGCTTGCAGAGAGAGTCAGGGAATTTCTCGGGGATTCAGCGGTGGAGAATCCCGACAATCAGGCTGAGACTTGAAGTCAGAGCAGTTCTTCCAGGTTTTGAGCCACTGTAGCCAAGCGGGAGAGGACCCTCTCAGTTCGGAGCACCACCTCGTAGGCTACATCTTCGCCGGTTTCGCCGACTAGACGGTAGCCGTGTGGAAGCCTTCCGCCAAGCAAGTTGAGCAGCAGCATCTGCTCCTCGACGCTCACATCGGAGAAGTACTCGGCACACTTTTCAGAATCGAAATTCCCCTTAGCAAGGGCCCTTTGAACCAACTCAGCCACCTTGTCCGGGAGCCTCCCGAATCCACCTCGTCCTGCCAACCAATCAGCCCCTCTGCGGCCATGCTGACTTGTGATGGCATCCCAGAGAATGACGGTGAGCCGGTCGAGGCGGGGGACTCTTTCGACCATTCCAGCGGAGCGCATCCGGTCGAAGGTTCGTTGCAGTCTGGGTCGAGTGACTCCCCACTCGTTGACACCTTCATCCAACGAGAAGGGGTGCTCACTCTGTAGAAGCCTCTCAAAGGCGAGGCGGGTCAATCCGTCGGCCGACTTTCCGGGGCGCTCTCCGAATAGTCCGAAGTCGCGGAGTAGAGCGTTCAACTCATCCTCGCCATCGACCACGGGTGCCGACTCGCTGATGATGAGCCGGAAGGGGAGCCGCTCTACTTCAGCCGCCCCTTCAGGGGCAGGGCTGTTTGCGGTGCGCCATTCTGAGAGTGGGCGGAGTCGAAGGGTGAGGATGGCGCGGATCTCAGCGCTGAGAAGTTCGATTGCTCCACAGAGTGAGCCGCTACGGAGATGGTGGGCCTTCCACCCCGCTTCACCGCCCGAACTACTGACCAAGCGGAGCGCGTGGAGGCGGTTTAGATGGTGGTGAAGGGCGGTTGCGCTGATGCCGAGGGCGTCAGCGAGGTAAGCAGCATCTCGGCCTACGCCCGGTTCTGCCAGCAGATGCTCCTTGAGGAGTCGGTGGAGAGGGCGCTGGCTCGCTGCGACTGTCAAGGCATCACTTCGCCGGCGAACCAGACCGAGAGTATCGAGCAGCCATCCCAGGAGAATGTCAGCATCACTCTGGGCGCTCGGCGCAGGGTGCTCTTCGAGACGGACACTGAACATCGATACGGAGCGCGCCGACGACGGTTCAAAGCACTTTCATGGCAAACGGTGTACTGATACTACAAATCGCGTATCAGTGAGTTGCCGGTCATGCGGCGACTTGTCGGTCGTCCAGCCACTCGTAGTCCAGCTTCCCGGTACGGAGGCCGTGCAGATGGCTAGCGAGGTCCAGCCGGTTGGAGTTGAGCACGCCACGCCGCCTGAGAACGAGCACCGCGCTGTTCACCGAGGCGCGACTCCTCTTCAGGTCACGGGCCATTGCGGCTTGTGATGGGGGTAGGGGCTCCTGCACCAAGCGGGTAACAACCTCCTTTTGCACCTGTGAGAGTCCGACCGGCATTATCTGGGCCGCCTTCTCATCCTTGATGTCCATGTGGCGCACGACTTCAAGTTGACTCGGCGCGCCAGCGTAGTAGCAGGTTCGTCCATTGACCGCCATCGTGGTCACAGTACGCTGATTCTGCAACACGTCGAGGTGGTGGCGAAGAGTTCCGTTGGCGACCTCCAATCGCTTCTGCAATTGTCTGTAGCAGATTCCCGGCCTAGTGGAAAGAGTCTCCAAGATTCGCTTGCGGAGCGGGTGTTCCCAGTCGGGAATCCGAGGAGAACTGATGGTACCGGTGATTGACCAGTTCCACGGCAGGAAGCCCACGGCAAGGGTGCCAAAACCTGCGAGGCCCGCAAAGCCGAGGCTAAGCAAGCCGCCGTTCTTTCCCCACTGCTGCAGAAGTGCCATACTGGTCACTTTTCGGCTGATAACCCCTTTGTATCTGTTGGTGTACTGTTCGTACGCGCGCACGAATGGACAGTTGGTTGAGGGAACCTCATTCCGGACCGGTGACCGAGCCGTTGTTCACCCTCATGTAGCCGACCAGTGGCCCGAGAAGCCTGCCTGCCCTGCCACCATGTCCGGTGAGCCGATAGGTGACCTTCACAGGTGGCCCCTCGACGACCGCCCGCTCAACTAGACCAGCCTCCCTCAAAGAGGTCAGTTTGTCGGAGAGAGTTCTGCTGCTGATTCCCACCAGAAGCCTCCTCAATTCGTTGAAGCGCCTTTCACCAGCGATGTAGAGTGTCGCGAGGATTTCGATCGACCAGCGGGTTGCGAATACCTCCAGCGCCTCAACCGCGGACGAGACTTCCCAGGAAACGTCGAAGGTACCTTCACCACTGTTCCGCTCAAACAACTCCCGAACCTTGGCGCCTAGGTCCTCCGTGGCGGAGATTGAATCCTGTAGTTCGGCAAGTTCCTCTTTGGTTAGTCGCATTGGTGGTTCAGTCATGTCCATGCCCCGGTGTGTGCAAGTACAGGTGGTGTAGCCATTGCACTTAGGTTTACCCGTTTCCACTCCCCAGTTGATATATGTCGGGCCACACGGTGTAATTACTGCACCAGTGCAGGAGGTAAACTAGTATGGACGCTTGGTTAGAGGAATGGGTTGAACATCAGAGCGCGCGCTATCACGCGGCTGAGGTGGCGAATTCGAGTCGTAGGCTCGGTATTTCTCGTCTGCTCTGCAGCAGGATATGGAAGGGTCGTCTCTGATTCTTCGCTACCTCCACAAATTTTGGATGGCTGGTGCAGAGGCGATGCGCCCTCCACATTGGCACCGTTGAAGGCATCATTCGCCGCTGTACACGGCTCGCCGTCCTTCGATGAGGGCTGAGAGCCCTTCGAGGGCATCAGCAGTTCCAAAGATGGTTGAGAGTCGCTCCAACTCAAGTGCCAGACCTGCATTGAGGTCGTCACCCGTGGCGACGGCGTCGTCGAGTAGTTCACTTGCCATCCGGACAGCGATCGGTGCGGCGAATTTCAGCGACTTCAGTTGGCGGCTGACATTTCGGTCCTCGGCGTCGAAGCCATCCGGGCACCCTCCTGCGAGGAGTGTTTCCATGTTGTCGTCTGAGTAGAAGGCGCTGGCGAACTGCGCCACGGGGTGCTGAGGGTCGGCCGGGGCACCCGGGTACTTGTTGTCGGGCTTTCCAGCGACTCCCAGTGCGGCGACCGTCGCAGCGACTTCGGCGGGTTCGACCAGATTTGTGAGCAGGCCTAGGGCAGCTGCCGTGTTGTGGTCGACGAAGTTTCCAGCGAGTACAGCCCAACGCGCCGCCTCCACTCCGCAGATGCGGGGGGTTCGTTGACTACCTCCGAGACCGGGGTAAATGCCGATGCTCGTTTCAGGGAAGCGGAATTGGGTGCGGCGAGTACCAACCCGGTAGTCGCACGATAGGGCCAGTTCAAGCCCCCCTCCGAGCGCCAGTCCGGTGGTGAGAGCGATGGTCGTCTTTGGGGAGTTCTCCAGGCTGTTGAGGACATTGTGACCAAATTCTGTGAATGACTGGATGTCAGCGACCGCATCGGCGCGTATCTTGTCGACGAAGAATTTGACATCGGCGCCGGCGACGAACGCCTTGCCAGCACCCTCGAGCACGATGGTGCTCACATCATCGCGTCCATTCGCCTCATCGAGCGCAGCTCCGAGTTGAGCGACAACAGTCTCGTTGAGTGCGTTCATCGCCTCTGGCCGGTTGATTCGAACGGTCGCAATCCCGCCACCGACCTCCAAGTCGATGTATGAGAATGAGAACGGCTCGCCCCTCGCCGCCTGCTCAGCCAAGAAGCCGGGCAGCGAAAACCCGGCCAGTTCAGCATACGCCGCAGCCATTCTGTGTGCCTCGGCCACACCTAGGCGGTTAGCCAATTCGAACGGCCCTTGGGCCCATCGGAGTCCGACCTTCGCACCGCGGTCGACATCTTCCATCGAGCAGATTTCCTCATCGACGATCTGAGTACAGACCGCGAACACCTGTCCCAGCAATCGCTCCGAGATGAGCTTCGCCGCCTCTTCGCCCAATACGCCAGCCTCGTCATCGATTTCCCACATCTCACCCGCTTCAACCAAGGCGCGCAGGCTCTGCGCGCCCGTGTACCGAGGGCAGTCCAACTGCTCTGCGAGGTAGTCGTTGGCGTGCAGTGCAATCGGCGGCCCTGTCAGGTTCATCAAGGCAAACGGCCCCATTCCAATGCGGAACGCCTTGCAGGCGGCAGCATCAATTTGTGCGGTGGTCCCAACTCCTTCCTCTAGCAGGAGGCACGCCTCATTGAGCCAGGGGACGAAGAAGCGGTTGACCACGAATCCAGGCCTGTCCTTGCAGACGATGACCACCTTTCCGAGAGTCTTGCAGTACTGTACGGTTCGCGCCAGCGTTTCGGCTGAAGTTGTGTTGGCCGGGATGACCTCGACAAGGCGGTTCTTGGCGGGGTGGAAGAAGAAGTGTAGTCCGACGAATCGGTCTGGGCGTCCGGTAGCCGCAGCGAGTTCGTTCACCGAGAGGGAAGAGGTGTTTGAGGCGAGAATCGTCTCTTCACCACAGACCTCGTCGAGGGTTGCGAAAACCTGAGTTTTTATGTCGAAATCCTCGAAGACTGCCTCAATCACCAAGTCGGTGTCAGCCGCCACATTCTCCGTTCCGACCACGCCTGTGATTCTACCCTGTATCGCCTCAACCTGCTCCGGCTTGAAGATGCGACGCTCGACCGCCTCGGCTAGAAACTCGGAGATGATCTGCTGGCCTCGCTCAACGAAACGGGCTTCCCGGTCCACCATCTGAACCTCAAATTCCTCCTGTGCGGTCTTCTGGGCAATCCCACTGCCCATGTTGCCAGCGCCAATGATAGCGACGCTCTCGACAGGGTTCATGGCTCGGGCGGGGCGGTATCAGCCTTGAATTAGACGGCAGAAGGGTATTGACCCCTTGCACACATCGCGGAGCGATGGGCGAGCGAGAGGACGCACAGGGCCTGATGTTGGGGGGTTTAACTGCAGGTGTTATTGGTGGGTCAGGTTGGCTAGTCTTCGCGATTTTAGTTTGGCAACTCCCTTGGTTCTGGTGGGCGACCTTCAACGAATCCGGTTGGTGGCTACCGCTTGCGCTCCTCCTGACAGTCCTTGCGGTTGCGCCACTTCTCGCAGGTCTAGGACTCAGTTTCATGGGTTTGAAGAAGTTTCAGTTGTCATCGATTCCCGAACAGTTACGCGATGAGGCGTGGAGATTTGAGGAGGTCCACTCAGACAATTTTGTTGATTCGGGGAACATGAGTCCCTCCACGGCGAATGCAGTAGATGTCGTGGGAGTCACCTCTTCAGCGGCTGTCACAGCCTCCATCAACGGGCTCCACGCTCAGTTGTACAACAACAAGGAGCTCAGTGGAGTACAGGGGATGATAGACGAGGCGACCTTGGTTGCACTTGGCCTTGAACGCTCGCTGCTCGGACTCTCAATCGGGGCCAAAGGTGAGTCAGCCCGCTCGATGCAGCAGGCTCTGTTAGACGCTGGACTGAGTTTTCACGCAGGTGCGGACGGTCACTTTGGTCCTGCCACCGAAAAGGCGCTGAAGCAGTTTCAGGAACAGTCCGGTATCAGTTTGGGTGCGGTAATCGAGCGAACGGACTCCACTATCGACTTTGACTGGGGTGGCGGCGCGCCACACGAGGGGATGAACCAAGACAACTTCAGCATCCGTTGGACGGGCTTCATGAAACCCGAACACTCAGGAACCTACTCCATCCACACGGTCACAGATGACGGCGTCAGACTCTGGGTCGGGGATGAACTTCTCATCGATGATTGGAACCAGCATCCTCCAAAGGAGAACTCAGCCAATGTCAATCTCCAAGCTGAGCAGTATTATCCCATCAAGATGGAGTTCTTTGAGGGCGGTGGCGGAGCGATGGCAAGGCTGCTTTGGACTCCACCGGGTGGCAACAAGAATGTCATCCCCAATTGGGCACTCAACACGAGTGATACCGGTGTGGTGGAGCAACCCGAGGATGAGGTCGATCAAGAAACTGAAGCGGAACAGACGCTTTTCATCGAGAAGCGCTCACACTCTGCTGGCGAATCGATCAAGGTCAGATTCAAGGATGGACCTGGCAATCCGACTGATTGGATAGGCATCTTTGAGGAGGGTGCACCTTCCAATGCTGAAAGCTTTCTTGATTGGCTGTATGTCAGCGGTTCCAGAGAGGCGGGTAGTTCCAACAGGAGGGGTATTGTCACATTCAGTGAGGGAGTGCCCGATGGTGACTACTCCGTACGGCTCTTCGCCAACAACGGATACGAGTTGGTCGCCGAAACCGCCCTCACGGTTGGTGGTGTCGACCGCTCCGAGGAGGAGGAGGCGGAGTTCGACCATCTCAAGGACGAGGTCGAGGATGCGCTTGCGGCCGAGAGCATCGCTGAGGTCGATGTCGAAGCCCTCGTTCAGGCAGTGGAGGAACTCTCGACCGAACCCGACTTCGACGGCGAGGTCGACAAACTGAGGGTAATGGCCGAGGATGAGATGGAGGAACGAATCGAAAAGTTGCCAGCACCGATTCAAGAGAGAATTCGCACCACTTTCGCAGCCAAGATGGATTCTCTTGAATCGAAGGTTCGGAGCGGTATTCCTAGAGCTGACAAGGTTGCGGTGGGTGTGGCGGCAGCGGCCGGATTGGCTGGGGCGGCAGCGGTCGGCTTGGCGGCGACGCATCGAGTTTCGAAAGGTGATGAGGAGATTCCCGAAGATGGCGAGGCGGACCTGGAAGAGCAGGCCCACGCGCGACCTAACATCGAGGGCGTGGATGTCACTGAGCTCGGCTTTGAGGAAGGGGCCGAAGAGGTGGCTGTGGAATCATCCGGGGAGCCTTCCGATGAGAGTGCCGAGGAAGCAGAGTCTGTGGTGATGGCACCGCCCATGACAAGCGCCATGATTGATGTCCGAGAAGGTGAGTTTATTCGTTTGGTTGAGGGGGTGAAGGCAGCCGTCACCTCTACTCAGCGTTCGAAGATGGTGACCGAGGAATTGACAGGTGCGTGGCCAGTAACGGTTGTGATCGATAGCATCCACAGAACGATGGGAGTAGGGCTTGATGATGAATACAAGGATGGCAAGACAATAGAGGGCATCATCGAGGGCACAGATATCGCGGTCTCGATTCTCGCATCATCTGTCAAACACCCAGATATGGATGAATTGGGACCGGGAATGACCTTCGCAGCCAACTGTGTAGTGAAGGAGTACAGGCCGGTTATGAAGCGCTTCGAACTACTAGGTTGAGCAATCGCAGGGGTTCAAATCGCCCTGTTGACTCGCCGCCCCATGGGCGGCGTTGCGCGTGTGAGCAAGGCGTTGGCACTCGCAGCGCTTCTCACACTGCTCTTTCTCGCACCCTCAATTGACGGATATCAGTCAGGAAAACCGAACACAAGCGGTGGTTGCGGCTCCTGCCACGGCTCTGCTGGCGGGGTCACACCGTCACTCAGTGGACTGCCGAGTGACTACACTCCGGGGCAGGCATATTCACTGACGATTGGCGGAACTGGAACTCCTTGGGGGAGCAATGGCGGATTCTCGCTGACGGTCAACATAGGCATTTTCTCGAATCCCGGCACAAACGCCAAGATTGTGAGCAACTCTCCGACCCACTCAAACACCAACTCCCGCTCATGGACGGTCACTTGGACCGCACCTTACGGGGGCTCGGGCACGGCAAACTTTGCCTTGGCAGTGAATTTCGTCAACGGGAATGTGGCGGCGGATTCTGGCGATAATTGGGGGACCATGACCACTAGTGTGGGGGAGGGGCAAGTCACCAATAACCCGCCGACAGCCTCCAATGTGGCGATTTTACCGAGCAATGCCTCAAAGGCGACGGGGCTGTCGATATCCTACATCTATGCTGATTCCGATGGTGATTCGGAGAGCGACACGGAGATTCGATGGAGCCGTGATGGAAATTCAATCTCGGCGCTTGATGACCTGACGGCTTTCGGGGGCTCTTACCTTGTCAAAGGTCAGTCGTGGACCGTTGAGGTGACTCCCTGTGATGGGGTTGACTTCGGGACTTCTGTGAGTACAGGCCCCGTCACCATCCAGAACAGCGCTCCAACGGCGTCATATCCCGGGTTCAGTCCGTCTTCCCCCGTACAGAATGAAAACTTGAATGTCGATTACAGCTACAACGACTTGGATGGAGATGGTGAGAACGGCTCGGTGATTCGTTGGTTCCTCGACGGCAATCATATCGTTGAGCTTGACGATTCCACCACCGTCTCTGAACTGATGACGAGGATAGGTGACGAGTGGCACTACACGCTCGCCCCTTCGGATGGCACGGACATCGGCATCATGGTGACCAGTCAAACGGTCACGATTCTCTCCTCAAACAATGTCCCGACACTCTCCTTCGCATCTCTCTCTCCGATTGGCCCGAGCACGGACGAGGACTTGATGGCGAATTGGGTGTTCAACGATGTTGATGGTGACTCGGAGGTCGATTTTGAAATCGAATGGTTACTGTTCGGTGTCAGCGACCCATATTTCGCGTATAATGAGATGAATCTACCCTCTTCGGCGACGACGAAGGCTGAAGTCTGGTCCTTCCGCGCTAGAGTGTTCGACGGACTCGATTGGTCCGAATGGGAACTTTCGGGGTCTGAGACTATCGTGAACAGCCTGCCTGTTACGAGCAATTTGGTGGTTTCCCCGACCAATGCAACAAGTGGCGACAATCTGACTGTGACCTACGATTACTTCGATACCGACGGTGATGCGGAGGCGGGGACCACAGTGGTGTGGTACCGGGATGGAGTGAGACAGAGCCTGCTGGATGGTGAGACAACAGTCTCCTCAAGTGAAACTACGAGGGGGCAGGTCTGGCAGGCCAAAGTCACTCCGAAGGATGGTGATTCTTGGGGCCAGGAGAGCCCTTCGATTCTCTTCACGATTGGTAATTCAGCACCGAGGTTTTCCGCACTTGCGATCACTACAGCAGGCGAACAGGTGACCTCGCTCGACGAGTTGGTTCTCTCGATGGAGATTACAGATGCTGACACAGACCCAATCCAATCTTCGATTTCGTGGAAGCGTGATGGCTATCGCGTTCCAGCATTGAATGACCACTCAACCGTGGCGACGGAGTGGCTCGGGGTCGGGCAGGTGTGGGTAGTCGAGGTCACACTCAATGACGGTCAGGGAGGTTTGGTCACCCAGGAGAGCGCCCCCACGACCATCGCAAACCTTCCTCCAACCGCTGACTTCTCCTTCCCAAGTACTCCGATGACGGATTCGGAGAACCCACTCGATGGAACCATCTCCAGCGATCTTGATGGCGAGGTGGTCGGATGGCTTTGGGAGTGGAACGACGGAGGTATGGCCCAGACGAGGGAAGGTCCGTCAATCGAAATTCAACTCCCACTTGGAATCACCAATGTCAAGTTGACCGTATTCGACGCACATGGCGGCAGTTCAAATGTGACCAAGGCGATTACGACGGTGTTTGGACCGACCGTTTCTGCGCTCGAGGCGGATGTCGGCGAGGGCGAAGTAACCCTCTCATGGGGCTGGGCCGGAGGGCAGACCGAGTTCATCGTTTGGCGGATGTCAGTCACTGATGGGGGCGGTGCAACTGACTGGACGATGTTGACGATGGTGAGCGAGTCAGGCTGGTCTGAACCGCTGCCCTTCTCTGGACAGTCGACCTATCGAGTGACTGCATTGGTTGACGGCGTTGAGAATGGGCGAGCGGTCGAAGGCGAGAATCAGGTCATGATATCCCTCTCTGCAGGAGATCTCCCGTCACCGGTGCGAGAGGA
This sequence comes from uncultured Candidatus Poseidoniales archaeon, assembly GCA_964586945.1. Lineage (GTDB taxonomy): Archaea > Thermoplasmatota > Poseidoniia > Poseidoniales > Thalassarchaeaceae > MGIIb-Q1. The sequence continues at coordinate 10,153 of CAZPJQ010000034.1, forward strand.
TGTGAGTGGTAGTGCTGAGGTTTTCATGCTGGCCCTGTTCGTCCTCGCAACTCTCGCTGCGCTTGGCTCGGTGACGATTGAGCGTTTACTCGGAGGCGACTCATGATGCGACGAGCCCTACTCCTCTCCATTCTTCTGCTGATGGTGGTTCTGGTTCCAGAGAACACCGCCAATCCCGGTGGGGAGGATGACTCTACCCGCGACTTCGCGTGCGGCGGTGCCTGCCATGGTGATCCCGGGCTTTCAGGTCCTTCATCGGCGGAGCTGACGATTTCGGCAGACCGCAGCGAGACCTATGTCGGCGGGCCGTTGACTGTCACGGTCAGCGCCCGTGGGATGGAACTCTCAGCGAGAAAGTTGGTCGGAATCTTCCTGCTGACCGGAACACATGGAGTTGATGACACGCCGCAAGCGGGCGGTTGGACGATTGCCTCCGACGGCGAAGGTGGGGCGGGCAACTATGTCGAGGCGCGGGTCCTCAATTCTGCAGGCGTCGCTACTGCACAGTGGTCGCTCAGAGCGCCACAGACAGAAGGCGACTATCGGCTCATCACCTCGATTCACCACGGTGGAGACGGAGTCGCCCGACTTGCATTCGATGAGGTGGGGATTCTCATCTCGGTAGGCCCGGTTCCCGAAAACCAGCCGCAGATTTCAGCCGGTTGGGCGCCACCTACCAACACACTGGTCGGCGAGACGGTCCGAATCACTGTCCCTGCGGTCAACGCTACGAGCGCCTATCTCGAGTGGAAGACAACGGATGGAACAGCAGGAAGCCTCCCCCTCATCGCCTCGGAAGATGATTGGAGCGGCTCACTTCCAACTCCGCTCTCGGCAACGGAAATTCAATATCGCGTCGTGCTGAAAAACGATGAGTTCGAGGAGAACTCCGCCTGGTTCACCCTCTCTTTTGAGGCGCCTGAAGCGCTTCCAAACGATTGGGCTTTCCGACTGCAGGCGATTGCAATCCTCTTCACCGCGCTTGCACTCTGCATCACTCTCAATCGAAGGCTCGGAAGGAAGGCCGGGATTGGGAAGTCCGGAGCCGTGGAGGTCTTTGGCGACCTTGCGAGCATGCCGATGGGGGAGGCGCAGGAGGTGGTTGCGTCTCTCGACCTTTCAGATGTGCGCAGACCGGTAGGCTGGTCGGACGAACAGTGGGTCCACTATGGCGAGGAGTACCTCAGAAACCTTGGAGGTGGTGTCTGATGGTTGCAGCAGGAACATTGCATGCAATGTCTGTTGAGATGACCGTCGGCTCGCTCGTTCTCGCCACCGCGGCGGCCCTTCTTCGCACACTCATGGTGCTCTCTCCCTCTCTCTCCCAAAGGTTGGGTGACAGGGTGGCCGGTGGCCTTGATGGCGCTAGTCTGTACGGTGCGATACTCGGTTTGGTGTTCATCCCAGCGACCATCATCACTGGAATTTTGGCGGCGGGAGATGGTAATTCCCTGACCTCTAACAAGATGCTTATCTCCGGGCTTTGCGTAGGACTTTGGCTTGGTTTCCTGCACGGGCGGATCACGCTTGGACCGGGTCTGTGGGCCAACAGACCATTGGCGATTCTTCAGGGTGCCATCGCCATTGTCGCCTTCCTCGTCACGATGACGCTCTCTTCAATCGGAGGAGAGCTGGCGCGCGGCGAGACGGTTACCGACCTGATTCCGATATTCCCCGATTTCGCTGCCTCACCTGAAGTCGGGATGGTCGGCTCCATCCTGATGCTCATACTTGGGGTTACGGCACTTTGTGTGGTTCTGTTCGTGCAACCAAAGGCCCGTCGTCTTCCAGACGAGTGAGATTTCGAGAGAGAGGTTCGCTGGCCTCTTCGGCTTGCATTTCACTCCTCTTCATCGGTTGCCGATTTGGGGCACAGGATGTTAGCCAGGGCAGCTGCTTGGTGGTCGGGTGTCAAACCCATCTGCTCGATGTTCGCTCGACCGGATTTTGCCCAGCGGGCTCGAGTTGCCGGCTCTGCCGCCTCTTTGAGTGCCGCGTGCCATGCCGACCAGTCACCGCGTGGAAGTAGACGGCCACTCTCACCATCTGCCACGGTGAACCGAAATCCGCCCTCGTCAACCATCAGCGCAGGGGTTCCGGCCGCCTGTGCCTCGATGGGAGTCAATCCGAAGGGCTCGTTGCGGGCCAAACTCACAACCGCCCGAGCACCGCGGACCAAGTCGACCAATTCCTGCTGGGCGAGGCGGGGTTGGACATCCAATTCGACGCCTAATTCTGCCGCCCGCGCCCTCAACTTGTGCAGGTCTGCGGGCGCTCCTCCGCCCACAAGGGCCAGAGAAAGACCGGTTCCAGCGAGCATTTCGAGAGTGTCCCAAGATCCCTTGACATAGGAAGTTCCGCCGATGGTCACGACATAGTCGGCAGCGCTTCCTTCTTCGCCATCCATCTTGTCCGCCCCATCCTCTTGCTGCCAGACCGAGAGGTCGACGGTCGGCAGGAGAATCCCCGAATCTATTCCGTAAACAGTGGAAATCCGCTCTTTAATCCAGTCAGAGTTACCGGATATCGTACATTTTGCTCGCCTGTCTAGCCATTGGACGCCCCGCCGGTCGCGGTTGCGTTGCTTGCCTAACAGAAGGTGCGTCAGCGTCAGATTTCGTTTCGGGGTGCCTTCAAGGGTCCTGTGGAGGACATCTTCGTAGAGGCCGCGGTGAGGTTCTAGGCAGTAGTAGTGGAGTGGGACATGGGTTGGCGCGAGGCCGGTGAATTCGAGTGAGCCCACTCCGCTGGTGACATGGATTGCCTCAACATTTGCCAAGACTTCCCGCAGGCCGCCGCCCTGTTCGCTGAACTCCAACATCGAGAGCCACCTTCGCCCCGCCTGCTTACTCGCAGTGGCACGAAACTCCGCCCAACCACCTCTGGGGACTTGCCACTCAAAGGCTGGGGTGAGATAGGGGATTCCATCCTCTTCCAATGCTTTGCGGGCGATATCGGGAAGGTTCAGGCTGGCGAGAATCACATCGAAGTGCTTCGACCACGCTTGCAGGTTGTTCAACAGGTCCCGTTCTGCGCCGCCAAACTGCTCGAAGGTTCCCTTCACGACGAGGAGCCGTGGAAGTGGTGTCGAACCTCCGCCCATGGATGCTCGGCCGCTTGCTCGTTTAATATCGGCATGGGCTCGCGTGAGCGATGGCGAGGCGAGTTCTAGTCGTGCGAGGCGGGGCGTTGCCCCGCGCCAGCGGGCTTGGCCGAGCGCATCACGAGTTGGTAGATCGGCTGAAGGCGGGGGTGATTCCCGGCTACGAATTGGCCGGAGTGATGGAGTATCCGCTCGGTGGAAATCCGTTGACTCGTTGGTGGAGGAGGCGCAAGAGCAACCCGAAGGCGATTCAGCGGGCGGTTTTGGAAGGCTTTGATGGGGGGCAAGTCGACTTGGTTCACATCACCGACCAAGAGCAGGCGCATCTGATTCCGGTTGGACTGCAGGTTGGGTGCAGTATCACGGTTCACGACCTGTTCCATCTCCAGCCA
>CAZPJQ010000035.1:0-13359 GCA_964586945.1 uncultured Candidatus Poseidoniales archaeon
TGGTGGTGATGGTGGTGTCAGTTGAGAGGTAGATGCCCCAGTAGAACGAGCCGGTAGAGTCCGTTCCTTGGTTTTCTATCCTGACACTAACGGACTCAGTTTCACCTGCTTCAGATGTGGTCCAACTAGCTGAGATGTAGTCGATGATGAGGTCGGAGTTACCACGCCCACTCGTAGTCTCAAGGTAGTCCGGTGCGCCCTCGGCGTCAGGTATGGCCAAGGTGGCTGGCACGGTGTCAGCGTGCAGCAATGAAATCGTGCACAGTGCAACGAAGAGCGCTCCAAGGAGCGCTGCGTGACGCGTACGAGGCATGTCGAACTTCGTAGTCCCACGCCGGGATTCAGCGATGAATGTTGCCGTTCTGGAAAATGTGGTCACTGCTCCCAAGGGTACCATTCATCGCTACCAGTCTCACGGTAGTACCAGTTGCCGGAGCCTGGTGGATTCTCGTTCCATTCGTATCCGTCATCGTCAGTGTTGCTTCCCAGTTCCTCAGTCTCCGCCTCAGCCATCCCAGTTGGTGCTGGGCTGCTTACCGGAAGTTCCTCCTCTAACAGGGGTGCATCTAACTCCGCGGCAAGCATTGCTGAGATTTCACCTGCCGCCGCATCCTCCTCCTCCTCATCGTTGCCTGAGTTAATCTTGAGAACGGCGAGCGTTGCGAGGAGCAATCCGAGTATGAAGGCAGCAAAGGCTGCAAAGCCGCCGACAAGGAACGAACCGCCGCCACTGCTCGTCGCTTGGTCGGAGCCGTCCCCGTTCTGATTGTCGGTGCCTGGAGGGACATAGTCCTCGGTTATCATGATGAATTTAGTTAGGCATTCAGTGGGGCCATCCTCGAATTCCACGCATAGGGTGACTTGATGCCTGCTGCCATCCGGCACCGCGCTGTAGTTGTGGTTCACCTTGGCGCCGTTCGCATTGCTTCCGTCTCCGAAGTCCCAACTGTAGTTGTGGTGTTGGTAGGTGCTGGCGCCGAGCATGTACTGGTCATCCGCTTCAAACTCCACCGTGACATTCACATCAGTGTGGCTGGGCATGATGATGTTCAGGCCACAGATTGGACATTCAGTCGGTTCTTCGGTCCCGTTACCGGTCTGGTTGTCCTGGTTACCCGTGCCGTTCCCGCCAGAGGCCGCTGGGCACCCTACGCCGAATTCACCATCGAAGACACCAGCTATGGTGGGGCAGTTGTCCGGGTCGTTGCCCAGCGGATTGTCACCCCAACCGTCGTGGTCGAAGTCTGCCCACTGTGTGCTGTCGTCAGGGAAGTGGTCTGGTGAGTTGCCTGATGCATTGTCACCGTAGCCATCACCATCGCGGTCGGTGCTCTGCGTCGGGTCGAGCGGGAAGGCGTCGCTGTCGTCAGAGACGCCGTCGCCGTCGCTGTCGACTTGGCTGTCGGCGCAACCGGTCTCGTCGATTGTCGCTCCGGGCGCGGTACCGTTGCAGGCGTCATCCGCGTCATTGATCCCGTCACCATCGGTGTCCCGCTGGCTCGGACCGCAGCCGGTAGCGTTTGGCACTGCGCCCAGAGGCGTGTCTGGACAGAGGTCGGTCAGGTCTGGCACACCGTCACCATCGAGGTCGCTGGTCGGGTCGGTACAGCCATCGCTCGTGACGAGCGTACCATGTGGTGTGTCGGGACAGTAGTCTGAGTAGTCTGGGACGCCGTCGGCATCGCTGTCCAACATCTGGCCGAAGATGGTGACGCATCGCAACAGGTTCTGACTGTCGAGTCCGAAGGCGTCGATGCATATTTCATTGGATCCAGCGTCAAGGTCGAGGATGACCACCTGTTGGCTCCACAGAGTGACGCCCATCACCGAGTTGCCATTGAGCGTCCAATTGCCTTCCGTTGCATTGGTGATGGCATAGTTGATGGTGACTTGGTCGGCCAGCACGGAGGTGCCATTTGCAGGCGAGATAATTGTCACTTCCAGCGGCGGTGCCACCATCGTGACACTCGCACAGACATCGGGGTGTGCACCATCAAGACCGACTGGCGAGATGCAGACGGTGTGGTTACCCCACGATAGGGCCGGGAAGGTTCGCGAGGTTTGGTTCAGAATCACTTGACCGAAGTCATAGCCATCGAGGTACCATTTGGCCGAGGTGACATTTGAGGTCGCATAGACGACGATCAGTGTTTGGCTGTACACGGATTCCCCATCAAGTGGGTCGGAGATGACTACGGAGACCGCTGGGTAGGTGCGCCAAATCGAGATGCAATCAGTGTCGACGAGGTTACTCAGTCCGTAGCCGATGAGGCAGATTGAGTTGTTTCCGTAGACCAGTCCGGTGACCTGGACCGAGGTGGCGTTGATGTTCACAGCGCCGATGTTGAGGCCATTCAACCGCCAAATTCCTGAAGTGACATTTGAGACATTGTACTGGATGATTTGAGTATTCTGTGTTGTGGGAAGGACAGTTCCGTTGGCTGGAGAGGTGATGTCAGCGATTGGGAAATAGGGAGTCATCTGGAAGCTCAGGCAAAATGTTGCTTGCTGGTTTCCTACCCCGGACACGGTCGCGCACAGGTTGTGCCACCCCATGCTAAGGCCCGTCAAGGTCACCTGACTTGCCGAGGTGCTGAACAGTGAATGCCAGTTCCCGTCGAGACGCCAATCCCCCACTGAAACCATGAGATGACTGTAGTTGACAGTCAGGTTGTATCCGACTTGCGAACTCCCGTTCAGCGGGTTTGAGAAGTCGACGCGGATGCGGGTGCAGTCGGTTGAGAGCGTTGACATCGCAGGAGTGTCATACATCGGACAATAGTTCACCCAGTTCCCGCCGTTGTTATCATTGATGTCTTCGATGAGGCCGTCGATGATGGTGCGATTGCTACTTCCCCACCAGTTGTATGGGGCTGACATGCGGTTGTTCTGGTAGGTGTAATCGATTCCGGTCCATCCGTTGGTCGGGGCGAACGAGCTGTTCTCGACCGTCCACTTGCCGTACGATGAGGAGCCGGCGGTGATGAAGGCGCTCCCCCTCTGGCTGGCGTACTGTGAGTACGGCCAGGCGGTGGCTGACGGTGATCCCGTGGCGTTGAATGTCGAACCCTTGAGTAGCAGGGGTCCTGACCAACCGCTACTGGAATACAATCTGACATGTGTATCGGTGAATGAGCCACTAATCCACGCCGGATTGTTTGTTGTTGGAGTCCAAGGGGTTGATGATGCTTGCAATATCACATCACTTTCAATAAAATCCCAGCCATTGAATAGCGACATGTGGTTGTGTCCATACGAATTAGTTGTGGAGAAATATACTGCATTTTCCATATAGACGCCGCTACGAATGACAGTGACCTCATCTCTCCAGTTTCCGGTACGGGACATCCATCCAAAGTTGCCCTCATCTGCCTGGATGTAGGAAATATTCTCGAAGGTCAGATTTGTGATGGAGTAGTCATTGAATTGACTGCTGTCGGTTCGTATCCTCACCTCCTTTCCATCCTTCATGGTGACATTGTCGACGATCACATCGGCATTGGATCTGAAGAAATATTGGAAGTTGAAGAGATTGCTGTATCCGGTTGAGGACTGGCCCGGCGTATACCAGTAGCATGTGGGCCCTGACACAGTTGTGTTGCGCATGAGCAGAGAGTCGGTTCCCTGGTTCGGAGTCTGCCCCTGAATCCCGCCCCAGTATCCCGAATTCTGTGTCCAGGACGTCGAGGGGTTGACTCCGAAGAAGACTGGGTTAGCAGCGGTCCCCAGCGAGTGCAGTTCCCCGTGGATGAGCATCGAGGAGTTGGTCGTATTTGCGTATACATTGACACCCGGATCAATCGTGAGCCGAACTCCCGGCGCTATGGTCCAAGGGCCAACCAAATAGTATGGTGAGTTGTTCAATGTCATGGTCTTCGAGAAGAATAGGGTTCCCGACAGTTCTCGACCAAGTGGGATATTGGAGGGACTAGTTCCATTCCAGTCCAATTGATTCATTGCAGCCGATGTGTAGAACGGTGAGTAGTTGACCCATCCCCCGCCATTGTTGTCGAGCATATCCTCAATCAGGGCATCTATGGATGAAGCGTTGTTTGTGCCCCACCAGTTGTATGGCGCAGTCATATGACCTACGCTGTAGGTGTAATCGATTCCGGTCCATCCGTTGGTCGGGGCGAACGAGCTGTTCTCGACCGTCCACTTGCCGTACGATGAGGAGCCGGCGGTGATGAAGGCGCTCCCCCTCTGGCTGGCGTACTGTGAGTACGGCCAGGCGGTGGCTGACGGTGATCCCGTGGCGTTGAATGTCGAACCCTTGAGTAGCAGGGGTCCTGACCAACCGCTACTGGAATACAATCTGACATGTGTATCGGTGAATGAGCCACTAATCCACGCCGGATTGTTTGTTGTTGGAGTCCAAGGGGTTGATGATGCTTGCAATATCACATCACTTTCAATAAAATCCCAGCCATTGAATAGCGACATGTGGTTGTGTCCATACGAATTAGTTGTGGAGAAATATACTGCATTTTCCATATAGACGCCGCTACGAATGACAGTGACCTCATCTCTCCAGTTTCCGGTACGGGACATCCATCCAAAGTTGCCCTCATCTGCCTGGATGTAGGAAATATTCTCGAAGGTCAGATTTGTGATGGAGTAGTCATTGAATTGACTGCTGTCGGTTCGTATCCTCACCTCCTTTCCATCCTTCATGGTGACATTGTCGACGATCACATCGGCATTGGATCTGAAGAAATATTGGAAGTTGAAGAGATTGCTGTATCCGGTTGAGGACTGGCCCGGCGTATACCAGTAGCATGTGGGCCCTGACACAGTTGTGTTGCGCATGAGCAGAGAGTCGGTTCCCTGGTTCGGAGTCTGCCCCTGAATCCCGCCCCAGTATCCCGAATTCTGTGTCCAGGACGTCGAGGGGTTGACTCCGAAGAAGACTGGGTTAGCAGCGGTCCCCAGCGAGTGCAGTTCCCCGTGGATGAGCATCGAGGAGTTGGTCGTATTTGCGTATACATTGACACCCGGATCAATCGTGAGTCGAACACCTTGCTGCACAGATACAGGACCGTTTAGGTAGTAAGGTGAATTGGCTACAGTCCATGTTGTGTTGAACGATATGATAGTGGGAACATTCGTTGACATCTTTGGCGGCAGTAACTCAAGTTCTGCTTGGTAACCGTCGTTTGATGGGTCTGCGTTATTTTCAAGGAATGATACCCATGACACACTCAACATGCTTGCGCAAATCGCAAACATGAGAACGGTCTGCCACTTTTGAATCATCATCGTAGCCACTTGACCGACCTTGTGGGCTCATGATTGGTCTATGTCATGAAGATTCTCCTACAGGAGAATCGCTAGTTGGTATAATTGAAATGAGGTTCAAGTTGTGGTGAATGAGCGAGTCGAGTCGTCCCACCACTGACCGTTGCCGTTTGTTACAGAGAGTCGCCAATAGTAGTCGGCCTGCGGCATTAGGCCGCCGAGCGGGTGACCGGCCCCGCCAGCACTCAAGTTAGTTCCAAGCAACTCGCAGATGTCCCAATTCGCCTCGTTCATGCCACCATCCGACTGCCCCCAACAGATCAACCAAGTCGTGTTGGTTCCATTGTCGTTGATTATCCACTCCAAGTCAGCCTTGCTGTTGGTGACATTGCTGGCCACCTCATAGATGGTTTCAGGGTCGTATTCGAAGACCCAACCACGCAGGGGGTCTGTGGTCCAGACCGGGAGGTGGTCGACCGCGTTTTGTGTCGGCTCGGTAATTGGAAAGCCCCAGGCAGCGAGGTAGGAAGTCATGTTGTATCCCGTCTTGATGGATATCCATTTGGCGTATTCATTGAATTCAGCGGAATCGCCCGAAGGCTGGCTTGTGAGGTTGTAGTAGTACTCTTGGTACGCCGCAGTCAACGGTTCCCAACCAAATTCCTCTTGGATTTGGAGGTAGGTCTCCAAGGCTGTCCAGACGCTCCATTGGCTGATTTGCGAGCCACCGCTGAAGTAGGTCTCTGTTCTGCTGTTCCTTGATTGGGTGTTGAGCGCACTGTGTCCTTGACTGAGATTTACACCAACAAGTTCAGTCATCAACTTCACCGAGTAGATGTTGCAGGTGGTCTCGGTCGTTCCGGGTAGGGTTGAGGACATCCACTGATGGTTGTGACCCAATTCGTGGAACATCCCCCAATCGCCATTCTGTCTCATGTAGCTTCCATTCACCACACCGTTAACACTCGCCGTGTGAGCCATGAAAGGGTAACCGGAGTGCATCCAACCGGCGGAGATTTGCACATCGAAAACTGCTCGCTCCACCCGCGGCCAAGGGGTGAAACCGCTGAGGTTGTGCTCCATCTGCAGGGCATCATCCCAGAACTCCATGGTGACATTCGGGAGGTCGAGGTTGCGGATTCCCCACGATGGTATTGTGAGGATGAAATAATCAGATTGTAGTTCGGCGATTGGCGCTGGAGAACCCCGAAGGAACATCTGCCAATCGTGGACATCGGTGACGCCGTGAATGTAGTGTGGCATGTCGACGGCGTTCTCGATAGTGACATTGAAGTCACCGAGTATTTTTCCCGCAGCGACTGTGATGTAGATGGGGCCGCCGAAGGCGTTGCCGACTTGGACCGAAGTGTTGCTGACCGACCATCCACGAGTAATCTTCGGGTGGCGGGAGAGAGCCGATTTTCCCCACAGGGAGTCGGAGTGCGCTCCGACAAGAATCGAGACTCCCTGCCCGACGACACTCTGTGGCAGCGTGATGTTGACCACCTCGCCCGCAGGAGCGTACATGCCCGTGCTCATCCGGCCGGCGGAGCGGGCGTTGGCGTAGCCGAACTGGCTAGGGAGGCCGCTGAAGTTGCCGTCGATTTGGACGGTTCTAGTAGGTCGAGGGGCTGTGGCGTTGACCGTTCCGGGGAAGGAGGCGTGGGAGGGGTGGGCATCGAGTTCGTCGACGGGAAGTTTGAGCATTAGTTGCTCTTGGATGTTGAGTATCAGGTCGTCGACCTCGTCGTCGTTCATCGTGTATTGGTTGTTGGAATCGATGTGTATCCAGCCTGTCGCGTTGCTCATCGCTCGGAGTGAGGACCAGACACCTGTGTAGTCGAGAGGAAGATTGGAAACGCAGAGATTTACAGTCGTGGCGGCGATGTCAGCATCCGTTTGGGTCATCATCTGGGTACCAGCGACATGCTCTTCGATGAACGGCAGAGATCCGTGCAATCGGTAGAGTTCGCCCCAACCGGTCTCACTCGCAATGAAGCGAGCAGAGCCCGATGAGGCCGAGACGAAAAGTCCGGTTTGCTTGGCTATTTTGTTGCCCGGGTAGTTGTGTGCGACATCACTGTTCGAGTAGGACCAGTACCATGAGTGGCCACCCATTACGAGGCCCCCACCGTTGGTCAGCCAGTCGACGATTTGCTGGTTTTCAAAGTCGGAATAACTGTTCCAAAATTCAGTCACGAAGCAGTCGAGATTTACCAGGTCGGCCGGAGTCGCGCTGGTGACGACCGCATAGCCCTCGGCTAACAGGGTGCTCTGCCAACCGTTGAACGAACTCTCCAACCCCACGGTCTTCCCAACTCCATCGCACACCCAATCAAGGGCATTCAGGCTTAGGTTGGCGCGGTTGTCGGTTCCCGAGCGCGCCACCATGGTTTCGTGGCCGAAGCCGACGATTCGGCCCTTCTCAGCGTGGCCGGCAGAGGCGATTGGGAGATTGGCGTAGTCAACCCCGAGCGAGAACGCCCACTCTCCAATCGGCAGGATGAGCGAAGGCCAAGAGCTGCCGTAGTCGACATAGCCGACTGAACGGCGGGTGAGGTCTGCGTTGTCAGCTTCCAGGTCGTGGATAGCGAAGGTGTGGATGGTGGCGAGGGAGCCACCAGAGTTGTTGGCGTAGATGGTGTGGGTGGTCCATGCGTGGCGAGAGATATTCACACCGTCACGACCGACAGGAATGCCACTGATGCTACCGTTGGTGGTAGAGAATACGAGGCCATCAGGGAGGGCCGGTGAGATTCCCCAGTAGTCGATTACTGGGCCTGCGTTGAGGGCGTTAATCGTCACAGATTGGTTGGCGGCTAGGATATGTCCGGTTCCGCCATCCCAACTGATGTTGTCGGGTGTCATGTTGGCGATGCGAACATTGAGCCATACTGAGAACGAACCGCCGCTGTTGTTTGACCAGACGGTGTGGTTGGTCCACGGCGTGATGGTGTCAGCACTCCCCCAAATTCGGCCCGACCCGTTGTCGAGGGAGAGGCCCTCGGGGAGGGCGGGCTCGATGGCCCAATCAGTCGGGGCACCACCTGTTGTGGTTGGAGTGATGTCGTAGGTCGAGAAGCCGAAGATGAGGTCTATTTCGTTGCTTCCGTTGTAGTCGATTGATGCGACTGGATGGTCGTTCACAGTGATGTATACGACCGTGACATCGAATCCGCCGCTGTTGTTGCCATAGACGAAATGCGCAGTTCGCTCGTAGAGTTCGAGCGGAGTCCCCGAGATTCTACCGGTAGCGCTGGCAAAGTTCAGTCCCAATGGCAGCGCCGGGTCAATCTGCCAGGCGATCACTACGCCGCCAGAGTGCGAAGGCAGGATGTCCACCATCTCCTCGTCGATGGTCAGCAAGAGGTCGTCCTCAGCGTATGATGTAGAAGAGGGAGAGCTGTCGTGAACCGTCAAGGTCAGATTGGCCGAAGTTTCCCCTTCGTCGTTTGAGGCTGTGATGAGATGGGTTGTCGCTGCTGTCAGTGCCGTTGGAGCACCAATGATGACTCCATCATCTCGAAGTGACAGTCCTTCGGGGAGAGCTGGCTCAGAAATCCATTCTGTCGGCTCACCTCTCTGCCAAGTCGGGGTGAGGGTGAATGGGTCTCCTTTGGTCAAGATGTGAGCATCGGGTGAGTAGTTGAGTTGGTGTGGAGCCATGTCGACGATCGACACTTCGATGGTGATGTTCGCAAATCCCGCAGCATTTCCGATTCCAACGGTGCAGGACATGTTGCCCATCTCGTAGGCGAACACCGTCAATGTTGAATCGTTCTTGAATCGGAGGGTACCTGCATCGCCCTCACAGTCGATTGTGAGGTTGCTGGCTGGGTCGCCATCAGCAGAATAGGTGATGTCTGTCAGACTTCCCCGTGTGACTTGTATTGCGTTCTGGCCAAAGGTCGCATTGGATGGCGGGATTATCTTCTCACAGTCGATTACGGTCGAATGGTCATCGCTCAGAACATTGCGTTCGTCGTAGGCACAGACGATTACCTCTGGTGGCTCGGTCTCGGGCTCAGGTTCATCTTCTCCTTCGCCAGTGTCTTCCGAAGTGGTGGGGGGTTTCTGTTGCATGGCGAACCAAGCGCCGGCACCCGCCATGCTGACGAGTAGCAGGCTGGCTGCGATTGCTAAAGCAATCGGAATTTTCCCATCAGCCATGATTGACCGACTTGGCGAGAGGTCAATACGATGCCGCCTTATCGGATGCTGTTGTGAGATGCGAATCGTAGTGACGGGTGCGGCCGGGCTCATCGGCGGCGTTGTAGTCGACAGGCTGCGCGCTGATGGTCACGAAGTGGTTGGAATCGACCTGCCGCATGAGCGTTGGCTAGAGGGAGGCCGAAATGTCGAAGATGAGGCTGCTCCAAGCAGAGTCGACATCCATTCGGACCTGGCTTCAGCGTCGACTGCAGATTGGCAGGAGATGCTCAACGGCTGTAAAGTCATAGTCCATCTGGCGGCCGATGCGAACCCGTCCAACCCCGACGAGAGCATGATGAGAAACAATGTCGAAGTGACCAATTCGCTGATGTGGAACGCGGTGGCGTGTGGAGTCCAGAGAGTCGTCTTGTCATCCTCGGGGCTCGTGCAGGTCGGGTTGGAGTCTGAGTTGGATGCAGGGGGTTCTCTCGAGGGGCAACTCCTTGGAGTTAGCCACGGAGTTTCGACGACCAGCACCTATGGTGAGAGCAAGGTCTACGCGGAACGGCTCGGCGAGCACTATGCGAGGGAGCACGGAATGACCGTGCTGGCGGTAAGGATTGGCACAGTGATTCCCGATGAATCGTTGCATTGGGGGCGTGGCGGGAGACTTCAGGCGACCGCCTTTCTGCAGGCTGATGCAGCTGAGTTCTTCTCGTGCGCCGTGGTCGCGGATTTGAGCCAGTGGGAGCCAGCCTCGTGTGAGGGGCATCCCGCAGTTCTCGGTTACCTGCTGACAGCCGCACAATCGGATTCGCCGGGTAGATTCGTCGACCTTGAACCGGGGGCTTCGGCGCTAGGTTGGGCTCCCATTCCTTGGCCAGACGGACCTGACAACGTTCCTTGAAACGGGCTTTTCTTGGTAGGCGACAGGGCAAACCTCCAATGGACTCAGACCTCCCACGGGTTGGCATGGAAGGTGCCTCCTCTCACGGAATGCGCTCTCCGCTGACGCTTGGAATTGATGTTGGAACCAGCGCCACGAAGGTGCTGCTGCTCAACAATGCTGGTAAGTGGGACATGGAGTCATGGCCCTCTTCCGAGGGCGTTTGGGAGAACCTTCGCGGGTGGCTCGGAAGCCGCGGGGAAGTGGTGACGAGGGTCGGTATCACCGGGCATGGCCCTTCAGCGATTGTGATTCGCGATGGCGAAATCGTTGGCCGTTCCATACACTGGTTCGATGAGTTGCCCGAGGGGTGCGATCGTCCGGTCGAAAACGACCACATTCTCCCTCCAACGCGGGCGTGGGTGCCCTCAAGGTTGGCTCAATGGGAGGGGGAGAACGGTCCTGTCGGAGATGGCGTGGCGGTACAACTCAAGGATTTGCTGAACTGGCAGTTGAGCGGTGTGGTCGGTCGTGACAGCCGCTCGATGCGCGGCTATTCCGGAACAGGCCACTTTCACCTTCCAGAGGAGGTGAGTGGGACCGTCACTGAAGAGGGGGCTGCGCTCTCAGGAATTTCAGTCGGCGCCGAGGTGATTTGCGGCTGCGACGACCTCTCCGCCGGCGTCTTGGGGCTCGGCGCGGTTGGCGGCGATTTGTTCAATCTCGCCAACACGAGCGAGCACATCGGCTTGGTCGGTGGCGAGCCTGTGTCCGACTTGAGTTGGCTGCCAGCGCTTGGAAGGTTGCCCGCCCTCTGCTACAATGCGACCTCGACGGGCGGAGGGACGCTCTCCGAGATGTTTGGGGCACCTCCGAGCCGTGAGGGGGTTGAAAAGTTCATTTCCCAATTGGAAAATGAAAAAATCCGGGGGTTGGACCTCGATTCCGAAGAGGGGGTCGAGCCGAAGTTTCCCGGCCCGGCATGGAAGGCGATTCGAGAGTTGAACTATCCAATCGATGAGATTCGAGAGCGGCTTCCCGAGGGTGAGTTGCTGATCGGTGGCGGGCTAGCGCTGATTCCTCAACTGGTCGAGACACGCGGTGCGACACTCAGGGCGGGTCAGGAGGTCAGCGTACTCGGCGTGGCCAAACTCGCCCAACATCCTCTGGCGGTCATTTTCGGGGCCGGAAAGGTGGGTCGGGGTTTTCTCGCACAACTTCTCCTCCGGGCGGGCTGGAGAATCCACTTCGTCGATTCCAATGCTCCATTGGTCGAGGCCCTATCTGCTGGTTCGTATTCGATTTGCAATCTCGGGACAGGGGAGGTCGAGACGATTTCAGGCTACACCGCTTCCACCGATTCTTGGCGGCTGGAGGAGACCTCTCTCATCCTCACATCGCTGGGCGCCAACGGCCTTGAGAGGTGGGCATCGAGCGTTTCGGGATTGGAGCGGGATGTCGACATCATTCTCGCCGAGAACCATCCAGCACCTGCCGCCCTCGTGAGGCGGCACATCTCCTCTTCGAGAGTCGGCATCGCACAGGCGCAGGTCTTGCGCTCTTGCATTGAGCCAACCCCACAGCAGGTGGCTGAGTTCGGGCCATTGACGGTTCAGGTGCAGGACCATTGGACGCTGCCCCTCGACGCAGACGCGCTACGACGGCCAGAGTTGCTCGCTTCGGTATTGGGCTTTGAGCCGAAGCCTAAATTCTCAATCGAACTGACTCGAAAATTGTACACCTACAACGCCATCAACGCAGCGGTTTGCTATCTCGGTGCAGAGAAGGGTTACGAATGGCTGGCCGACGCTGCCAACGATCCCGAAATCGCCACCACCGCTCGCCAGGTAGGCGAGGAAGCATCCACAGCGCTTGTCATCGAGTACGGTTTCGATGCTGCTGAACAGACCGACTGGTGTGAACGGGCCCTCGGAAAATATCAGGATGAAACCATCCGAGACCCAATCGAGCGTAACGCACGCGACCCGATTCGTAAGTTGGGTTTACACGACAGAATTCTCGGACCAATCCACCTTTGCCTCGCCCATGCGCTTCCACACACTGCACTCCTCCAGACGGCTCGGAGCGCACTCGCCTATCGCGAGCTGTCTGATTCGGCGGCTGTTCGGCTAGCGGAGTTGTTTGAGGAGCACGGCCCTTGGGGAGCGTTGCGAGAGGTGGCACCTGGCGTGAACCAAGCATTGGAGGAAAAGTTCAGCCCCATTGGTTGAGGTAGAGTTCAGTCACGCCGGACGAAGGCGGCGCCCAACAGGCCGAGGGTGGCTAGAACAGTCGTGAATCCGGGGATTTCCTGTCCGTCGGGAAGAACGAGAATCGGCCGGTTAGACTCTTGGATCTCAAGGCTGAGTTGTCCGGTGGTTCCGTTGGAAGTCCATGAGATAGTGAACTGGAGCGGTGAACTCATGTTATCATCAACAATGAATGTGTAATCACGGGTGAGTTGGTTCCCTATGGCAGTCAGAACCACATCTTGGGAAGAGAGAATCACATCGATGTCGTCACCATCTTGGTCAACGCACTGGAATACTAGTTCGTATGAACCCGGCTCAAGTTCAAGGTCGTAGTTTCCAGTCAACTCCTCGGTAATCAGATTGGCCACTTCATCGCCAACATGATTCCAAGTGAGCTGGCAGTCCGGAAGATGGTCAACCGGTGGCTCAGGCACCTCATTGGAGCCGCTGCCATCCCCCAATACCGTGGAAGAGAGAATCACCTTCACATTGGGTAATTCATCGCCATGCTCCTTGCTAGCTGACCAGTAGTCCTCCCCTTCGCTATCTCTCTTGGAAAACGACATATCCTCATTCGAGGTACCAAATGTAGAGACGCTGCTAATATGCCAATCCTCCGAAGTGAGGTGCACGAACACAGCACCATACTGGTCTACTAGGCGAGTATCATTTTCGGACATCTCAACGAGGAAGGAGAGAGAGGTTCCTGTGAAGGTTGTCGAGTTGGCTGTGACCATCCAATCGACATACAGGTCACGCCCGTCCGCTGTAATTGTGTGGCTCAGTTCGAAGTGGATGGAGTCCCAACCAAGCGGCCCGTCCCCGATTGAG
>CAZPJQ010000036.1:0-2457 GCA_964586945.1 uncultured Candidatus Poseidoniales archaeon
GGTCGAAGGCGATGCCTGAGAATTGTGAATAGCTCTCACAACCCCCCCCCCCCACTTCGGAGAGCGTCAGCAAGCGTCGCTCAGTATTCACGCCAGCCGTGATTGCACGACTTGCAAGATAGAATCCTAGTTTCGGGTTCATCAGAAGCGCGGGTCTGTTTCAGTTCAGCGTAAACATCGTTCTCTTCGCACTTGGGGCAGACATACATCCCTGTGGTCAAGACACCTCTGTGCTGCTCGGAATCATCAATCACTTCGGTAAGATGCTTGAGGCTGCTAGCTTCAGATTTTGACCGGGCATCACTCGTGTCAATCTCTTCGCCACTGTTTAGGCGAACCGTTTTCTTCGCCGCTCCAACATAACTGCAGCGGCCGTTTGGACACCTGATGCTGCCATCAGACTCAGGGAAGGCAAGTGTTCCACATTCTGGACAGAAGATTGTTCCACGCTCCGATGTATCAGCGGTACCCTTCCTGCCTTTAAGCCCAACGGATAAGCAGATTCGCAAACCTGCTGGAAAAACTCCCAATCGGGGCTCCGTCGGTCCATTTTCTTCGCCTCTTTACTTTACAAGGAGCACCCTGTGGGCGGCACATGCGCATCTGCTGGGATTGGCGCCTCGCACGCGTTCTTGACGGCGACGGCGAGATCGTTGACGAATCGATTTGGGATGCGAGGCGCAGCCCAGCGTCCGTCGCCCAACGGATTTCACGGTTGACTGCTGGCAGGATGACCGATGAGGCGCGTCGTCTCTTCGAAAGGTTCCCCGATGCGGTGCCCATCGCTAACTATGACCTCGCTCCCGGCGAGTGGCCGCCTCTCGACGCTGATGAGACTGAGTTGATTCAGCAGGCATCTCTCCTCATCGCTCAAGAGGGTGTGGCTGATGCTGCTGGAGACCCCGACCGTCGGTTGGAACATCTTGTTCGGGCTGGAGATGAATTGAGGGCGTCTTGGACAACTCTCGAGGCGCGTGTAGTCGAATGGGCTGGACTTTTTCTCCCTGAACTCGACATCGACGCTGAGCGCAGTCGAATTCCGAGCGCCCTCGCCTCAGCCTCTTCACTCGAGGATGCTGCGGCGGTACTCGGAACGGTTCCAGCCGAAGCGGGCATTTCCGATTCCGAGTGGCAGGCGTTGTGCGATTGGTCGGAAGGTGTCGTGGAAGTTGAATCTCGAATAAGGAAAGTCGAGGATGCAACCCGTGTCCTGACTCTCGAACACTTGCCCTCAACCTCCGCTCTGATTGGGCCGCGTCTGGCGGCCCGACTGTCAACGGCAGCCCATGGGAGAATGCGACTCGCTCGTCTGCCATCAGGGACAGTCCAGGTCCTCGGCGCTGAAACCAGCTTCTTCCTTCACTTGAGAAGCGGTATTCCCGTACCGAAACACGGTCACATCTTCCAACATCCGTGGGTCTGCCGTTCACCTCGCTGGGTACGGGGGAAAATCTCTCGAATGCTCGCTGGCAAAATCTCAATCTGTGCCCGTCTCGATGCATTCGAGGGGCAACCGTGGGGAGAATCGGAGGTCGCCGAAGTGGAGGCGAGGGTGCAGGGGATAAGGCAGCGTCACCCGAAGCCTCGACGACGGTAAGGTGTAGTTTGAATGGCGCGAGGGCATCGTCGACGCATCCGTGAGGTCAGCAGTTCAGTTCGTATCGAGGGGCGTGGCCTGTGGACTCGTAATGCGGTCAAGGGGGTCGCGGTTCGGAACGAGAGCCTGAAGCGAGAGCGAGGCGTAGAGTGGCGGCATTGGTCACCCCGAACATCGAAGTTGGCGGCTGGAATTCTCCGTACCAAAGGAGAGCCGGCTGAGTTGTTGCCTTTGCAGGGCGCATCGGTTCTCTATCTCGGGGCGGGACATGGAACGACGATATCCCATCTTCACGACCACCTTTGTGGGGAAGGAAATGAATTCGGCGGCCAAATCGTTGCGGTGGATATCTCACCTCGCTGTCTTAGAGATTTGATCCGACTGGCGAAGGCGCGCCCCGGTCTGCTGCCGGTTCTTGCCGATGCGAGAAAACCCGAGACTCTCACCCCATGGCTTCCCAATCGAGTGCCCTGGCTGTTCCAAGATGTCTCTCAGGCGGGGCAGGTCGACCTGTTCCTGGCGGCGGCGAAAAACTTCCTCGCCCCAGGTGGCCTTGCCCTCCTCTCACTGAAGAGCGCCTCCGAGCGAGTCTCCGCAGGCGGCGAGAACGAGCAGTACGAAGCGGCGGCAGAGGCACTGGCTAACGCAGGACTTGAGTCTCTCGAGGTCATCGAGTTGACCGGCTGGGAGGAGCAGCACGCTTTGTTCTCAGCTCGCGCCGGGGCGGGCTGGCCTCAGAATTGAGGGCGCGCTTTGAGCGTGCTCTTCGTTTCAGCGAGTGCCTAGCGTTGAGTGCCGGACGGGTGAGCCGGGTGGGCGAGTTCCTTATGCTGAGTGGCCACCTCAAGGCGGCTGGAGGA
>CAZPJQ010000036.1:2467-11573 GCA_964586945.1 uncultured Candidatus Poseidoniales archaeon
TCGGCCTCGCCATCTCTCTTCTGATGGCTGGTTGCCTTGGTGATGAGGATGTCGCCATGACCTTCAATGGCAATGAATTAGCGTCGATGCCGGCCGCTCAAGAGTTTGTCCTGGTCGATAGCACGAACACATCATTCGACAGTAGAGATATTGATGCCGACCTGACAATTTTCACCTTTGTATTCACTCGCTGTAGGGATGTATGCCTTGCACAGACAGAATCGATGAAGTGGCTTCTCGACAACCTCGATGAGAATGATTCTGCTAGAGTCCAAATTCTGTCCATCAGCCTTGACCCATGGCACGATAGTGTGAGCACCATGGCTGCTTACGGAGTATCTTTGGAAACCGCGCCTGCAGAAGATGGAGAAGATGACTTCGTCATCGTACACAACCAACCCATAGTGCTCGTAGACAACCAACACCGCAAGCGGGTATCTTGGGATAACGCAGAATTCGTTCCGGAATTATTCCTTGAAGATGTGCAAACACTGCTAGATGATGCCGGGGCGGAGTGAGGGCGGATGCCCGAGCTTCCTGAGGTAGAGACGGTTCGCCGGGGTCTCGTCAAGCGGTTGGTTGGCAGGTCGATTCAGCGAGTGGAAGTGCGCCGTGGGAATCTGCGGTTTCCATTCCCCGAGAAGATGCCAGAGAGAATGGAAGGGTGTAGAATCGAGCGGATTGACAGGCGTGCGAAGTACCTGCTCGCTCGTTTGGATGACGGCAATTCGTGGCTGATCCATCTCGGGATGTCGGGCAAGTTCACGCTGTTTGAGGCTGGTGAAGGGCCGAATGAGGTGGGGAAACACGACCACTTCGCCATCTGGCTTGACGATGGTGGACAAGCCGTGTACACCGACCACCGGCGGTTTGGCGTGATGGATTTGGTTCCGACGGTGGCTGTCGATGAGCATCGGTTGTTGAGGCGGCTCGGTGCGGAGCCGTTGAGCGACGATTTTGATGGAGTTGCGCTCTGTGACATGCTGCGCGGCAGGAGGACCCCGATGAAGTCGGCACTACTCAACCAGCGTTTGGTCGCTGGTCTAGGTAACATCTATGTCTGTGAGATTCTCAATCGAGCAGGTGTCTCACCAAGGCGCACCGCTGCCACAGTTGGCGGTGCTGGACCAGGGGCGACCCTGAGAGGGGAGCGAATAGTTGCGGCTACGAAGCAGGTGTTGGAGGAGGCGATTGAGGCTGGTGGGTCCACGATAAGCGACTTCGTCAATGTTGACGGTGACCTCGGCTACTTCTCGCACTCCTTCCGAGTCTATGGCCGGGAGGGAGAGCCCTGCCTTCGGCAGGGGTGTGAAGGGGTGGTGGCTCGAATGGTCCAGAGCGGGCGTTCGACATTCTTCTGCCCCCATTGCCAACGCTAGCGTTGGCCTTCACAAATCAAACAATAATCCGGTTTCGTTTGAAACATAGTTTCAAGAGACAGTTTTTTTTCAGCCTCAATAACCCCCCATCAAATTGCCATCTTGGCCCATGGTGGCCCGGTAATCATTGATTCTTTAATGGAATCGTGGTTTTTCTGTGTAGGTGAGTCTGACTACACTTGCTATCAAGGGGGACACCGGAAAGTTCGATTCCATCTCATAATCGCATTTATTGATTGATTATTCGGCAAATCATTCATAAGCAGACCGAGCCGGAGCGAACCAATCGCCTAGTGCGATGGGAAACAAAAGGTGAGAAAAATGGAAATTGATAAGAAAGTAATGATGGCAGAGCTTGGAGGCGCCTTTGCGGTGTCCTGGGTCCTGCTTGGAGCAGGTGGATTTGGGTTAGGCAGTTTGGTAGGAGCGCTCGCTCTTGCTGTTGTCTGGATGACATTTAGTGGGGCTCACGTCCTACCAGCTGTCACTTGGTGCAACATCCTAACAGGGGACCTCTCTGATACAGAGGGTAACTGGATGGCCAACGGAATGCGTTTGGTAGCACAAGTATTTGGTGCGCTGTTCGCTATTTTGCTGGCAACCGAATTTGGCGCAATAGATGCTGGTTGGGTTGCAACTGACATGTGGATAACCGGTATTGCCGATGTCTACTGGGTCGCTATAGCAACGATTGCAGCTGGTGCAGTATGGTGGCAAATCCATACTCGATGCGATTCAGAATGGGCTAGTGCCTTCGGCTTGATGGTACTCAGTGGCGCAATGGTGCTATCTGGCGCTCACGAGATGGGCGCGTCGATTGCAAACTCCGGTGCTGGAATTACAGACACCGCAGCAAACTGGGTTTGCGATGGACTGTTCGTCGGAATTGGTGCTCTAATCGGCGTCAAGATCGATGAAGCCATCTGAACACAGAACACACAGCCGGCTTTACGCCGTCGAACGCGGCAGGTCGGGGGGATTTCCCCCCGGCCTTCCCGCCTTACTTCCTTGCTGGCTCGAATTAGTTTGATTCGTTTGAGATGTGGTTTTCGACTCTCTGGTGTGGATTTGCACACCTGCTTTGTCTCACTGCACCGGCGATTCGAAAAACCCCGAAAAACAGCGCCCTAATGCAGATTGGTTACGGAACGATTCATAAGCAGAACGAATCACAGCCGGATAATCGCAAAGTGCGATGAAGAAAATGGAGAAGTGGAAATAAAATGGATCAAAAAAGAGTATTGACGGAACTGATTGGCAGTTTAGCTGTTGTGTATTTTGCAATTACACAGGACGCAATGGTGACTGGCCTTGTTCTTGCAGTCTTCATGATTGCAATGGGTGGGACGATATTGCCAATGTTCACATTGGCGAAGATGGCCGCAGGCCGAGACGAAATTGAGGAGGGTGCATTAGATTTCACAATGCAGATCCTCGGTGGTGTGCTAGCATACGCACTGTTTGCGTATGAGACCGATGGCTTCGGAACAAGCGCATGGTCAGGCGTGGAAGCGCTTGGACCTGTTATTGCGGTTGGTTCGCTGTTCGGCGGCTTCCTGCTGATGATGGTGTACGAGCGCTGTGGCGGCGGCTGGGAAGTCGGTGTCATGGCATGGATGGTAATGCTCGGTGGAGCATCTCTGACCGGCGCAGGGGATATCGGCGGAATGCTGGTCGACTCAGCCTGGACTAGCGAATACATCATTTCGATCTTCGGCGGCATGGTGCTCGCTGGAATCGGCGGCTATGTAGCACTGATGTTCGGCGAGCAGTTGCTCGGCGAAGAAGAGTAGTAATCTCTTCTACCAGTCTAACCAGACACACAAAGACACGCGAACGGTGTGAAGTGGGGTCTCCGGGCCCCACTTCACACTAAGCCCACCTCTTAGCCCTAGCAGCAGAGTAGTCTCTCTGCATCGGGTCTTTCTCATCAATTATCCTCGGACTTCCTCTCCTTGATGTATGGCGATGTTCAAGGGCTTGGTTTACCCCCCCTCGTATTGACTGGAGGTCAACAGTATGGGTGAAGCGAGTTTGGAGAGCAAGTTGGTGGCAGAGGCGTTGGGCGTATTTGCGCTCACCTTCATCGGAGCAGGAACAATCATCGTTGGTAATTTGAATCAGGGCGAGGCGTCGCTTCTGACCGTAGCCATCGCACATGGGTTGGTACTCGCAATCGCAGTGTCAGCCACAATGAACATCTCGGGCGGTCACATCAACCCTGCCATCACCCTCGCGTTCCTGATGACTCGACGGATAGATGGGGCTACTGCAGGCCTGTACATCGTCGCTCAACTGGTTGGAGGAGTAGTTGCTGGCGGCATTCTCTTCTTCATCTTCGGAGCAGACCACTATGGTGGAACGCCTGCGCCTGGTGTGATTGAGGGGATCACACTCTCTGCATCAAAGGTCGTCGCCATCGAAATCGTTCTCACCTTCCTTCTGATGTTCGCCATCATGGGTACAGCAGTGGACTCCCGCGCCCCCGCTATCGGTGGCTGGGGGATTGGCCTCATGGTCACCGTTGACATCCTCATGGGCGGTCCACTCACCGGGGCTGCGATGAATCCTGCCCGTCATCTTGGAACCGCTCTATTCGAGGGGATGCTTGCAGATGCGTGGATGTACTGGGTCGGACCAATAATCGGAGCGGGAATCTGCGCGTTGCTCTACGAGCGCTTCCTGATGGCCGATGAGTGAGCGACCCCAGCTTCGCTCAGAAATGATGACAGTTCGGTGATTTTCCCTTCGAACTGCGGTTCATGCCGGCTGAAGGGTGATATGGTCCCCCGTATTGGCGATGCCATGGCTCAACCCGGGCAAGACGCTAGCAGTCCGTGGGACGAATCTCCAGAGACCTCCTCTGAGCCGGCTGCTGCCAGCCCGCCTGCACCAATCGTGCTGGGAGGTGCTGAGGGCATGACCATCAACACGGAGATGCAGAACCAGATGCCGACTCAACTCGCTCCGGCTGCCGGTACGACGCTCACCGGTTCTGTCGGCACCATCGATTCGGATGTGTGGGAAGTTCAGCAGGGGGCCAAGACCGCTGGTTCGTTCTGGAAGGGTATGGGAATCACCTGCATGTTCGGCGTCGCCATCATTTTCGTACCGATGACTCTCATGTTTTGGAGTGAGAGCCAATGGGATGACAACTGGCACGATGAACAGATCAACATCCAGTGGGATGCTGCAGGGTTGAACGGGACCTTCCAAGTAGAATACGCTCCCGTTGAGGAGTGCAATCTCAACTTCTACGAGTCTGGCAACCGCTGGAACTACCAAAGCGGGGCCTTCGAAGCATGGGCCGACTGCGATGGCAGAATCACATCAAATGTCTTTGAGGTGTTCGTGGAGTATCAGGGTGGTGCGGGCTCAGAAGGGAATTTCACCGTCACCGTCGATGGAGTATACAGCGTAGGTGAAAATGTCACGCTGAGTGTTGCGGGTTGGAACGAACAGACGAATCGATATCAGGAACTGGTCTTCCCAACCCAGGCGGTCGATGCCAATGGCACACAGTTGGTTTTTGCCACAAACGAAACTGATTGGCCTAGGTGTGAGTTGGAGGTCTCCGTCAAGGGCGAGTCCTTACCTTACTGGACCAACTACTGGACGAGAGATGACCTATGGGGCTATCAACCTTCGAACTGCCCTGACGCATCCTATGGTGAGGAAGTCAACTATGTGGTGGGGATTTTCGACAGTGAGACTGGCCAAGGAGAACTTACGCTCAACGAGCCACTGGACGAGGGCGTGGTGCTGATGGCTGATTACAGTGAGGAGTGGGACGATGGCGGGGGATGGATCTCCGATTTCGCTCCCTGCCTAGGAATGTTGCTCGGGTTGGTACTATTTGGTTTCTGGATTCAGCGCATCGTCGTGAACTTCCAAGCTGGGATGAGCCAGACAGGGACAGGGATGCTGGTCGGCATCGTTCCAGCCTTCGTGTTATCGTTCATCATCGCCATCATTATAGAAATCCTCCTCTGGTGGTAGCGTTTACTGATTTCAAACACAAGAATAAGGCAAAAAATAGTCGTCAGATTAGAGGCTAGTGTTTCTGCCACCATCGCCATCGAAGGAACGCCAGACGCTGTCCTGATTCTGAAAAGACTCACCCAGATCTCTGAAGATGAACGGTGTGACATTCATCTCGTCATTTGCTGGCGACCCAGCGCTGCTGTTCGCACAACTTGCGTGGAGCGGGAAGGTCTCCTCCTTGGCGGGCCCGATGATGACGAACTCCTCGTTTGTCACCACCAGGTTCTGGTTTCCAGTCCACTCTGCCTGCTCGAACATGCAACCTTGAGGGATGCGCACGCGAATCTCGCGTGAGGTGTTGTTGCGCATGGAAATCTGCAGGGCTCCGGAGTTGTTGTATCCAGCGCCAATGCAGGAGGTTAGGGAGAGGTCACCTGCACGCACGAGTGAGTAGATGGTGTCGGCACCATGGTCGTAACGCATGTTCAGGGCCTCGGGGGAATAGAGCCCTACATCCTGTCCGTCACGCTGTGAGCGCAGGTAGGAGAGTTGCGCAAGCAACTGGAATCCGCCAAGATGTCTCGCCGAATCCTCTGGGACTCCCTCATATGTCTCGCGGGCGCGTGTTAGGAAGTCGTCGCGCGAGGCCTTGTTTCCATTGAGCTCGTGCGCCTCCATGCCAATCGGCACGCGTGAGGCGGACCCTCCCGAGACATCGATTATCTCGACATCCTCGTGGATGATGTTGATGTCATCAATCGTCGCACGATCGGACACACGATGTCCGTGGCGGTCGTAGATGATGCCAACACGTGAGTAGGGTTCGAGTTCGACAGAGACGCTGTCTTGGGTCGTAATTGCGCCCCCGCTCACACCGAGGGTGCGGCCCGCGGGAATGGTCATCTCACGGCTGTGAGGGGTTGGGTTGGACAACATGACGCGGTATCCGTTCACAAGTCCACCTCCTCTGTCATGCCGTTGGTGCGATAGATGATTAGGCGCAGGTTTGGATTGTCGCCGCTCTGCTTCAACTCTGAGCAGTGAGCGATGAAGCGGTCAAGGCAGTCACGGTATTGTTGGGATGCCGGGTTTGGGTAGTTGATTATGGGCACGGTGTCAGTGAGCCCTCCCTCCCAATGCAGGAAGATGCGCACCACCTTGTTGGCGCCGCGGTTAAGGCAGCGAGAGCGGGCAGCTACTGCAAGGTTGTCACAGACGAATTGAGGAGCAACATCCTTGACGCGCCCCTCCCACAACTCACGGCAGTCGTCCATTCCCTCCCGTTCATTCATCGGAGGCAGGTCCTCGACATGGACCTCGTCGATGCCTTCGAAGTGGGGGTGGCAAACATGGTCGTAGGGCATCATTCCGGGTAGGATCCACAACTCGTCGAAGCAGGTTTGAGAAGGTGTTCCTGGCACTTGGTTAACCGCGAAACTCTCTCGGGCATCAGCGGCAGCGTCGTGGATGGTGGGCGTCAATCCCTGAAGAATCCCTCGAGGGAGTTGGTGGCGTGCGAGCAGGCGATGGATTTTCTCGACCAATTCCTGGTATTCGTGGAAGCGCAAGCCACGGGCCATCATCCAACCAATGATTGTGTTTGCCATCTCGGCTAGTTGGTCAAATGTTAGTCCGTTGACGACATGGACGTCCGGGGTGCCGAGTTCTGCGATGAAGGTCTTGTCTCCAGACTCCATTCGCACCTCGTAACCGGTCACCTCGACGCCGAGAGTGTCGGCGAGCTCCTCAGCGGCCTCGCGAATCTTCTCAGCGGATTCGGAGACCGTAGGCTCTGCGGGGGTGTCGGGCTCAATCCACACCAGTTCCCCTTCTTCATTCAACGCGTACGCGAGGCCCAAGCCGAGCATCTCACGGCACCTCTTCGAGCGTGCTCCACGCCCGGCGTAAATCACCTCACCATCCTCATCGAACAATCGTCTGTCACTCATAATTCTCTCTCCGGCTGACTACCCCTAACTCTGAGGGTACTTAAAGGAGTTGAATTAATGGTTACAATATCAATTAATGCTATTTTAATAGATACCTTTATATAGGTAATACCAAATTGCTGTAGTTATGTGTATCGGAAAAAAGGGTAATGTTGTGATCGGAGAGGGTTCTGTAAGTGGTGGGGGTGTAGCATAATGGGTCCAAATCGCTACTACTGTTCAGCTCTTGACGAGTGCCGTGTCGCATTGGGTAAATTGAGCATCTTTAATCTGTGGTATTTCAAGAAGATATTCGCAATCCTGTTGGAGGAATTGCAGACACATGGTAATCGCATGGAGGCTGCTCTCGAAGACAAGCACGACATGCATCGCTACCATGACGAGGCCAAGAAGGTGAACGTCGAACTCAAGGCACTCCGCATGGAAAAGGAGGAACTTGAGGTAGAGATTGCAGAGATGCAACTCATCGTAAACAAGGATAGTCATGTTGAACGGCTGCATCAGAAGAAGATGTATTTGACCAGTGAAGTCAAGAAGTTGGAGAAGCAGAAGTCCGAACTTCTCGACATAGATGAGGATTCGATGGTTTTCGGGGATATGTGGTAGACATGATGGACGAATCCGGTGATGGGGAAGAGGGGGGCTACACCTTCGAAGTCGAGGTGGATGAGGAGGATTGGGAGAACATCATCCAAATGCAAGTGAATGAGATGTCCTGTCTGGCTGCTGTCGAGGGATTGGAGAGGCCAGGACGATTTGCCAACGGCCGCCGAACATCTTCACACCTCGTCTATCCAATAGTCGCATACGATGACGAGCGTTGTCCATACCCACTTGTGTTGGGCTTGGTTCTGACCGGTCTTCGAGGGGGGACGGTCATCTACGAGATAGAGAGGGAGGAACTCCCCATCGGTTTGGCAGATTACATGACTGAGCTATTGGAGTTTGAGGGGATGCCTACATGCGTTGATTGGAATCCAACTGATGTGTTTATTGAGGCAAAGGTGGCTACGATTCTGCTTCCTGATGATGTACTGTTCGCACGTGAGAACGGGTGGTTCGAGTTGATGGCGCAGGTAAGGAGTGGGGCTCGCACCACACACCGTCTCGCGGTTGAGAAGTTGGGTCGCATGGCTTTGGCAGACAAGAAGCAGAAGAAGGCCTACAAGGAACTCAAGAAGGAGAACCCCGACGAACAAGAGAGGGGGCAGGGATGACTCATTCACTTTTTTTCATCATTCAACATGCTCCGAATTGACTTAATAGTAGGAAAAGAGGTGTAGTCACATGCCATGGCCAGGTCGTTCAGATCAATATGTCCCTTCACCTATTCAAGATAGAATCTATCTAGGCAAAGCAGAGGATGGGTATCGAGGTAAGAGACCCTATGACCGCTCAACTCCCGCCACCAATACCTACTTCGACAGCTTTACTGGTGATTTCAGTAAAGACCTAAGCCACTCTAGATTTGTTATGTTCCTGAGAAGTCCTCGTCAATTTTGGCTTCGGTATAACCAAGGGTTTGTTGAGAAGTATGACGGCCCTCAATTTACAATCAATAATCAGGTAGGTACTCTTGCAGAGGCACATTTTGATGCTCTCAGAAATACCACGCCGCCGTCTCCATCTCCCCTTTTGGCAGGCACACAGTTCGCGAGTGCCTTACCTTTTGTTCATCCAACAGACCCTGATTTCATTGAGACTTTTTGTGGTCGTCGAACCAACTCTTGGTCTTGGGCCCGTACTCACGGATACTTATTCCAGAGACCCTCAGACCCACACCCCATGCTCAAC
>CAZPJQ010000036.1:11583-11842 GCA_964586945.1 uncultured Candidatus Poseidoniales archaeon
GGACGATGATGGTCAGGAGTGGCTGGTAGTTGTTGATTTCAAATCATCGAGTAAGGATAAAAAAATTGGCCAGGCCGACGAATTCGATCCAAGCAAAATCATGCCTCGCAGAGGAGTTGCTACACATTTTGGCAAGGCCTTCGGAGTATCTCATAGGGTGCAACTAGAATTTTATGCATGGTTGTTAGAGAAAATCATTCAGAGAGACAACCTTCCACATCGAGTATGGCCAGTTGGGCACCATGTTATTTTGAATGTT
>CAZPJQ010000036.1:11852-12979 GCA_964586945.1 uncultured Candidatus Poseidoniales archaeon
ATGTTGGAAGAGACCAAACAGATATTTTCAATGGCAGTTCTTCAATGAGTTTGACTGTTGAACATTACAATGTCTCCGTTGATTTGGATTGGAGTTGGATTGACCAATCAATTGAACTTGCCTTGGAGTGTATACTTGATTCAAATTTACCTGACAAACAGGGCCTCCCCACCCGCACGGGAACAGGGGCACCAAAGTTCTATGATTTCGATGTCTTTGATGACCGGTATGAATGGATGATGAACAATCACCCTGGTTCGTGGCCTTGATTTCACATGTTGCGACGGTACTGGCCACCGACCTCGAAGAGAGCCTCTGTGATCTGTCCGAGCGATGCCACTTTGACAGTCTCCATCAGTTCCGCAAAGACGTTGCCACCGTTTCTGGCCACTTCCTGAAGTTTGGCGAGGGCCGCCGGGGCTGATTTTTCGTGTTCCTTGTGAAATGACTCCAGACGGTCCAAACAACCTTGCTTCTCTTCTGGTGTTGCGCGTGTAAGTTCCATGTCGAACGAATCAGCAGCCGATTCATCAAAAGCCTCTGCTTCTGGATTCTCGAAGGTGTTGACGCCGATGATTGGCAGTTCACCTGAGTGCTTGAGGTGCTCGTAGTGCATCGATTCGTCTTGAATCTTGGAGCGCTGATACATCATCTCCATGCTGCCGAGAACACCTCCTCTCTCACTAATCCGCTCAAACTCCTGCAGCACCGCCTCTTCAACCATGTCGGTCAATTCCTCTATGAGGAAAGAGCCCTGCATAGGATTCTCACACTTGTTCCAACCGAACTCTCTGTTGTTGATCATCTGAATCGCCAACGCCCGCCTCACAGAGTCGGTTGTCGGCGTTGTAATCGCCTCATCGAAGGCGTTCGTATGCAATGAGTTGGCATTGTCTTGGATTGCGAGAAGCGCTTGCAGCGTTGTACTCGATTTCTTGAGCGTGCAACGAGCGGCCACTCGTCTGTATGTGCATCTTACACTTTTGAGAGCGCTCGTTGCCGCCGTACAAGTCCCGCATTGCAATCGCCCAGATTCTGCGGGCCACTCTTGAAATCACAGTGTATTCGGGGTCCATACCATTTGAGAAGAAGAAGGAGAGGTTGGGGGCGAAGTCATCGATGTCCAT
>CAZPJQ010000037.1:0-12826 GCA_964586945.1 uncultured Candidatus Poseidoniales archaeon
AATGTCGATTGCCCTACCCGCGGTTCGCCAGCCAGGCGGGAACCCGACACGATGGACACCTCCGTAGACTCGTCGTGGTACTTCCTGCGCTACACGGACCCGGACAACGCAGAGGTCTGCTTCAGCCGCGAGGTGGCCGACCATTGGATGAATGTCGACTTCTACTGCGGTGGAATCGAACACGCCCAGTTGCACCTAATCTATGCCCGATTCTTCACCAAGGCGCTGAGAGACATCGGACTGCTCTCCTGTGACGAGCCGTTCCAACACCTGCTCTGCCAAGGGATGGTCAACAAACAAGCCCCGTACTGTGCTGATTGCAACCTCACTCTCCATGTCGACGAGGCTGGCGCACCGTGCAAGAACTGTGGTGCTGAGTTGGGGGAGCGCTCCGCCAAGATGAGCAAGTCGATTGGAAACACTGTCAGCCCCTCTGAGATGGTCGAGAGGTTCGGGGCTGACACAGTCCGCCTGTTCATGCTGTTCGGAGCAAGACCGACTGCGGGGATGGATTGGTCCGATGTCGGGGTCGAGGCGAATCGGAGAGTATTGAACACGCTCTGGGGTTCGATTCGCGATGCGTTGGACTGGTCAGATGACGAGTCTGAGATAGATGGTTGGTTGGATGCAAAGTTCCGCGCCCGCGTGAGGGAGTGGAGAGAGGCGATGGACGGCTCGGAATTCCGTGATGCGGTGCGTATCAGCCACTACGAGGTCTATGGCGACCTTCTATGGTACCAGCGGCGCGGTGGCCGGAACGGCACTCTACTACGCACCATTCTAGTCGATTGGCTGAAGATTATTCATCCGGCGACGCCGCACTTCGCTGAGGATATTTGGCAACATCTCGGCCAAGATAGGTTGGTCGCAGCGGCGAGGTTAGCGCCGAGGGAGGAGGCCCATCAGGGTGATTCCGCTGTGCTCGCGAGAGAGGCTTTCGTTCAGAATGTGCTCGACCAGGGTAGGCAGATGAAGGAGTTGGCAGAACGACATTTGGAAGGTCCGGCGACATCTGTCACGATTCAGTGCGCTGAGCCGTGGAAGGGTGAGTTGTGCCGAATCGGTATGCAACTGCAGGAGGAGGGCTACGACATGAAGCAGGCCCTCAAGGTCATCATGACGAGGCCGTTCGCCCATGAGGCAGAGATTCGAAAGCAAGTTCCGGCCGCATGGAAGCGGGTGCTGAAGCAGCTCTATCGCTGGTCGCCCGACGAGAAGGCGGTGCTCAAGGCGGTGCTCGATGAGGTCGAAATAATCCAGTCAGCAGCCAACTTCATTCAAGGTGAACTCGGAGTCGGAGAACTCCGAGTCCAAGTCGCGGGAGAGGGAGAGGATGTCGGCGGCAAGGCGAGATTTGCCTTCCCCTCCGAACCCGGCATCGCCTACCTCTGAACATCATACATAGTCGGTGATGCACGAGTTGCACTGCCCATGCTCTGTGAACTGCATTCTGTCACAGGTGGGGCACTCGTAAATTCGCTGGCACTCACAGGTAGAATGGCCGCCATCGAGGCGGTAATTGTCGTTGATCTCCCTACAGTTTGGACAAATGACTGGTGGAAGTCTGGAAGAGCTTGACAGGCCCATCGCCTCAGCGAAGGTGGATACACGCTTCGCCGTCTCAGTGTCATTCCAACAAGCCAACACAATTGCTGCAAGCCTGTCTCCGATTGGGAGTTCGCTCGGGTTACTGCATGTCTGAACGCAGACACTATGGCAGACATTGTCCCTAAACAGTTGCACCCTGAATGCACCTGTGGCATCTTTCGACCACGCTTCAGGCACTACCTCTATCTCCCAAAGACCCGTGTCCGTGATGATTCCGATGGTATTCTCGTAGTGATAGATCCCGTTGGGATTCCAATCTGACGCATCCTCCAGTTGCTTGATGATAGAACCGTGGAATAGAATTGAACCAATGGTCGGGCCATTGTCTTCGTTCGGTATGAGTTCTCCTCGATTGATGAATTCAATCATGTCAGAGATGTTCAGTATCTCGTTGGAAAACAATTGCTCTACAAGAATCTCCTGAACTTCCGGAGATTGCTCAAGGATCCACTGGTACAGCGGTTTGTAGTCGACATATTGACTTCCACTCCGGCTGTTATTCATGACCACTCCTCCTCAAAACCCTCGGGAAAAGAAGGCTCATCGCCCTCTTCATCACTCTTGGGTGGCAGAAATGTACCACCACAGTCGTCGCACTCACAGGGAATGCCCCATTCTGAGTAATCCTCAATTCTCTGCGAGGTCAGTTCACACTGAAGTCGCAAATATTCTGTTAACAAATTGAGCAATTCAGCCAAGCTAACATTCTGTTCTTCATCCTTTTTTTCGCTCATTTTTTCACTTCCTTTTTTGATTTATTTTCCTTTCTACGGGGGAGATATCGGGGGTCGGACCCGGTTCTGGGGGTCCGCGACCCCAAGTGTTCACCACTACTGTCACACGCCCATGCATGTGCGTGAGAGGCGAGGGTACCCGGAGTTGAACCGAGATCAGCGGGTTCGAAACCCGCGATGCTAACCGTTACACCATACCCCCTTTGATTGATTTCAGCAAGACTCTGAGTCTCAACTGGAACATCGTGGCAGATGACGGTATCAACGCTCATTCCGAACTGGACGGCGAAGGCAATCCCACCTAGTGAGATTCATTTCCTTTAGCATCCTTGTTCCTCCGATGTGAATAATTCAATAATCTCCAGCCTATATAAAGTATACAGATGACTTGTGATTATTTCCAATTAATGATTGATTATTAGAGGGGATGTAAAACCCTACAACATCATCACCGATTCTACCAGCACAGCGGGCCACATCACCCCGGGGGTTGAAAAGGGAGCAGCCTTTCGACAGGTTTAGTGAGTCAAGACAACAAGAAAGACGACGACAACAAACGACCCCGAAGAAGAAGACGTGGAAGAAGACGTGGTGGCAGTCGCCCGGATGGGGGCGGCCAGACACGCACCGACGATACCCCTTCACAAGGCGGTCCCGATGAGCCTACGGCATCCAAGCCGCAGGCTAGCGGGCGTGGTAACAACAGAGGTGGGCGTGACAGAAGGAAGCGAGGTGGCGGCAGCAGAGGAGACAAGGCTGCCGAGGCTCATCCTGACGGTCTCTCATCAGACAACCGCGCCCGCAAGCGATTCGACCGGAAGCCGCTCCCAATGGGAATCCCACGCGAAATAGAGCCCGCACCACAACATTCCCCGATTGAATGGGAGTCCTCCCCGGTGGCTAGGAAGACCGAGCGACAGGTGTGTGATTTGGTGACCTTGCGTGGTGAGTGGGGCTTTCTCTCCGACGAGATGGTTGAGCAGATTGCCGATAACATTGCGGACTACGATATCACAACCGATCAGGCGCTCTCACTTCGTGGGGCCCTAATGCAGGAGAAGGCGGTCTACGGGCACCACAAGATGATGGGTCGTTCGCACATGCTGAAGAAACGCTACGAAAACGGGGAGGGGGTCCTTGCCCTCTCACGCAGATTCGACTTCCCCCCCGTCGCCATATTCCGTTCCATACTGACCTCCCGAGGGTGGTCCAAGCAAAAAATTCGAGATTCTTTGAGGGAACCTGAAAAGAAACTCAACGAACGCGATGCAAAGGAGTTTAGAGAGGCTGAGGAGGGTGATCGGGTGACCAATGTCAATCAATCTGAGACCCATGTTCGGGCTGACCTCTTTGAGCATATTCTGTGCGACCATTTTCGAGGTTTGGGGATTCGATTCCGCACTCAAACCGAACTGCTGAAGGAGCAGACTGCGGAGCATGGCAGGCCGATCAGCACTCCCGATTTACTGTTCATCGACAAGTTGGAGATTAACGGAACGCCAATCGCCTGGATTGACGCCAAGCACTTCTACGGCGCCAACCTCTCCTTCCCGCGCAAGAAGACGATGAAGCAGGTCAAGCGATACGCAGACGAGTGGGGGACTGGGGCTGTGGTCTACCGTCACGGATTCTGTGATGGTTTGAAAATCGAAGGAGCTCTTCTTCTCGATGCCTCGCCGCTCGACCTCTCACGGCTGTTTGAGGAAAACGAAGACTGAACTCTTCCGCAGCGAGGATAAGCGTCCTCGATAATCAGCGGAGGCTGTTCGAAGAGAGCGTGGCAACTGCGCAGTGGAGCCCTTCCTGTCTCAAGCGACTGCTAATTTCTACAATTGTCGCCTCACTTAGTGGGGTGTTGAGAGGAGGCAGAATGACAACGCTCTCACCGAGCATGCAGAGATGACAAGAGACCAGGTGGCCCGAAGAACTGCGCTCTGCATGTTCAAGAAGTTCGGAGCGGTTCGCATCTGTTGAGAGTCCCGACAAATCCGCAAACTCGGTTGCGGCGGCCAGTAATTCCGCCCAGCGACTAGAATCCCATTCACCCTCCATCAAAGTGGGGAGCAGCCCTTCGGCGCTCTCGGTGATTCTCTGCTTCCATTCTGGGTCATCGATGTATGATGATGTGTGGCGAGCGGCTTTTTGGTGCCAAGCGAGAATCATGCTGATCTCCTCATGCCAACTATCGACCAGACCCGGTCCACCGAATTCTGCCGACTCTCCGAAATCAGGACAGCCCGGCTCCCTACGCAGGTCTACACCTCCGGCCCAGAGTGCTGCAACATCTCCAAGACCTCCGGATAGACGACGTTCGACGAGATGGGCGATGTGGAATGAGCGGGCTCTCGAATCCTCTTCGTCCAAGCCCAAGGCACGTTGCGCAGCCATCGCTGCTGAGAGTGCACCCGCCGCTGATAATCCGAATCCCTGTTGTGTCGGCAGTTTGCACACCTGCTCAAACGACCAGTCGTAATCTCCAATCTCGGGGATGAGAAGAGTCAGCTCTTCGATGACTGTTGAATGCAATCGACCATCCGCAAAGTCGCCAGTTGCTACAACACAGCCCTCTCCGGGCGTCGCTATCGCGTGCACCTCACACACAGGCTGGTCTGAATCGATGCATAGGCCAGCACCACGGCTCCCTTGCAGTAGCGGTTCGGGAGAATCAGCCTGAACAGTGAACAGGAGAGTGATGTGGCCTGACGCGGAGGCGCCACCGACCAGTTCCGTCGGCCCGGTTAGACCCTCTTCGCCGCTCGGCATCTGTCACACCCACTGGCTGTGACGCTGATGAGTGGTTCGCTCACACTCAAAGAGCTTCATCCAAATCGACGGAGATTGCCGAGAAGCGGCCAGCCAACTCTGAAAAGGCTCTCTCAAGACAGGTGCGGGCACTCATCGAACCATCAGTCTGGAACTTCATGATGAACTCGCCCGGGACCTCTTGCAGAGTGATAGCGTCCTTGAATACTGACTGCAATTCAGTAGCATCTCCAGCGTGCTGAAGGTCATCACGGAGCAGGTCAACCTTGTCGATGTCAGTCAACTTGCCATCCTTTCCGAAGTCCTTGGCGACGATGTTCAAATCGAGGTCGAAGAGCAACTTTGAGCGGGTCTTCACATTCATCACACCAATTTGGCGTGAACGGAAGGTGACACCCGCAACTGGGGAGTACTTCGAGTGGTCGCGACCACGGCCCATCACGGCGTAGAAGTAGGCGTGCAGCACTTGTCCCTCGAACAACTTGGTAAGTGGAATGTTTCCGAAGGTCTCAGGGATGTCCAACTTGCGGTCGCCGATGACATTCATGTTCGATGCGGTCACCACATGACCCTCTTTGGTACCCCTCTCACTGACCGTGTAGATGATCTGGCATGCCGGGCAACCCCTCTGCTCCTCCACTAGAGTGGAACAGTCCGGGCACTCGTTCTGAAAGTGGAACTCGTCATGGAAGGTCGGAATGGGAATCATTGCAAAGCGGTGTGCGACCTGCTCGTCTGCGATTCCGGAATTGGACTCGTACAACTCACCCGTCGCTTCGTCCTTGAACAGGCCCAACTCGATTCGCATCTGGTCAATGGCAAATTTGGGGACATCTGAAATCATGGTTCTGCGGAGCGCATTGAGAAACGCTCGGTCAGTGCCTGAAAAGTGCAGGCGCAACGAATTATCTTCTTCATCAAGTATCTTAATCTTCAACTTCGCCATTTCAATCACACTCTCCGGCCTCTGCGGCCACCCTTACGCTTCGTTCCGTCGTGCGGGCGAGGCGTGCAGTCCTCGATTCGTAGAACCGAGATACCTGAACGGGTCAAACTTCTCACTGCCTGCTGTGCTGCCGGACCGGTGTTCGGGCTCTTGTTGCCGCCCGCACCTCGGTAGCGAACCACCGCTTGGGTGAAGCCTCTGTCCTGAATCGCCTCAGCGATACGCTCAGCGGCGCGGGTAGCAGCAAATTGGCTACCCTTGTCACTTCCCTTCTTGACAACTTGACCACCAGTGCACTTGGCGATTGTCTCAGCGCCGGTAAGATCGGTGGCACTCATCAGGACATTGTTGTAGCTGCTGTATATGTGGATGATGCACTTTCTACTCATCACTTCTCACCTCCATCTTCTGCTCCGCCGGGAGCAGCAGCGACCGCTTCTGTTAGTTCGGCGACCTCCTCGGGGGTGGGTGCCTCTGAATCTGACTCCAATGCGACCTCATCGTCTGAACTCTCGTACTCGGCACCGGATCGAATCTGGTCGATTTCCTGACGCATCGCGTGGTCGGAGTTGGCAAGAACCGAGTTGGGGTTGTATTGCAACCCAGCCTCTTCGTCACGGGTGAGTATGTAACCAGGGACGGTCATCACCTGCTCACCGATTACGACATGGCCGTGAATCAACAGTTGTCGAGCCTGATTCGGGCTTGAAGCGAGGCCTTTGTAGTAGACTTGCGACTGTAGTCTCCGAGCCAATACATGCTCCACTGTGAGGCGCAATACATCATCGATTGTAGCCCCCTCGGGCAGTAGACCGCGGCGCTGCAGTGAGGAAATCAAATCCTCCTTCTCACGGGCGTAGTGACCCGCGGAGGAATCGACTCGACCGATTAGCTTCATGGCGTTGTTCCGCCATCGGCGCAACTTGCTTCGAGCCTTCCAGATTTCCCTGTGATTGCGAAGACCGTAGTTCGTGATGAGCCCTCGCTCCTCCTCGATACGATCAGATTGCCAAGGGTGTGCGGGGCCCTGCCATGCTCTGCGACTAAACTTTGGATGTCCCATACTTCACCACCTCACTTCTTCTTCTCGACACCAAGGGTCAAGCCACTGCGGCCGTTTGAGCGTGTCCTCTGACCACGGACCCGAAGCCCGAGTGCGTGTCGTACTCCTCGGTAACTCTTGTGAGCGCGGAGTCGGTCGATGTCCTCCTTGTGGACCATCGATACATCAACTGAGAAGAGGTGCACTTCATCACCGGTCGTCAAGTCACGCTGACGGTTGAGCATCCAGAGCGGAACCTGTGAGGGGTAGGTGTCAATCGCCTCGTTGAGCAAATCCAACTCCTCGTCGCTGAGATGTCCACCCAACTTCTGTCCGTCCACATTGGCGACATCGCAGAGTGCGAGTGCCGTCCTCTGTCCAACTCCCTTGATTGAAGTCAGTCCCATTCCAATCGGCTTCAAGCCGTCTACATCTGCCTGTGCAAGACGAAGGATGTAACTGAAGTCATCGCCCAATTCGGCGTCTGGTTTCTGTGCCATTATTCGGTTCCCCCGAGTTCACCGGTTGCCCGGTGGCTACTTCGTAGCGGCCTTCCGACCTGCCTCCCCTATTTGAACCCCCTCATGGGACCCCAAAGGGGTCATTCTCTGAAACCCATCGCGGTCGTACTACTCGCGGCCAATCCTACGACCAACTGAGCCTCCCACGGGTTGGCGATGCATGGATGGTCAGACCAATCCCTTACTCGAAATCGTCTGTCACGGTTCTCTACAGATGAACCAACCCTGACCATCAGGAGTTTCGGCGTCGATTAGGAAGCCCTGTTTACCCCTCGGATGGATTTTCAGACCCTTGTCGAACGCCTGTTGGAGAATCGGTTGGAGTCCCGGTGAGAGGCTGCAGCGGAGCGTCAGGCGAGCGAGGTAGGCGGAGCGTGCGGAGACAAGTATTGACTCGACGCCGGCTTCATTCGGTGGTAGTTTCGCCTGTGACATGATCTCGCCTGTTGTGGAGACAAATGATGAGACCTTCGGGTCATCCATTCGAAGCGGGATGTCTGTGAGTAGGAGCGGTCGGCGACCGTCGGTTCTGAGCCACCAACTTGGGGAGCGGTGGGATATTGCCTTTCTCAGCCATTGTTGTTGCAATCCGGATGAGAGTAAGCGGAGTCGACTATGGTAAGCCACTGTCCGGGCTGAGGTGTGGATGAGATGTCGATTGTGGCTGTGTTGGGTTCACCAGCGAATCGGACGACGCTGCCATCAGTTAGCAGTCGGAGCATTCGAGCCGGCGAGCGAGCATCCGCCGCCCCACCAAACCAGACTGTCAGCCGGTCGATCCGGCCCTGCCCCTTCGAGACCCACTCCCAAGTAATCGGCGAGTCCTGCCAACGAGCCCTCAGAATCTCGCCAACCTCCTCGCGCTGGGCGTCTGAGAGTCGTGGTGAGAGGTCGATGATTATGGCGGGGCCAACCGGTCCCTCGGCGAGATGGTCGGCCCACGAGCCGACCAACTCAGATAGCGGAGGTTGCATCTCATCGAGTGAGTGGCGCTGTGCGTCCTGTGGCCTTGCAGGGTCTACATGGAGAACCGCCACAGGCCGCTCGGAAAGTCCAGCTGCGGCGATTGCAGCAGCAGCATCAGTACCATCCCCCAGTACGACTTGGGTCTTGGCTCCCCAATCGCCGCCGTGGGCGTCCCAGACTCGCTTACCATTGGCCGCCGCGAGGAGAGCGGCATCGGAGTCCAATTCGATTCCAAGGCCCGGCCGGCCAAGCCGCGCACAATAGGCGTACAACTGCATCCCCGAGCCACATGCCGGGTCGAGCACGATGCCGTCCGCAAGCCTACACTGGGCAAGTTGTTCAGCGCGCGTCAGGCAGATGGCCCAAGGTGTTGACAGCCGCTTCATCTGGGGGGTTTGGTGCAACATCGGAGGGGCGTTGGCGGACAATCCCCCCCCACCCTCCAAAGAGTGCTCAATCAGTGGCGCAACGACTTCGGCGATGCCGAAATGGTCTGCCGAAAGTTGCAGTGCGGTCGGTGGCGGCATGGAGGCTCAAGCATGGGAGGTAGGGGTGGCCCATTTCCCCTTTTGGCTCAGGGGATTCGGCTTGTGAGCCGTAGTTCGAACAGTAGCCACTGGTTGTTTGCAGGCTCTCTGTCCGGCCTATCCTTGTAGGCCAACTCGGGCGGAAGCAGAACCGTGTGGGTAGGTCCGGTGCCAAGCCCGATGCAGTTACCGATGATGTCGCAATCGAGGCCGACGAGACCCCAGTGGAAGCCCTTGATGTAACAAGCGCTGGGTGCTCCCGCCTCACACATCGGGTCCTCTCCCGCAGTGGCGGGAAGGTCACCCTCGTCGAGATCCTCGCCGGTGTCGTAAATCCATACATGGTAGTGGACATTGAGGCGGTTACCAGGTGCGATGTGAGAGTCTCTGTCGTCGTCGGATAGCAGATTGACCTCCAACTCCACCACCGCCTCCTCGACGGTGGCGTGAGCCACTTTGACGACGAATGTCTCCTCTTCGACGGCTGAGTCGAGGCGGATTGCAAAGATTTCGGAGGTGTCAGGTTCAATTTCGAGGATACCACTCGACGGATGTGTGATGCTAACAGATTCAGATTCGACTGACAACTTGAGGGAGAGCGAGGTGTTTCCGGCGTTGTTGACGGCAATCACCGCCCTGTCGTTGACACCCTGATGCCTCCATTCGCACGAGAGTTCGCCGGGTAACCAGAATGGCTCGTCCTGCGCAGAGAGGTTCTCTGGCCACGCCCAAGCGTCGTCGCGCGGTTCACAGGTATCGTACAGCAGCATTACCTCCCAGGTCCAACGCCCATCATCCTGAAGCGAGCTCTCGTCTATTGTCGAGAACGCTCCGTCGAGTTGTCCGAGGAAGACATAGGCACCCCATCCAACCCAAATGGTTGAGAGGAGGAGGATGGCGATTGTGCCGAGTGAGGCGAGGATGGCGGCGCGTGGAATCGTCATCTCGTTGAGGCCGAGTGGAATCGGTGGATCCTCAGGCTCGTCGCTAATCCAAGGTCCGCTCACATCCCCTCCCTAGTCGCCGCCTCAAATCAAGATTGGGCTTGGCTGTCATCTCCCGCCACGAGAGAAAAATGGCCTCAAAACCACTTTTTGGTCACAACACGGCTGTTCTCAGTCCACCGCCATCTGCCCTTCGTGCTTCTGGCCTAGCCAAGTGATGATTCCGAGTTCGATTCCGAGAGCGATGAGAATCAGCAGGAGTGTCGTCGAGTCGAGCACCCCTCTTGCAGCGAGTGCGGCACAGACCAGGCCGACCACCAAGTCTGCCGCACCCCAGAACCTGAGAGACCGACGCAACTGCAGAATGCCAGCGACCCAAACGGTGAGTGAAAGTGCAAACATGGAAACCACAAGCAGTGGCGAGATGTAGCCGTACAACAGCAGAACACCGAGGAAGAGAAGGCCGTGTGCATCCCAAGCCCAAGCGCTGGTCCAGCGAGGTGCCCGCATCGGTACCGTGGCAGCCATTGCCAGCAGGGCGATGAGACCGAGTGCCACCATCACATGTGGCAGATAGTAGAGGAGTTCGTCTATCCAACTCGAGAATGCGAGCCACGCCACAACGATTGCGAAGAAGTCGATTGAGACCGCCGCCGGCTGTCTCCACTGATAGGCGCGGCGCAGCCCGAGAACGATGGCCACCAACGCTGCTGGCCCGAAAGACAGCATCGTGATGACGAGCACCCAACCGCCTCGGCCAGCCGCCCCGTGGAAGTCGGGAAGTGAGTTCTTTCGGCGCACTCCCTCAATCCAATCCCAGCCAAGAACTGCTGCAAAGATAACTCCCTCAACAACAATCCAAGGGACGACATAGGTCAGGGTCGAACCACCCCGAGGTAAGGTGAACGGGTCTGTGAGAACGGGTAACGGCATCGAGCCGGCAAGTATGGCACCGGAAAAGCGAGCGATTACCAGACAGGCGATTAGCCACTCGATCACGGAGGGAATTCGGTGGACAAGGTCCTTGCGTCCGACGAGTGAGATTCCTCCGAGCACCACGAGCATGACGCAGAGCACGGCGAAGTCGAGTTGGTCTCCAAGGGTTGAGCCGGGTGCGAGCCGACCGACCATGTGGAGGAGGGTGAGACCAAGCATCGTTGCAGCGAATGGAGTCTCGAGTCCGAGGACATCCGGGAGCGTGAGGTCATTGGCGCTCGCTCGCCAGCGTGAGATTCCTATCAAAACAAGACTGATGGTACCGCATATGATGAGGATTCCAGCTGCCGCAGAACCTGCATTCCAAGCACTCCAAAGACCGAAGATGATGACGCCCGCGATGAAGGTTAGAACGATGACCGGCTTGTGGTGGATATCCCCGTACAAGATTTCCTCGTTGCTCAATTCTCCCCGCCGCTTCGACTTCTTGCGCATGCGCGCCGCCTGGGTTATGAGTTCTGGTGAAAGGGTCTTCATTTGCCCTACGGAAACTGCCTGAGAGGTCGCCTCCACCATCTCCGGTGACGCGTTCGCTGCTGCTGCGGCCAAATCGGAATCGAGGAAATGGTAGGTCTTCTGGGGTGCTGAGGGGTCTTGGGAGACAATGGGTCTCTCTTCGGATAGGGGCTGTTCGGCAGCGGCTGCGGCAAGTGGAGCCGTCGAGTCGCCACTGGTGCCTGAGATGTCTGACGAGGAAGGCAGCAACTTCGGCTGCACACCGACGGTCTCAAGACCCTGCTGGATGGCCGCAATCTGGGCGTAGCGGGCAGACCGCTCCTCTCGCTTGCCGACCGCCTTCAACTCGGAGCGCAACTCTCCTTGGGCGGACAACCAAATGCCAGAACCGATGAAGAGTGCGCCAGCAATCATCAGTTGTGTGATAGTCGACGAATCGCCAAGAAACGCCCATATGGTGATGACGAGCATGACTACTGATGATGCAGCTGGTTTCAGCAACTTCTCCATGGTGCCCGCGCGCGGGAGATAGAGCACGAGGGTGAGGGCGACGCAGGCTAGGGCGACCCAGCCGGTTGCTGAATCGGTGAGGAGGTCGGCGTCTCCGAGCAGGGACTCAGTATTCTGGTCGAGTGAGAAGAGTAGCATCTGGACCGTCAGGAAGCCCATCAGAAGAGTCAGGACATCCTCCAACTCGATGCGGTCATCGAAGATGACCAACGAGCCTAGTGAGGCGACGGTGAGGACCATCCATGCGGCGTCGAGGTCGTACCGCCACTGCATCCATGCGGCGGTCACGCCGAACAGAACGAGCAGGGTACGAGGGTTGTCCTGATGCTCGCCGCGGCACTCTGCGAAGATGTGCACCGCCATCAGCACAGCGAGGCCTAGGAGAAGACCGAGTCCTGGCATTTCACCGGGACGGGTCGCCGATACCCAGACAAACAGCGAGAGGATGAATCCAAGATTCCACAGTTGCATCATCCCACTGTCACGCAGACGGGCTCCGACCTCAGAAAGTCCGACCAGACGGGCTGCGAGATTGACTCCCGAATCACCCAGTGCCCGATTGACAGGATACTGGAGGAGAGTCACTAGACAGAGATAGCCGACAAGCACCCAACCATCCCAGCCGACAACACCAGCGGCTAGTTCCCACTCTTGGTTGGTCGCATTGAAGGTCCTCGCACCGGCTGTCCAGAAGGTGATGATGAGCACCCACAGCCAAGGAGCGAGAATGGTCACACCAGCGAGTGAGGGCGAGTGTCGTTTCAGCGCAAGAGCGGCGGTTCCGAGATGCATGAGCCCCATCATGGCGAGCAG
>CAZPJQ010000038.1:0-5369 GCA_964586945.1 uncultured Candidatus Poseidoniales archaeon
CGAGTGCCTACGGGCTTTGGACTTGACGCTTGACCGGCCTTTCGCACGAGCGCGCACCTAGGGCCGAGTCCTTGAAGGACTCGTCAACCGCCCCCCGCAGTATGCGTCGCCCCTTACCGTGGCAGTTTGCGACGCTGATTGTTCTCTTGATGGTGACAACTCCTTGGGCTGCATCCCTCGATTCTCCGACTGCGGTTGCTGGGACGCCAGACCTCGAACAAGCCGAGCCCGCTGTCGGCTCTAACTCACCCCTCTACCCTGCCGGAGTGGCGACTCTTTGGCCACCTGCCGAAGAATGGTGGGAGAGGGGTGAGGAGTTGGCTGAGGTCTATGTCATCACTCGAGACCTAGCCGCTCTCCACGACTGGCAACTGCGCCACGGCCTGCTCGCACCTCAAGCCGAGATCGCTGGACAGACTCTCGTGCCGACGGAGCCGAGCAGCGGAATTTTGGAGCATCGCCTCATCACTCTACCAGCAAACCTCGTGCCTAAGATCATTGGAATTCCTGGTGTCACAGTTGTCTTTGAAGACCCTGGAGCCCCAGAGGCATTCTCTACCGATGAGTGGACACCGTCATCGGTGAAGTCGGGCCAGATTCACGGCGCAGTCGACGCATGGGAGGTCGGCGTCAACGGCTCTGGCGTCAAGGTGGCAATCGTGGATTCCGGTATCGACTTCGGTCATCCAGACCTCGACGGAACTCAGGCTCGGGTGGATGATTCAGCAAGCCCATGGGACGGCTGGCCCATCATGTGGGACCCTCGATCTTCAGACATCTGGCTGAAGGATGGAGCAGCCTACCCCGGCAGTGGAGGTTCTTGGTATTCGGACACCGCCACCGTCGACAACGACAGCAACAATGACTCCCTTCTCGACCTAACCGGCTTCGATGTCTCAGGTCTGCCACCCTCTCTATCCGGGGATTATCACCACGGCCTCCACCCCGACTCGCAACTCAAGAGCAGGGCTGGTGGTGAAGTCACCGTGCTGGTGGTCGATGACCAGACTGCTGGCGTCTACGAAACGGTCTACATCGACTTTGACCGAGATGGCAACTTCTCCGAGGAGAAGCCGATGAGAAAGGGTAATGAAACGGCTGGACTCGATACCGATAGTGACGGATTGTGGGACCAATCTGGCGGTCTTCTCTACTGGATTAGTGATGGTGTCAATGGGATTCCATACGGGCCGACATACAGCGCCCGCGCCGGATTCCAAAACAGGATTGCAGGTGCGGGCAATCTGACTCTTTTCATGATTAATGACAGGAATGACCCGGGTGGTAACCACGGTACTCTGTGTGCCTCTGCCGTATCCGCTCAAGGGGTGGTCAACAATGGCAATGTGAAGGGCATGGCACCAGGTGCTGAACTGATAGCAGTCTCTGACTTCTATGCCGGCGGCTCCTTCCTCGATGCGTGGCGATTCCTCACCGAGGGCTATGACGGTGCGGTGAGTACTGGAGACGAGGCGCAGATTGGCTCCTTCTCGTTCGGTTGGTCGAATGTACACAATGACGGCACCGACCAGATGTCACTCTATGTCGATTGGTTGACCCGCGTTCATGCTCCCGAAACCACCTTCCTCGTGGCAACCGGCAATGGCGGGCACGGTTACGGTACGACAGCCTCTCCCGGTGGCTC
Organism: uncultured Candidatus Poseidoniales archaeon; assembly: GCA_964586945.1. GTDB lineage: Archaea > Thermoplasmatota > Poseidoniia > Poseidoniales > Thalassarchaeaceae > MGIIb-Q1. Next base: position 1,646 of record CAZPJQ010000038.1, read on the forward strand.
TCACGGCATCATATCGGTAGGCGCATTCTCCTCTCGAGCCGGCGAGCCTCACGGCGGAACATGGGGTGACTCGGCAGCATGGTCGAACCGTGGGCCCAACTCTGGTAGTCGATTGGACCCGGACATCGTCGCAGTTGGATGGTCGGCTACAGGGGACCGAACCTTGAACGAGGTCACAAACGCCAATTCAGCGACGACGAGTTGGGCGGGAACCTCACTCGCGACTCCGGTAGCGGCTGGACTAGTTGCACTGATCTACGATTCCTGGATGCAGGAGAACGGAGTTTGGCCCGACTCTCAAACCGTGCGTGACCTACTGATGTCAACTGCTGACGACCGCGGCTAAGACTCTCTCGTACAGGGTGGCGGCTGGGCGAATGTCAGCAGAGCGGTCGAAACGATTCAGGGGGTGAATGGCTCGGCGTGGGTGACTCCCGCAGCATGGATGCCGGGTGACAACCACGGCGCACACCGCGCTGCGAACACCAACATTCTGCTGCCTGGTCAATCGAGTTGGGTAAATCTAACCATCAATGGAACAGGTGACGCTCCGGTCAATCTCTCATGGACTGGTGCGACCCTGAAACCGCTCAGACATTTCACACGGCAATGGAACTCCTCTACCTCGCTGGGCTGGGATGGCCACCAGTCGAACCGGCCCGACCTGCTGATTCCGATTCACATCAAGGGGGACGCGAACCTCTCCCTTCCAAATGGGACCTCTCTAGTGCGCGCCCGAGTGGCGCTGGCTGGCTACGGCTTTGACGGCGACCAGAATCTGGCAGAGGAGAATCGGGTTTGGGTTGAACTGATGCGCTGGCATGACGATGACGGTGACGGAACTTGGTTTACGGACTCAGACAACGACTCAATGGTCGACGATGGCGAGTTGGAGGGCTCGGGAGAATACTCGATGGTGACACTTCACCAGTACATCTCCGGCCAGGTTGAGACGCGCATCGGTCTGCCGACAGAGCGGGCCGGCGACGGTATTCTGCTAGGTGTCTATCGCCAGAACATCCGAACCAATCTGATGGACCCAATTCCGATTCAAGTCGATTGGACCGCCTTCGGCCCTGTCGAGAATGTCAGCTGGCTATCTCCATGCAGTGGAAACGCCACCTTAGCGGCGAATGGGACGCATTTCATCAACTGTAGAGTGAGTGTTCCCCCGAATGCAATTCCCGGCCTGAGGCAGGAGCAGGTGCGAATTCAATTTGAACAGAACGGTACAGTTCGAGAGTGGCCTCTTCCGGTGGTCGTGAACGTCGCAGCTGCAGGACCGTTTCAACTGACTCCGAAACCCATTGACGGCAATGTGAGCAACCAGACTCTCTACTCGGAGACTTGGATGCAGGGCGCCCAGCGCTGGGGTTGGCGTTCCGAATCTGGTGACTGGAAATTCATTACCCTCGACTGGCCTCACAATTTGACTGGTGACGGAGCCATCGTGATAGATGTCGATTGGCCAGACAACAATCTCACCGACATCGATGTTCATTGGATGTCTGAAAACGGCCACCCCTACTTCCTCGACGACCCGGCTGCCTATGGCCCAATCAATCTGATTCCCGAAGTTTCCTCGAGAAACATGGACCAGGGCTCAGGAAAATATGCCTGGGAGACTTCAACCGGCTCAAGCCATGAGGTGTTGATCGCTGAGCCTACTGCTGGACTCAAACAGATGATGTTGCATTCCGCGATGCACGGTGTGAACACCAATGACAACCCGCTCAACATCAGCGTCGGCTATGTTGGATCACTGAGCGGCAGCCTCACCAAGGTTGTCGATGACTGGGCTGAAGCTGATGGTGAGGAAACCCTTACCTTCGGAGCGACTCTGCCACTCAATGTATCCTCAATCGAAGGTTTCGGCTGGACTCAGCCCGTCCTTCTTCCGACAGAAACGGCAACCCAAGACACCGCAGGCTCATGGTCGTCATCAGGATATGCGTACCAGTTTACGGTTGAGAATGCTGAGATGCTGAAGGTTGAAATCGACTCACTCGCGCCTCGGACCGATTTGGATCTCGGCCTCTACCGTGATTCGAATGGCAACGGTGTCATCAATTGGGGTAGTGAACAGTACGCGGTCAGTGGTAATTGGAACTCCGATGAAGAATTGACTGTCGAGAACCCTCAAGATGGGACTTGGTGGGCCGTTGTCCACGGGTACGATGTACCGAACGGAACCGCCTCTTTTTGGTTGAGGAGCACCATCGTTGCAGGAGATGACCTGATCATCGACAATGTAACCCAACTGAACGAGAGTGAGATTTCACAGCGCTTCCCCAACGGCAGCTCAGCCTTGGCCGGGGCGACACCAACCTCTGCATTCGATGTAGATATCACCTACAGAAGTCCAGACATGAACGGTAATTGGGAGGGCTTCATCGTCATTAGCCTAGAGAGCGGAGGGAGTCTGCGGCTTGGCTATGACTACCGATTGGAGGAACTACCACCGATACTTTCCTTCGATACGCCGCTGAATGGCACACGCACGAACCAGAGCATTCCACTCACACTCACCGCTCACGACTACGGCGGTGGCTTCAACCTCTCATCTCTAAAATTGAAAACGACCCCTCCAGTTGATTGGGCAAACGCCTCCTTCACTGTTGAGACCCTCGTCGATAGAGATGGCTCTGTCACAGACCTTGCAGATTCATGGCGACAATGGAACGACAACCTCAGCTTTGGTTCGGGCAGTCATTTCGTCGAGTCGCAGGGGGAACTGGCCATTGAGGCCGAGGAGGCTACTGGGAGAGTTCCAGCGCTCGACCAATCTGCGCCAGAATGGCTCGATGTCAGCAATGGTTCGAGTTCTGGAGGAATCTGCGTGGGTACAGATGGCGACTCGGGTTGGATTGCAAACAGTGCTGATGACGGCCATCGTCTTGATTACTCTATAGATTTTCAAACCGCTGGGCGATACTATGTTTGGCTGAGATTGAACGCTCCTAACAGTGAGGGTAATTCAGTGCATGTTGGATTGGATGGCATACCTCTGACAACCGGCACTGAAGGCATCCGAGTCATCAGTTACAACACTACACAGTGGTCGAGCAGTTCTTGGGGCTCAAACCAGACTACTCAGGTCACCTTCGATGTGAATGGCTCCAGCAGACATGTGCTGAATCTGTGGACCGCCAAGGATGGCGCATGCATCGATCAAATCCTTCTGACCGATGATTGGACCTATGTCCCGACAAATACCAGTCAGCCCTCCCCACTCTATCGGGACCTGAAGCTACGCTCAGCCTGGGTCAACCTGAGCATGCCGACTGACAACAGTTGGCGAACCTTTGAGGCGGATGTGACCGATGTCGCGAATCGCGTCAACTCAACTACCATAATCGTGGAACACGACGACCTCTCACCGCCGCTGATTCTGCATGGTTGGGATTTACTGACCAATCAATCGAGTCCTGACGATATCTTCATCCAGACAGACCCCGAGACTAGACTTTGGTTGAATGGGTCTGAAATCCCGGTTGCTTCCGACGGGTATGCCAACCTCTCGCTGATGTTGCATCCGACCTACTGGAGTGTGAGGGATGGTGATCCGAACGATATCACGACATGGATGTGGACTTCTCTCAACGAATTCGAGTTGGTAGCCCTCGACCCAGCCGGCAACTGGAACAGACTCGACTTCTCGATGGCCTACGACCCTTGGAGTGCCTCCAACATCAATCTGGCCTTTCCTCAGATAATGGTGGAT
>CAZPJQ010000038.1:5379-12796 GCA_964586945.1 uncultured Candidatus Poseidoniales archaeon
ATGAATACTCCGGAACCTCGAGCGATGGCAACTGGAGTTTGGATGCGTTCACTCCGCCGGACTCACTGAACGCGAAGGAAGCGCCCTTGACCATCTCTCTATCAATGATTTTCGACACTAAGTGGGTATGCATACGGATGATGGACGAGGAGGGTATCGAACAGGAGAGTGGCTGCACTTCTGCTGCCAGCCCTCCATGGCCTCCCGAAGACCCTGTAGAAGAGGATTTGACAATCCCACTCTACATGGGGGAGTTTGAGTATCTGATTCCATTCCAAGTCGCCCTCAACCAAACAAACCTATCTGATGGAATCTGGCAACTCGAAATCGAAACGCTCGACTGGGCTGGAAACTGGGGCTCACTGGTCCATACGCTCAAACTCGATCGAACTCCACCTTCGATTGAAGTTCTCACACCTGTCCAAAACGAGACGCTCTACCACCATCGCTTCAGTGTGAATTGGAACATTTCTGAGCCGGCTCAGCAGTCTTTGGTGCTCGACGGTGAAGTGATTGCAGAATTCGTCGCTGGCTCTTCGCAATATTCAGCCGTTGTAGAACTTCGTAGAACCGGTTGGCATCAGTTGTGCATTCTCGCGACCGACCTCTCATTGGGTCCCGACCCGAATGTTGCGACGGATTGCACCGATGTCTATCTGACACCGGATGCATATCTACCGACTGTGACCGCCGATTGGAACTACAAAGTCGTCAACACACCGACTGTAATCGCTGACTTACATCTTGGTCCGGAGCAGAGTTGGTCATCGAGCCTTTGGGACGGAGACATCTGGGTGGTTCAGAACGGTTCTGAACTCTCGTCAGGGGACTTGGAGGTGCCCATTGTGTTGGAGGAGGGGGTGAACCAAGTTCGGTTTGAGATTGAGGCGCTTGAGCGGATGTATCTGTTTGACCTGACCGTCACTCTCGACACCCGCTCACCACTGCTCGACATCACCTCACCTGAGCCAGAAACTCATACCTCACTTCGCACTTGGAATGTCACTGGAACCTGCGAATCGGGCCTAGAAGTCATCATCTCCCTACATTTGGACCAGCAGAACAAAAATTGTGAAAATGGAGATTTTTGGGCAGAGTTCTCATTGCCCGATGAAGAATCAACCTATGAGATCCTTGCCGAATCCGTTGACGCGGCAAGCAACATCGGCACTGCAACGCGGTTACTAATCGTCGACCGAACAGCTCCCCGAGCTGCCCTCTCATGGGATGAGCCGGACTGCGAGGACCAACCACCTTCAACTCTCTTCAAGCCGGAACCAGTAGCTCGATGTGTACTAGGGATGCGTGTAGATTTCTTAGACGATGACATCACTTTTTGGGCCCTCTCAATCGACAGGGATAGAACGGTTGTGCACAATGAGTTTGGTGGTACCCCGGATCTTCAATCATTGATTGTGGACCTAACAGAGTTTGGTCAGCCAGGTGACTGGATGTCCCAACTCGTCGTTGAGGATGCGGCTGGAAATCGGCGCGAGGTTGTTCTCGCCAACGAGGTGGTGACGCGTGATTCCACTCTGTCTGCAAAAGTGACCGCCGCTGGTTCTTCTCTCAACATTCTCATGATTGCCTCACTCCTTGCCGGACTGTTCGCATTCACTCGCTCCAAGAGCGCCGCACATTCAAAGTGGGAGGATGAGATTCCCACACCCCTCGACTCTGAACTTCTCGTAGATGAGGTAGAGGTTGATGAGGTTGACTTTGAGAGCATGACGATGCCCGCATCTCAGGGGCCGATAGGCCCCCCTCCATCGGAGCAGAAAGATTTTGATGAGGCCGATTCAAGCATTCTTCAGCAGGTTCACGACATTTCCCGCGAGAAGGCGGTAATGACAGCGCAAGCCGAAACGGAAGAAGACGCGAGATAGGCTTGAGCAGGCTCTGGGCGTAGTAGATGAAGCGGCCAACGAACGGGCTGACGGACAGCAGGTTGGCGACAAGCACAAGGAGCTAGTTGAGGGCCTCGAACACACCTCTAGTGACAACCCATCTTCGGAGACACAGGGCGCAGTAGGTGACGATGGCTTCGAATGGCTTGAGTGGCCTGACCAGTCAGAGCGCTGGTGGTTCCGCAACGATTCTGGCTACTGGGAGGAATGGCTAGAATAACTGCGGTCATTTGACCTCAGTCACCCTTTCATCAACCTCGGCAGAGTTGCTGGTGCTGTTGTGGGTGTACTGTCAAAGTCACAATAAAACTCCCATAAGTAACCATTCGAATCGACAAACAGCGAATGACAATGATGAAAACGCACAGATGAGGGTGATGCCCCTATGGGGGCATATGTTCGGGCATTGTTGATGACATTTCTAGTCGTGGGCATTTCTCTATCCTTCATGATGAGTGCCGGTGCGGTTGACGGCGACAACGACGGCCTCGACGATGATGTGGATGACTGCCCATTCGCGTGGGGTAACAGCAGCGTGGTTTACGCCGGTTGTCCAGACCAGGACGGAGATGGAAATCCAAACTTCATCGGGACTCAGATTAGTGACTGGGATGATTCAGAGAGGGCGCTGTATGCCAGTGATGGTAGTTCTCGTGCAGTTTCCTGGGCTCCCGATTCAATTCACCTGGTAGGAGGTGGTGGAAGTGATGTTAATCTCTATACTTCAAATGGATTGACTATTGCAACCTTGTTCTCATTTCCTGACGAATATATTCGGTCATTAGCTTTCTCACCTGATGGCTCCCTTCTAGCAGCAGGTGCTTATTTCAACGATGGAGATAATAATTCCCAAATTGTCGTATTGCAGATGGACTGGGGAAACAAATCTGCATCCGTTGTGGCCAATCTGAGTAGCTATCACTTTGATGACGTGCCTAGCGTGACTTGGTCATCCAATGGCTCCTACCTGTTTACCGGTAGCGGTGAAGGCGAACTCCGCCAATTTGCTGCGAATAACTGGACCATGGTTAGGAATTATTCATTCGATCCAGGGGATACTGTTTGGAGTATTGATGCCAGCCCAGATAATCGTTTAATCGCCGGTTTAGCAGCTGGTGGAGAACTGAAAGTCTTCTGGACTAACAACGGTACAAAATACATGGAATTCGCCAATCATACTGGTTCCCATGCTCTTGGAGTAACTTTCAGTCCAGACGGTCGCTGGTTGCTGACTGGTGGGTTTGACAATCGCGTCAACATCTACAATGTCACAAATGCATCACACGTAGTGGGTTTCCAAGATAGTTCTCGCGACGTTTACTCAATCTCTTTTTCCCCCGACGGCGCATTCTTCGTTGTTGGGGGTGGAGATGACGAGGTGCGTATCTATTTGAGCCCTGATAATCAAGGAAATATCAGCAACTATTCTTCCATTGCCCAGTTTGGTTCGTTTGGATCGGGCAACAGCCGTGGCGTCAGGGTTATCGAATGGTCTCCTGATGGCGATAAGGTCGCAGTCGGACAGCAGCGCGGTCGAACAACTGTCTACATCCTGCCTGAAGGCTTCCTGCGCCTGAAAGGGGATGTCACATCTGAGTTGATGCTCAATCGCTGGCGCTCCAACTGGCTGGGTGACGGCCGCCCTCTTTCGCACGGAAACATGACCTCAGTACAGGTTACACAGGCGTTGTGCAATGGCGAGGACTATGTTGCCAACATGATGCATGGGGCCCCACACCACATTGCCGCGCCTCAGTCGAACTGGAGTGTATCTGGCCTACTAAACTGCACACTGACCAGCAGAGAGTTGCTTGAGTTGCCGGTTGGAAGAATGCCGGCATCGCTGTTTGTCAGGGAGAACGGAACCGTTCGGACTTGCTTGGAAACCATTGGGGGACTTTCGATGGGCCAATTACGCTGGATTTTCTCTAATGCAGACCACTCCACCCTAGCTCAGACTGGCTGGGCGCCGGGAATGAACCTAGGGTCAGTCGTACCAAATGACGACGGTGACGGGAAACGAGAATGGAGCGACCTTCACGCCTCGTGCCCTACGGAGGATCTCCATGTTACCGGGCGATGGGACAACCGCTCGGTTCCAATGATGATGGAGCGATTGTTGACTTGCAGCGATTGTCAATTTTCGGAGGGATTCTATTCAGGGTCCAATGAGAGATTCCGCTTCGAAGAGGAGTCTCGCGCGGATATCATCCTCACAGTCTCTCAGTATGACGAGGTTCTCGGATTTACTGAGTTGATGGCGGTAAATTCCTCTAATGAGGGACTTTGGATAATCCCCGTTGCAGACAACTGGACGCATGGTGCCGCCGACCACATCGCTGCTGGAGGGGAAGTAGTCATGCCATCCTATGAGAATAGTTCGAATGGAACTTGGCCTGTGCAAGACGACTACATGTTCGTAATCAACAATGAGCAACTTGCTGACCGCCTCAACTTACTCGATTGGATGCTCACGGATTCTGCACAGGCCCAGTGGGATGACATAGGATTCGTACGCATGAGCCTACTCGACCGTGTCTACGCATGGGCGAGGATTGGAATCGATATGAAACACCTGCTACCAGACGCAGACCAAGACGGTGTTTGGGACGGTGAGGATGAATGTCCCGATACTTTGGTCGGTTGGACGGCAGACGAATTTGGCTGCGCGGAGTACCAAAAGGACGACGATGGAGATGGCATTTTCAATGACGAGGATGACTGCGATGATGTTGCTGGCCATTCTTTCTGGCCACTGCGGGGTTGTCCCGACTCCGACGGCGATGGTTGGATGGACAGCATCGACGCGTTCCCTGAAGAACCGAGCCAATGGTCCGACTTGGACGGCGACGGTTTCGGAGACAACTCAAGTGGCTTCGAAGCTGATGAATGCCCAAGTGTCCCCGGAGTTTCGACTCAGGATCGCTTTGGGTGTCCCGACTCCGACAGTGACGGCTGGTCGGACGAAGATGGAGACTGGACGATAGAAGATGGTGCCGATGAATTCCCCCTCGACCCGAAACAGTGGGTCGACACGGACGGTGATGGTTGGGGTGACAACCATTCCTTCCAACTGGACTCGGACGGGCTGAGAGTCGATGTCGAAGGTGACGCATTCCCAGACGACCCCACCCAGTGGAGGGATGCTGACGGAGATGGATTTGGGGACACTTTAGGGGGGAATAATCCTGATGACTGTCCGAGTGCAGCCGGTCTTTCATTCAGGGACAGAATGGGTTGCCCCGACCGTGACTTTGACGGCTGGTCTGACGATGCCGACGCCTTTCCCGACGAGGTTACTCAATGGTCCGACGGCGACGACGACGGTTATGGCGACAATTGGAACGGGGCCTCTCCTGATGAGTGCATAGAGACACCTTACGACGAGCGCATGGATGTCAATTCGAAAGGGTGCGGGCCGTCTGAAAGAGATAGCGACATAGATGGAATCGTCGATTCAAATGACCTCTGCCCATTCACCCCCATCGAGGATGCCCCATGGGTCCACCCGAACGGTTGCGCAGAATCAGAAACCGACACCGACGAAGATGGCGTGATGAACCCAGTCGACGGCCCTAATGGGATATTCAAGCACGAGCCAAGCCAGTGGGCTGACAGTGACGGTGATGGTTACGGAGACAACTCTTCTGGTGTTGATGGAGATGCATGCCCGAACTACTCGGGTACTTCAATTTGGGACCGGGCAGGATGTCTCGACCAAGACTCAGATGGCTACAGCGACCCAGACAATGACTGGCTTCCGAGCCAGGGCGCTGACGCATGGGCTACCGAGCCGACCCAGTGGTCAGACTTTGACGGCGACGGCTATTACGACAACTACGGCGACCCGGCTTGGATTGCCAGCCGTAAACCTGAATGGCCCGGCCAATATCTTGAGGGTGCCAAATATTCTGACGCATGTCCCACGGAGGCTTCACCGTTTGCCGACCCGCCGGGCTGTCCGCCTTACGGTTCTGGTGCCGGTGGGCCAAATTATGACGGAGGTTCGTCATCAAGTGGTAGGTTGCCCGTGGGACTCATCGCCATCGGCGTGGTCGTAGTCCTGATAATCTGTGCGCTTGTTGGGGCGATTGTCATGAAACAGCGCAAGCCGAAGAAGACTAGAGGGCAGCTTGAGCAGGCGCTTCATGTAGTCGATACCGCTGCTGGTGAATGGGCTGATGGTCAGCGGGCTGGAGAACATTCTCCATCGGATCCGCCTCCTTGGGAATCAGAGGGAGAGGTGGGAGATGACGGCGTCGAGTGGCTTGAATGGCCCGTCGATAGCGATCGCTGGTGGTTCCGCAATGAAGAGGGCAATTTCGACGAATGGGTAGAATGAGAACGGCTATGCAGCCGACCTCAGTCGCCATGCTATGAACATCGAGAGCGTCGGCGTCTTGGGCGCCGGTCAAATGGGCAATGGGATTGCACAGGTTGCAGCGTGTGCCGGGTTTCAGGTGACCATGGTCGACATCGAACAGGATTATGTCGACAAAGGCCTCGCCGCAATCGAGCGCTCACTCGGTAAGCTGGTTTCCAAGCAGAGAATGTCTGAGCAAGATGCAGCATCGGCATTGGCTCGAGTTTCTATTTCCACCGACAAGTCAGCCGTTGCAGACTCTGATTTGGTCGTCGAGGCGATTCCAGAGATCCCCGACCTCAAGTTCTCCACCTTCGCTGAGTTGGATGGCATCTGTAAGCCATCGACAATCCTCGCCAGCAACACAAGCAGTATCAGCATCAATGAGATTGCAGCAGCCACCTCTCGCCCGGAGAGAGTCATCGGTATGCACTTCATGAATCCAGTGCCAATCATGAAACTGGTGGAGATCATCAACGGCTCGGAAACTGCTTCAGAGATATCCGACGCGGTAGTCGCCGCGGCAGAGAAAATGGGCAAGGTCGCGCTATGCTGCAATGACTCTCCCGGCTTCATCTCAAATCGACTTCTCTGTCCGATGCTCAATGAGGCAATACTTGCCCTGCAGGAAGGGGTCGCTGAGGTGGATGCAATTGACGGGATAATGAAATTAGGAATGAACCACCCAATCGGACCTCTCGCCCTCTCCGATTTGATTGGTCTTGACACCGTACTCCATATCATGAATGTCCTGCACGAAGGGTTCGGTGACGACAAATACGCACCCGCCAAACTCCTTGAGGAGATGGTCGCTGAGGGCAAACTCGGAAGAAAGAGCGGACAAGGCTTCTACGACTACTCCTGAGGCCCTCCCTCAGACAGCCTCCACCATCGAAGTAGGTAATGCTGATAAGACCGGATGGTTGGGTAGAGGTAGGGATTGAGATGCCGGGCACGAACAGAGTCGAGATTCGGACTTTGAAGGTAGGGCGATATGTCGCTCTTGATGACAACGCGTACAAGATATTGAGCATCTCGAAATCGAAGCCCGGTAAGCACGGTAGCGCCAAGGCGCGTATCGAACTTGAAGACCTGTTCAGCGGCCGGAAGACGAGTCATGTCGGCACTGTCACAGACAACATCTATG
>CAZPJQ010000039.1:0-3061 GCA_964586945.1 uncultured Candidatus Poseidoniales archaeon
TCAGCCGAAGAGGCGCTCGTACATCCACATCCAGATGTTGTCGGTCTGGTTGGGCTGGTTGGCCAGATAGATGACCGCGGAGAAGACGATGCAGGCGGTGTAGATGAGCCCCTTGGAAATCTGCCAGGCATCTTCGGACTCCTCGTCGAAGTAGCGAATCAAACCAGCGGCCTGCTGGATGTTCGGGCCCTTCGACTTCTTGTCCTTCTTGAGTGCCATGTGGTGCGCCCGACCTGCCTCGCGTATATGAACGCGACGAATTGACTCGACGACCCTTAAGGGTCGATGGTCTCGACTAGGACACAGCCGTCAGCGAACTCGACTATTCGGCTTGCACAGTCAACAGCCTCATCGAGGTTCTTGGTTTGGAAGAGCACCTTCCTCTCCCCTGCGCTAGTCTGTAGGACGACTCGGTGACTCAGGGCCTCAAGAGTCTCATCGTCCACGGTCTGGTATACCCAGTCCTCCTGCTCAACCTCCATCTGCGGCTCGACCGGCAATAGGGGCCCCTGTCCGACCTGACTCTCCTCCGCTCGCTCCTGTATCTGCTTCCACTCATCCCGGGCCGAGATGCTACGCTCCAGCATCTCACTCGTCTTGGCCGCACGCGTTCTAGCACGGGCAAACGCGTCCCGATTCGACTTCGCCAATTTACTGACTCTCGACTGCTTTCTTGCAGCGGGCTCTTGTTTCTTTGTCATTCGCATCCCATCTAGCTAACCGTAAACGGCCAACTGAGCAGCAGGTGCGCTGTCGGTGGTATAACCGTTGCAGGTCGGGCCATGCTTGAAATGGCGGTTTCGTGACTCATTCCTCTTCGCCAATCGCGGGGTCTTCCGAAATGGCGGGGAACTTCACGAAAAGCAGCCCGGCGATCGGAACCGCGACCACCGCTGCCCAGCCCTGCAGATAGCCCCATTCAGCGCCAAGCATCATCTGACGGAAGAAGTAGAGCGCGGCTATGCTCAAGGTGATCAACAGCGCGGACTCGAAGGCTCTGCGACCGATTGGGAGGTCCTGTCTCTTCTCAGGGTGGGTGGCGAGCAGTGGGAGCGCCATCATCGCAACTCCAAGACCGGGCACGAGTGTAGCGGTCAGTGGCTCGCGGATGGTGAGGAATTGGAGGGCGATTGTGATCGCGAGGAGAAATCCCCACGCCTCGGAGCGAGGTCTCTCGTCGAGCCCTGCGAGGGGAAGCAGAGCGCCGAGAAGGCCGGCCACGGCGAGCGGAAGCGTGAGGCTGAACGAGAGCCAGATGGCGGAGCTCCAACCTGCGACGTTGGGGAGCGGTTCGAGCAGAAGCGCGCCCGACGCCCAAGTGAAGAGGAGGGTGTGCCCGAAGACCACGGTTAGACCGAGGAAGCGACGCTCCTTCGCCTGCCCCCTCTTCTCATGCAGGCGGGTGAGAAGTTCGAGGAAGTTGGGCCAAGCCAGGATGAGGATAAAGAGTGAGGTGGCGAGGGCGAAGGTGGATTCGTTGCCTAGTACCACGGACTCAGCGAAGTTCTGCCAGTCGCCCGCCATCGGCATGACTCCGGTGACCGCCAGAATCGGAATGAGAAAGAGGACGCCGGTGATGGTCAGGTGGAATGAATCGGGTTCGCCATTCAATTGTCTATGTGCCGTCCTTGCACTGAGATGGACCCAACAAGCCAAGGCGATTCCAGCCAGTGAGAGGAGGATTAGATCAACGCTGGTTTGGCTCGTGGACATGACTGAATAGAGTGGCGTGACATTCACCGCGAAGAGGTCAGAGGGGAGAAAACCGAAGAGCAGCAGCGGCCACAGAAGTCCATGCCATCGAAGGGTGCTGGGGCGAAGCGACGAACGCTCGTCGTCGAACAGGGAGGACGGCCAGAAGAAGTGGTCGCAAACGGTGGATGAGACTGCATAGGAGAGAATCATCACGAACCATTTCGCATCCTCCAGATGGCCTAGGAAGGCGTAGGTGTGGTCAGATTCCAAGTAGGCTCTCAAGAGGTCCAATCCGGCGATCAGAATGAGTAGAGCCGGCACCTGGGTCAGCGATTGGTCGAGCCTCTTCCAGACCTGCTCCCGTTCGGGGTGTCTGCGAGCAAGTTCGGGCAGCCACCATGGTGCGCTCCACTGGAGAAACGACCAGAGCAGAATGATGGTCAGAAGGGTCGCGGGAAGACTGAACGCATCGCCGCCACCGACCGCCATGAAGGAGCCGACAACCGGCTTCGCTCATGGGGTTGACTCTTACACAACCCTTGAGGCAGGATGCTGTCGAGAGCGCCTCGTGAGTGGGAGTGAATGGCCGCACGCGGCTGAAAGCGCGCTGTGGACAGCGGTGCAGAGTTGGCGTGAGGATGCTGAGCCGTGGCTGCTCGCTGCTGAACCACGATTACCCGAAACGCTGCGAGTTAATCCTCTGCGGGTGGACCGCGATTGGACTGAGAGAAAATTGCGGGAACTCGATGGAGAGCCGATTACTTGGTTGTCCGATGGTGCTGCGAGCAGCGGTGCCGGTTGGAGGATGCCGTGGCCGCGCGGCAGGTGTGAGTCACCGGCCGCTCAGGCACTCGTGCGCGCCCTCCACGACACGGGCAGGGTGACCCGTCAAGAGTCAGTCTCGATGATTCCAGTTAGACTGCTCGGCTGCGAGCCGGGCCATCGGGTGCTCGACATGTGCGCCGCACCGGGCAGCAAGGCGACTCAACTGTGTGAGGCGATTTCGGATGTTGGAGTCGTCGTCGCCAACGAATCCAATCCTGGCAGAGCCAATCTGCTGGTCTCGAATACCCAGCGGGCTGGGGTGACCTCGATGGTTGTCACTCAGCACGACGGGAGGCACCTGCCTCGCTGTCCGAACCCCGGATTTGACAGAGTCCTAGTCGATGCGCCGTGCACGGGAAATGCGACCACACGGAAGAACCCGGAAATCTGGCAGAGGTGGCGAGCGAGTGCCGGACGCTCGCTCCACACCCTCCAACTCGACCTCGCTCGCAAGGCTGCACTCCTCCTACGCCCGGGCGGAAAAATGGTCTATTCCACCTGTTCTCTCGACCCGATTGAGAACGAGGCGGTGGTCGCTGAG
>CAZPJQ010000039.1:3071-12568 GCA_964586945.1 uncultured Candidatus Poseidoniales archaeon
CGGCTCGTCGATTCTGAGGTTTCCAAAAAGTGTCCCGGATTGGTCACTCGGCCCGGGATGGTCGCTTGGCCTGATGATGGTGAAGTCTCTGAACCAGACGAGGTTGATCCGTTCTCACCACCTCGCGAGCCCGATATTCTCGCTGCGCTACCCGCCTGCGTACGAGTGTGGAACGACGAGAATGACTCGAGCGGATTCTTCGTCGCCCTGTTCGAAAATGTCGGTGACTTCGAGGTCGCAAAAGCGCTGACTCCAGACTCGGAGATGGCTGCTGCCTGGCTCAAGGAACCTCCCAAGGGAAGGAAGCATGAGCAGGTGCCGGCGGCGGCGGAGGCGGTCGAGGCGGTGGCCACAGAATGGGGCGTCGAAGGGGTAACCCTGTTCCATCGCGGTCAGCGGTTGGCATGTCTCTCCGAGGAAATCCAAAACTGGTTCTGGGCAGGTGAGCGAATGCTGCGTAAGGGGGGAAAACTACCGGGCAGCCACTGGCATCCCTTCCAAGTAATTCAGGCAGGCTTGCCGGCCTGGGACATGCGCAAGGGGCGGCTCCAACGGCCGACCTCGAAGGGAATTCATCTGCTCGGCCCGATGTTGCGAAACCATGTTCACGAAACCACTGCAAAGTTGCTCTCCGAGATGTTGCTGAAGGGTGGGCCTCTAATCGAAGAGGCAATTGCTGAGATTCCATCTCTCGAGGGTGAGCGAGGCGGCGGAATCGTCTTGCGGCTCGAGCAGGATGACTCGACATGGTGGGTGCCCGCATGGGTCGGTCAGCGACTCACTCTGATGCTCCCCGACGGCGAGCGACACCTTCTCGGTGTGGCACTTGGATTGGAGTTGGAATCGTGAAGCGAACGCCACTAGCCTCCTCACTCATCGCACTCCTGGTCGCCAGCCTGTTACTCAGCCAACTCGGCTCTGCCGCAGCGGCTGAGAGAGATCCCGTCCGAGAGTGGTTCGAACCGGCATCAGGATGTGACGGCTGGTACCAACACATCAGCGATGATGATGTCATCCAACTGGTCTGGGTGGTCGGCGAAGGTGGTACGCTGTCGGCCGACCAGCGGGCGGCGGCACTGGGCGCGGAAGCCTGCACTGGATGGCAGGAGGCGAGCCCTTTCGGAGGCGAGGGTGCCTTGTCTGAGGAGAATGTTCCCGGGCCTCTCCTGGCGGACTTGGAGTTGGAGGTCGAATTGGTCGGCGAATCTTCGCCAACAGCGTTGCAAGTGAGTGTGAAAATCACTCCGCTGGAAGAGTTGCCGGCGTCGGTCAACCTGCGCTTGATGGTGACGGTTGACCACGGCGACGAGGGTGGACTCGATTCGCATTTCGTGGTCCATCACTACCACTGGTCATCAGCATTCTTCCACGACGCTGGAAATCTCACCGAGTGGGATTACACAATCGATTCTTCCCGCCTAACAGAGGATGGGATTCCGTTCACCAACGAAGACATCTGGCGACTGAATGTGGTTGCGCTGCTCGTCGACGACCTCAACAACTCAATTCTCGCCGCCACCAAATCCCGGGTTGCCACCCCTAGTTCGGTGCCACCCACGGGCGAAGCCGTCCCCTTCATCGTGGTTGGAATCGGATTGCTTGCTGGGTTTGCAGTGATTGTGCTCGCCGAGCGGAGTCGCGAAGTCGGCCTGCCCCACATCAGCGGCGGATTGCAACTGGTGAAGGGGGAGTGGCAGGCGACTGTTCTGGTGCGCGCCGGGAAGCACGACATGGTGCTGAAGGGAGCCCACTCCGATGCGCCGTGGAGGATAGTGAAACCGCCACGCGGACAGAGGTTGGCAGCGGGTGAGGAGCGCACCTTCAGAGTACGACTGAGATGCTCGGGAGATGAGACCCCCGAAGCGTTGACCCGCTGGGAAGTGGACGTCGAGGAACTCGGCGGTTGGGTGCTCGACCTTCGATTACCTCCGCGCGGAGAATCTTGAACGAGCGTTGGAATGACCCCCTTTTTTGGATGGATGGGTGGTCAACTGAACAACGCGCACCCGGAAAAACGCGGTAAATGTTCAAGTGCTGACTGCTGGACGTGGGGACTCCGCAGAGGTGGTTACCATGTTTGATGAGGTCGACAGGCAGTTGATTGAGGCGTTGCAAGAGGATGGAAGACTCTCCATGAGGAAGCTAGCGGAGCGCATTGGAGTGGCTCTTGGAACAGTCGCAAACAGGCTCTCGAAATTGGAGCGGGAAGGAGTCATCAAGGGCTATTCTGTGGTGCTTGATGCGAACAAGATTGGCTGGGAGATGACCGTCGTAGTCGGCTTGCGAATCGTCAAGGGAAGACTGCTTGAAGTGCAGAGGGAAATCGCTGCCGACCCACGCGTCTTCGCGGTCTACGACGTCACCGGCGAGATGGACAGTCTGGTGGTGGCGAGAGTAACCGACAGGGACGATTTGGACAACTTCACGAAGACTGTGCTCTCCGTCGAGGGGATTGAGAGGTCAGTCACCCATGTGGCACTCAACACTGTCAAGGACATCAGTGTCACCCTGCCTCCTGAGTAGGTTTTCGCCGTCGCTAGTGGATATTCACCAAGGCTCCTGAATTAGCCTTGAAACGGGCATCTCAGCGTTATCCGCCGCACACCTTCAAGAACGGTCGCTCGACCGTGGTTCTCTGTTGGACGAGCAGGGCAGTGAGGAGAGCAGCGAAGAGCGGCCGGTTTTGGATCGCGCCGATTGGGCTTTGCTACGCAGAGATTTAGACATTCGATATCCTGCCACTGACTCCTGTCCACTTCTCCGGTTCGGCCGCTGGCAGGACCAGCACCACCAGCACCTGCCAGCCGCCCGACTGGCATCGAGTTCTTGGGGTGGATTGTTGATTGCAGATGAGGTCGGGCTTGGAAAGACCATCTCGGCGCTACATGTTCTGAGGCGACTACACGCAATCGGAGAGAGTGGTGGAGTTCTAGTAGCGGTTCCTGGCGGACTCCGTCTGAAATGGCTGCAAGAGATGTTCCACCGCTGTGATCTGATCGGCTACGAAGCGGACACCGGTGCCAAGTTGAGACTCGCGTTCGAGAGAATCAAGCAGGGCGAACCACTCGTCGTCGTGACAAGCCATGGAATCCTGAGACAGGCGAAGCTGCTGCAGGAACTGATGGATGAGGGCCCACCCGAATTTCTGCTGACCATCATCGACGAATCACACCACTGCAGAAACCCGCGCAGTCGACTTCACGACGCCGTCCAACTGCTGACGCTGCACAGCAAGCAGACGCTGTTCCTGACCGCCACTCCAGTCAACCTCTCAAACGAGGAACTGTGGGTGCAACTCTCACTACTCGCCCCCGACAGATGGCCTGACCACGGCTCATTCCAGCGGACGATGCGGCCTATGGGGTTCCTAAACACCGCTCTGAATGCGACCTCACTCACAGAACCGGACCTCGAAGAGGCTCTCAACGCACTGAACGCTCTTGCTGTGACACCCGGGTTTTCCGGCGACCCGAGGTTGGAGGCTGCCCGCGACATCTGTGCTGACCCACTCGGTTGGGTTGGCAACCGGGTCGATGAGAGGCGACGTGAGGTTGCCGACCTGATTCGGGAACTGCGACCACTCAACGAATTGGTGGTCCGCACTCGACGGCGTGACCTCGACTTGCGGCTCGCCCGCAGGGAAGCGATTACGCTCGATGTATCGATGGCACCCGTCGAGTGGCGGCTCTACGAGGCGGCGAGGCGATGGACCTGGCGATTGATGCAGTTGCGTCATCCGGATTCCGACCGATTCGACTGGGCGCTCGTGATACCGGAGAGGATGGCGAGCAGTTCGCTTCCGGCATTTGCCAGACACATTCAGACGCAGTTGCGAGACGCGGCGCGCAACGCCCTCGACTTCGGAGCCGAGGGCGGTGACGAACTCGACGATGTGACGATGCGGGAGGCGGAACACAGACTCCTGAACCGATTTGGGGACCTCGACGAACTGATTGACGCCGCCGACGATTTGGGTGATGTCGACTCAAAGTACGAGGCGTTGCGAACTTGGTTACTCGCTTCTCTAGACGATGACCAGGATGGAGGCGTTCTCCTGTTCAGCCACTTCCGAGGCACACTCGCCCATCTCAAGGCGAGGCTGACCGAGGATGGAGTCAGTTGCGAGGTTCTGAGTGGTAGCACGAAGATGGTCGACAGAGAGACTCTCAGGCACCAATTCGCCAACGGTGAATTCGATGTACTGCTGTCAAGTGAGGTCGGGTCCGAAGGGCTCGACCAACAACACTGCCATCGACTGGTGAACTACGACCTGCCGTGGAATCCAATGCGCATCGAACAGCGAATCGGCAGACTCGACCGATTCGGTCAGGAGGCAGAGGTGATCACAATCCTGAACCTCGCTGTCGAAGGTACGATCGACGCGGCTATTCTCAACAGACTCTACAGACGCATCCGGCTTTTCGAGGACTCAATCGGAATGCTCGACCCGATGCTCGGCAAGGCGATGCGCCTGGTGGCGCAAAACGAACTGCGACAGCCAATGGGTCGCCCCTTGGGTCAAGGTGGCGTACACATGGTGGAAGCTTGGGAGGCGGAGCAGTTCTCCTCCGCGGCAGAGCCGAACACCGGGCGTAACGATGTCGCCTCTCTTCTTCAACAGAGGGAGCGCTGGCTCACCGAACGGGCAATTGAGGAGAGGGAGTGGCTTGGCAATGACCCGGGAATTAGGCAACTCAGAGAAGAGGCCGAACGGTTAGAGCTCGGAATCGAAACCGAACACCTTGTCGAATGGGTGAGAGCCCGTCTCAGCTTAATCGACCCGGAGGCTAGACTCTACCGGCACAAGGGTGAGTGGCATCTCAAGTTGAGCGGCTCATCAATCGACACTCTGGTCTGGCGAGCGAGGGACCCGATGAGAGTAGACGCCCTTTCAGTCGGGTGGATCGACGAACTGGAGAAATGTCATTCCAGTGGAAGTGCGAACATCATCAGATTCACTGTCGGCAGCGAAGAGGCTCGAGAGGCATTCGGCCTCATGCAACTCGCCCCTTGGCACCCTCTCATTCAGTGGTTGAGGGAACCGCTGTCAGGTGAGGCCAACGAAGACGCCCCACTTCCTGGATGGCGGGCGGCGGGCATTTCGCCATCGCATCGACTCGCCACCAAACGGCCCGAAAGTTGGCCCGCTGAGGCGCGCACCCTCATCTGCCTAGATTGGACGGTTAGTGCACTCAACCGTCACGCAGTACGCCGTTGGCTACTATTCGACCAACACGGACTTCCAGTCGTAGAACAGCCGGAAGCGGCGTGGCAGGACTTGGATGAATTGGAGTTCGCGACCTTTGAGCATGATGAAGAGGAGGCCTTGGAAGAATCTCTCGACAATCTGCACGGTTGGCTTTTGGAGGACGAACAGGCGCGGCTCGCACCACTGCTGGCTGAACTTCGTCACAATGTCCAGAACTCCTGGATGGGTCGAATCGAGAGGGAGCAAGAGCAGATTGGGGCGGCGCGATTCAAGGCGCACAACAACGACACCGAGGTCGATATCCGTTGGTTGAACATGAAGCGAGGACTGATTGCTCGTCTGATTCGAGAGTTGAATGAGCGAATCCTCCACCTCGACAAAATCCGAGAGGGTATTCAAGCGGAACTCTCAGCCCGCGTCGTAGTGCGGCTTGAGTGATGATGTCCTTCTCCCTCCTCTGATGTCGTCTGCCGTGACCGCTGGTGGTCACTCTTCCTCACCAGCACCATCGATGTCCCGTTCATCGATGAACACTCTCAGTTCACGAGCGTGTGCCGCAAGCCCTTCGACGGTACGCCCCTCCGGCTTCAAGCAGCGAGCAATCTCCTTTCTGGTGTGAACATCCAACTTGACGTCCAGCGACTCCAAGCGGTTCAGGATATCACGCTGGATTCGCCCTCCAGTGCGATCCCAATCCATCAGCAGGATGATGGCCGCGCCACCATCAATCGGGTTGCGGGTGCCGTACTGCTCATAGAGGTAAGCGACCAATCGAGGCATGTTCCAACCACGATTCACCTTCTCGATGATGCCGCTGAATCCGAGTTTTCGTAGAGCTATCACATCCTTTCTTCCCTCGACAAGAATAGGGCAACCCGAGCCACCATCACCAGAGTCACCGACAGGGTTGGGAGCGCAAACCTCGCGGTTTCGCCTGCGAGCGTCCCCAAGGGCTCGACCCGCTATTTCGAATCTCACCTCCCGGTCTGGGCGTCCGGAAGATTTCGCACGATGCTTGATCCAGTCATTTCCAGAAGCCATCTCACCCCTCCATTGCAAATTCCAACGATGCGATGACTGACGCCTTGTCAATCTCGCTGATGAGAAAGCGCTTCCTTCTGTCGCGTGCACCGGAGTCCAGCGAGACCCTAGTCCTCTCCACTCCGAGCACTTGCGATATCAGATTCAGCAACTCCTCGTTTGCTGCACCCTTCTGGGCAGGTGATGTGACTCGGACTTGTAGTCGCTTTCGCCACTCGTTGATGCCGACGACGGCGGCTGTACTTGCGCCCGGTTGCAACTCGATACTCAGCGCGACAGAGCCGTCGGAAGCTTCGGTCACAACCTCATCCCAACGGCTCGGATTACCATTTGGAACGAAGGCATCACACCCCGCATCGAACGCCTTTCGGCGGTCTTCAGGTGTTGAGAATGCGGTCACCGCGATTATTCGGGAATCTCGCACGAGAGGGTGGTCGCGGATGGCTGTGGTCAACTGTAGACCGTCTGTCCACGGAAGTTGCACATCCATGAAAATTAGTTCAAAGGCACCCGTCTGAAGAGCCTCAAACGCCTGATTTGCATCTTCAGCAATCTCGACCTCGGTGATGCCCTTCGCCTTCAGGAGAGCCAACATCAATCGGACATTGACGGCGTTGTCCTCGACCACTAGTGCGCGCATCTTCCTCGCTCCACCATCCCCCCCTATCAATTCAACCTTTGGCGGGGCTGACGAGGCATTTGCGAATGAGGGTGAGAGTCCTCCTTCGCACCGCCCCATAGGGGCGGCTGACAATGCTTAACTACGGACCGCATCACGGGCCGGCCCAAGAGGGATTGCCATAGCTGTTGGAGGGGATCCGTACAACGAGTTGTTCGACATTTTTTGGGACTGGTCGGTGGTCGTCGGAGTAATCACCTTCGGATGGCTCATCCACCACACATTCTACTACCGTTCAAAGGATGGAGAGGTACCAAACATCGACGACCTCGAGGTCGGTGTGTTCCCTAAGCACTATCACAACGCCATTCTTGAATGGACTTGGATTATCATCCCCTCAATCCTCATCATTTACTTGGCGTGGATATCAATCGAACCGACCTCAGAGGTCTGGCCAGACCCTGACACGGTGGGAGTCGAAGGGGTGGACTACTACGAGGTTGGAATTACAGGTCAGCAATGGTTCTGGATCTTTGACTGCGGTGAATTGGATGTCGACCTCTGCGACACTGGTGTCGACACTGATACCGGGCTTACCACTCTCATCGTCAAGAAGGACATGGTCTACCGATTCAACACCACATCCAATGATGTCATCCACTCTCCCTACTTCGTCCAATGGGGTGCAAAAGAGGACGCCGTTCCAGGAATCTACACCGCCATCTGGGTGACCCCTGACATGACTGGAAAGTTCTTCATCGACTGTGCTGAGTACTGTGGCGACGACCACGCCTACATGACCGGCATTCTGGTAGTACATGACTGAGGTGTGCAAGATGAAGACGAACTACCGGACAATTGCGTTCCTCGGCATTCTAATCGCTGCGCTCATGCTGGCACCTGCGCTCGACGCCCGACCCACGGGAATCAACAATGTTCCAGCCGGCTGTTCCTGCCACTCGGGTAGCGCCAGCAGTGATGTCTCACCCTTCCTGACCCTCGCCAATGGCAGTGCCCTACCAGACACCTATGAGGCGGATGTGACCTACAGCCTCGCCTTCGGTTTTACAGGGGGGCCCGCTGAGGACGCAGTCCCTGACAGAATCAACACCGGCGGATTCAACCTCGTGGTGTCCAAGGGAACACTCACTCCAACAGACGAGTTCACCAAGATATTGGCTGGCGACTTGACTCACGATGATATAGGCAATGACCAACAGAGTTGGACTGCCGACTGGACTGCACCCTCCGGCGGTAATGCGGAATTCCGCTTGACTGTCAACTCGGTGAATGGTGACGGCGAGGCTAGTAGTGACGACCACTGGGCACAGGCGACATACTCAGTCTCCGCTACAGGTGGAGCCGGTGACCAGATGCTGGAGCAGGCTCGAGGCCTCACCGTGCTAATGTCAGGGATGCTTCTCGTGTTCATCCTACTCGTCATTTCGGTCACCTATGTATTCTACCAGAAGAACCCCGAATCATTCAGTTGGGAGACCTTCGCCCCATGGATTGCTGGCTGGATGACCAGCACTGACCACAAGCGAATCGGGACACTCTACTTCATTCAGGGTCTGTTCTTCTTCCTCGTCGGCGGTGTCATCGCTCTTATGATGAGAGTGCAACTCTCTCAGCCCGGAAACGACTTCCTTACCAAGGACGAGTACAACCAGTTCTTCACCCTGCATGGCACGGTGATGATCTTCCTCGCCGCGATGCCACTCATCAACGGTTTTGCCAACTGGATGGTGCCCCTCCAAATCGGTGCCAAGGACCTCGCCTTCCCGCGGCTCAACGCAATGTCGTTCTGGCTGCAGCCGGTCTCGGCAACCCTCGTCCTCTCGGGCGTGTTCAGTGGTGCTGGTGCGGATGTCGGTTGGACCGGCTACCAGCCAATCACCACCTGGGGGAGCACCCATCCGGGAGCCACCATGTGGCTAGCCGGACAGATCATGTTGGTAGCGTCCTCCACACTGACGGGAATCAACTTCATCGCCACCGTCGCGACCATGCGAGCGCCGGGAGTAGGCTGGCTCCAGATACCGCTCTTCACCTGGTCGATTATGATCAGCGTACTGATGCTCTTCATCTCCATTCCCGCCTTCGGTATCGGCCTCATCCAAGCCTACCTCGACCGGACGATTGCCACAGGCTTCTACAATACCGCTGCGGGCGGCGACCCACTGCTCTGGGCTCACCTGTTTTGGTACTTCGGACACCCTGAGGTCTACGTCGTCATCGTGCCTGCGTTCGGCATCGTTTCAGAGGTGCTCGCAACTAGCGCCCGACGTGCCATCTTCGGTTACAAGTCGATGGTGTACGCGATGGCAGTAATCGGACTCGTCGCGTTCATCGTCTACGGGCACCACATGCTGACCAGCGGCATGTCGCCCGGCTTACGCTTCTTCATGATGCTCTCGACAATGGCGGTCGCGGTCCCGACGGGTATCAAGATTTTTAATTGGCTGAAGACCATGCATGGCGGCTCGCTCGTCTATCGAACCCACACGCTCTGGGCGCTCGGCTTCCTCATCACCTTCACCTTGGGCGGAATATCGGGGATGTTCTTCCCTTCCATCGCCATGGACGTTCACCTGCACGAGACCTACTTCGTGGTCGCCCACTTCC
>CAZPJQ010000040.1:0-12423 GCA_964586945.1 uncultured Candidatus Poseidoniales archaeon
CCCCTGTTCGCACACGTGTCCGAGCCGTGTTGCTATCAACAGGTCTCCGCGCCGACCGACGCCATGACCGACAATTCGGTCACCAGCAGGTCCGAGCGCTTCGCCCGGGACGACGAGCTTGATGTCTCGTCCTGAACTGCGCCCATCCGAGGCGCCATCTTCTCCCATGGTATCTCTCCGTGGCCGGCGACCGTCCCCCCCTCTATAACCGTTGCATAGCAACGCAACTAGTGAGATTGGTCACTTGAGTTCCTTGACCACGACATCTGGGGCTCTTTTTCCGACCTTTGCGATGTAATCATTCTTCATTCCGGCAGGTACTTCGACGGTAAACGCCCAGTCACCATTCGCTAGCCACTCCTCCCTCTGCATGTCTTCCCTTACCATGGCGAACACAGGGCCGTAATTGGTCCCAGGGATTTTGAAGGCGAGTTTCACTGTTGTGAATGACAGTGGAATCAGAGGACGGAGCACCTTGACGGCATCTTTCACCTGGGTCTCGTACGGTTTGAATGGATCAACCGAAAAGCGCGCTTCATCGAGCGCGTTTTCGACCCGCGCTACCGGGTGTGGCAACTTGGTTTGGGGGTCGATGGCAAGGCTGCAGATTTCATTGATGATTTGGCGCCGTTTCTCAGCTACCATCTTCTTCCGCTGAACAGTCGTTAATTGAATAGAACCGTCGGTCAAAATCTTCTCGACACATACGGACAACTCCGTGGTCCCGAAAACACCTATCATTTTCTCTTCTGTCGGCCGATCACCATTCTTCGCATCGTGCCACACCTCGTCAATCGCCAACAGGTCATCGAGGCTTACGGAATCCTGGTCCTTCTTCCATTTGTCAACCAGATCTGGGTCGACGAGTATCTCATACCGCTTGCCGCCCTTTTCCAAACGGGCAGTGACCGCGTCATCCAAACTTACCATGAGATTCCCCTCCTCCGATTGCGGAGATGCGGTGAGTGCCTTAGACTTCAGGGCTGCCGGTTCACTCGTCTTCAAGTGGCTTTAGCCGGTTGATGTGAACTATTGTCTCATCGTGGCTCAACTCTCTGTAACCATCGGCGTCAAGGACTGCGATTTCGACTGCGTCCTTGTTCAGGTCGTCTTCAAGAGAGCCTCGAAGCGCTTCCAATCCAAGTTTGATTGCTGCGTTCATTGTCATGTTCTTCTTCCAACTCTTCTCAAAGAAATCGACTACTGTGTTACGGCCTCGACCGATAGCGCCAGCGTGGTAGGATTGGTAAGCGCCACTCGGGTCAGTTTCGTAGAGGTGGATGCCGTTATGATCGACCCCCGCTATCAGGAGAGCAGTGCCGAACGGGCGGGTGCCTCCGTATTGTGTGAAAGACTGCTTGAAGTCGCAGATTTTCTTGGTAAGAATGTCGACTGGAACCCGGTCGTTGTAGGTGATTCTGTTCACTTGGCATTCTGTACGTGCCCGAGAGACAAGTTGGCGGGCGTCGGCAACCAGTCCTGCGGTTGCAAAGCCGATGTGCTCATCGATTTTGTACACCTTGTCGATTGATTCCGGAAGGATGAGCCGGCTTGCGATTCGCTTGTCAACAATGAGTATGACCCCTTCTCGATACTTTAGTCCGACAGTGGTGGTTCCCCTCTTGACGGACTCTCGTGCATACTCCACTTGGAACAGCCTCCCGTCGGGGCTGAATGTGGTTATTCCGTGGTCATATCCTCGTCCGCTCGGCTGCATGTTGCTCCCAACGGCGGCTGTCGGTCGACCTCTTATGAACCTTGACAGCCTCACCACCCTCCATAGAGAGCGGCAGGGATGGTTGGCATCGCAACAAGTCCAACCAACTGAACTCTACGAGCAGATAGTCGCGCAAAAGTGAGGGCCAGGATATCATTGATTGGGGACGCTTTTTCATTTGGTGATACGTGCGAGGCTCGTGCGCGTGCTAGTTTTGTCATCAGGTGGGAAGGATTCCTGCTATGCCGTATGGTGGGCGCTGCTACAAGGCTGGGAGGTCGCGGGCATCGTGACTGTCCGAGTTTCCGGAGATGATTCGATGATGTTCCAACTCCCCTCAACAGCCCTAGCCGGACTTCAAGCAGCATCAGCTGGAATCCCTTGGCTACCAGTCATTGTTTCGGGTGAGCCGGAGGTTGAAATAGCACAATTGGAAGAAGCCCTCCACCCTCAAGTGACGGGGGTCGCCGACTCCCCAACCCACATTCATTCAAACAACTGGACTGAAAAGGAGTGGGCCGCCTTTTGGCCACCTAACTGGCCTCGACCTTCAAACCTGATGCGGATGAACAGTCAAACACCGATTGATGGACTTGTTTCCGGTGCGCTGCGAAGTGATTACCAACGCACCCGACTCGACAGAATGGCGGAGCGACTCGGCATCAAATCCTTCTCTCCGCTTTGGCACAACTCAGCCCCCCAACACATGCAGGAACTGCTTGAACAGCAATTCTCCATGATGCTAACCTCAGTATCTGCGGATGGACTAACCGAAGAGTGGGTCGGAAGAAGTCTGGATGGACAGTCATTGGGAGAACTCGGAGTCGTCGCGGCTCGGCACGGTTTCACTGTCGATGGTGAAGGTGGTGAGTTCGAAACAGCGGTCGTTTCCGCGCCGTGGATGAACTCTCAAATTACCATTGTCGGAGAGCCTCATTGGAAGGGCCAACGGGGTCAATTTGACATCGAATCTGCCTCACTAACCGAGTAATTCGGGTGCGGCACGCTCAAACGGAACCCCCGACTCGCCTGTCATGAAAGGGTGTTGGGATGCCACTCTGTCCACTCGATTACCGCTATGGCCGCGACTCTGTGAAAGATATCTGGTCTGATGAGGGTCGTCACGCTCGCCAAATCGAGGTTGAGCGCGCTCTAATCTGGGCCCACAAGGAATTGGGTCGCGTCACTGAAGCTGACTACGACGCAGTCGCTGCCATCTCCAATCCGACGGCTGTCACGATAGAGAGGGTTCTGGAAATAGAGGCAGAAACGAAACACGACATCATGGCCCTCACAAAGGCGATGGCAGAGCAGGCGGGCGACGCTGGTTGGTGCATCCACCTCGGCGCGACCAGCAACGACATCGTCGACTCCGCGGTCGCCATACAGATTCGAGATTCAATCACCAAACAGCACGAGGTGCTCTGTCAATTGATGACTACTATGGCTAATCTTGCGGAACGGGAGCGGGATACCGTGATGCTTGGGCGAACTCATGGTCAGGCTGCAGTCCCCATCACCTTCGGACTGAAAGTCGCAGTTTGGGTGGACGAATTTCGACGCCATCTCCTCCGACTTGCTCAGATGTCACCGCGCGTTTGCGTTGGCAAGTTCCTCGGAGCAGTGGGGACAGGAGCGGCCCAAGGAGAAAATGCCCGCGAGTTGCAGGCACTGATTCTCACTCACCTTGGACTCGGCGTCCCACTGGTGACCACCCAAGTGGTCGGCAGGGACCGCTACATCGAATGGGTTTCGTGGATGGCGAATGTTGCCACCAGCGTCGAGAAGGTACTCACAGAAGTCAGAAATCTCCAACGAACCGAGATTGCAGAAGTTGCAGAGGCGTTTGATGTC
The DNA here is from genome assembly GCA_964586945.1 of uncultured Candidatus Poseidoniales archaeon. Lineage (GTDB taxonomy): Archaea > Thermoplasmatota > Poseidoniia > Poseidoniales > Thalassarchaeaceae > MGIIb-Q1. Next base: position 3,572 of record CAZPJQ010000040.1, read on the forward strand.
GAGAAGCAGGTCGGCTCCTCGACCATGGCTCACAAGAGAAACCCGATCACGGCTGAAAACGCCTGCGGGCTCGCAAGGATTGTCCGTTCGATGGTTATGCCCACATGGGAAAACGCTCTCCTATGGCATGAGAGGGACCTTGCTAACTCCAGTGCTGAGCGGTTCACACTCTCCCACTCTGTCGTGCTTCTCGATGATGTGCTCGCAAAAACTGACCAGGTCCTCGGAAAGTTGGTCGTCGACGCTCCTAGAATGCTCGCTAACATCGAGTCACAAAATGGACTCGTGATGGCAGAGAAGGTCATGATTGCCCTAGTTGAAAAGGAGATGCCTAGGGATGAGGCGCACGAAGTGCTGCGTTCAGCCTCGATGGAGGCGCTCGCCTCCGGTACTCATCTAGAGGACATCTGCGCTCGGACGCCTGCAATCGCGGGGCTGTTCGATGGTAACGAACTGCATGGCCTGTTTGACCCTGCCAGCCACTTGGGTGTCTCTGGAGAATTGGTTGACGAAACCGTTGCACTTGCTCGACAGGCCATAGGCGAATAGAAAATCTTCACGCTGAACTCGAGGCTACGATTGAAGTCAGAAGAGAATCATCGCCAAGCCGAGAAAGGCACCTGTCACGGTGGCAGTAATTACTAGAAGAAGAATCATCGCCTGTGGACCATACTGATTCTTGTCCAACAAAGCGGTTCCAATCAAACCGTGTTTGGAGATTGCGGCACTCAAGCCGCCCCCTTCGATTTCTTCGTAGGGTGGAGGGTCTCTGCGCGAAATCCTCTCACCATCGCGTTGCCCGGCCATGAATCACCCCAACAGCCGCCCCATGATAGCGGTTGCCGAACATCTTCCTCAATCAACTCAGAGTTCAAGAACCACCGGGGTGAGCCGCTACTGTGTCCCTACCACCCCTCGATGGTCTTGTCCATCTCGCAGTCGCCAGCGGTTGCGGCGGGACCACCCTTGGTTTGCAGTGTGTACGGCGTGAATTGGAGACTGGCGGCCGGGCAATCTGGGTCTCACCAGAATCCCCCAATCCAGAGCGGTTTCGCCAATTGCTCAATTCGATTCCGTTGAGCACACTCTCTAAACTACATCTCTTCCCTTGTGGGGATGCCATCTCAACAGGAGTTGACGCGGCTGGTAGACTCTCGAATACTCTTGATACATCACTCATCGTAATCGATGATTGGACCTCTCGAAGCGGCCATGTCGATCCAATGGCTGCTTCGGCAATCTCTGAACTTGTGAAGTCTATGCCTGAGAATCCTCCAAACCTCCTCGTCATATCGGCACTCTACGAGGATGCATCAGGGGAGGAGACTTGGAAGGTACGAGGCCGTGGAAAGTTAGAGGAATGCGGATGTCGGACTTGGTTGTTGACGGTCGAGGAAGGAGGTCATCAACGGCGACAGTTGGACACCGGCCAAGAAAAACTCTCATTGATTTTAGGTGACGGTGGATTCAAAGCCCGTTCTCACTCTTCTTCGAGTACCAAGCCTTGAGCCTCAGCTGAGGAGGCCAGTACATCAGCCATCTGCTCCAGCGCATCGTCGTCGGGTTCGTCAAACTGGGACGGGTTTTTCGCGCCCCCAGACAACTCATCAGAGCCGGCGATCGCTGGGGCGTTATCTACCGCGGAAATCGCTTGGTTCCTTTTCACAATCTGCCAAATCACATAGAAGAGACCGATAGTGAGTAGTCCCAATCCGATGTAACTCAAGGTCAACGCTTCTGCCATGAAGTCTCTTGGACAACCGAAAGGAGATTACACCTTCGGCTCGCGGTTCAGTGGTCTTGCGAGATGGCGACGCTGTGAGATTGGCGGCTCAACCCACGCACCTTCATCAGCAATAGTTGTAGAAAGCCAATGAGAATGAGATTGGTTGGAACAGGATGGACAGGTCAGTGGTTGTCCTCGTCCCTTTCGCCTGAATCGACTGCCGCAATCACAGATGGGGCGGTTTTCAACCCTGGGTACGGCGTCATCGACGCGCAGGTTCTCAAGGTGGATGGAACCATCAGGTGAAACGGTCCCTCTCCAACTCAACCGGTCACCTAGTTGAGAAGCGCGCAGGAGGCGATTCACTTGACCACCTTCCGAAAAGGCGACCAAAGTGCAATGTGAGATGCCGTTGAATACTTCGACACTAGCATGTCCACCTTTTCGGTCAATCACTGAGGTGATAGTCACCCCTGAGTCGTCGGATAAGAGGTGGTCGCCTGTAGCTTGGTTACTCCTGTGCACTCGCATGGCGGTGCAACTCTCAACGCCATCCTGTCTCTGTAACCACTCGTGAGCAGTACCAGCCGACTCTTCATCTTCAGCCCTAATCCCATATAGAACGGGGCACGGCGTTCGAGGGGCGATGAAACTTCGAAATTCATTCGGGTCCCGATTCAACATTGTTTGAGGAAACTTGTCTGACATGGCATAAACTGAATCAACTGGTACTCTCCTATCTGTCCCGATATTTTGTGCCGCTCGCCAAGCGGTAGCCTCCCAAGTCCAATCTTGGTCGGCCGGCCAGGCGATTGCCGAACTTGCTCCGACCACTCCATCGATTCTACCGATTGACCAGACTTGGACCTCTGATTGATCATGTAGGGCGTCGAGCCTTGCCTGTGGTTCGACCCAATTGCGGACAGCTGCCCAATACCACTCTCCTGGGAATTGTCTCTTACTCCAAATCAGTGTGGGAGAGGGGGTAGAACCGTCATCGGGATGAGTCAGTTGATTGAGATGTCTGAACCGTTCAGAAAACCACTCACCCAAAATGAGGTGTAACTCTGCCTCCCGGTCATCTTCCTCGATTTCTGCTGAGAGCGCAGCGTTGCCTCGTGTGCGCCGGGGGGCATGGGGCCACAACCTCACTAGACGAGGAGCTCCTACGATGGAGAATCCTTTACTTTCAAGATGTGAAATTAGCAGGTGCATTTCCCAAGTTGTGCAGCCACCTTCCGGTGAGTCGGTATCATCCAACCCCAGCCAACCCATGCAAATCCCAATCCTTACTGGCTCTTGAGGACTCTCCTGATGCTAAGCGACAGTTAGTAGTCACCCGTATCAGAATCATCAAGCACTCGTGAGAGCACATCTACTAGACCGATTCTCCCATCGCAACGGAAGGTTCTGACTCCGTGAGCGACACCAGCTTCGTCATCTGCCCGTCGGTCCCCCACCATGAAGGAGCGGCCCTCATCTCGGGCTGTGTAATCGGGTCCGTAATCGAAATGTTCCACACCGCCCCCCTCCTTCGCCGCATCGAATAGTTGTCTACCTGCTTGGAGCATCCCAGGACGGCCTTTTCGAGACCACGCCCCCTCCCAAGGGGCGTATGGACTGTACAGAATGAGGTCTAAGTGAGCATCTGAATCTTGCATCAGAAGGCCCTTCTGAAGGGCCGAATTGACTGAGGCAAGTACCTGATGTCCCCACAATCCACGGCCTACTGGCGACTGGTTGGTGACTATGCAGACACGGAATCCGGCTCTTCGGATTTTTGCAACACTCTGGCCTGATTCAGGGAAGATGTGTAACTCCGAGACTCCGTTGATGTAATCCTCGCTGCCAATGTTGAGGACACCGTCCCGATCTAAGAATGCAATCTCCCCTCCCCATTCCACCCCGCTTGGCATCGGGGGGAGAACGACCGGCTCACCCAACTCGGATAAGTGACGATGTGGTAACAGCACAGAACCGCCTCATGAGTGACTCGGAAGTCCGCGGTCAGCTTTGACCGCCTCCTTCACGATGTGGTTGATGATGAGTTGAAGGTCTTCGATTCGCTCCATCGAAGTCGTGTCACAGACGACTGCGACATCGACCATGCCGGCTAGTTTGCCGCCACCGCCACTCTTGTAGTCACCAGTGATAGCGGCAGTTAGGCAGCCAAGTTCCTTGGCCTTTGAAATCCCGTTCAGCACATTCGGTGAATTTCCAGAACCGGAATAGCCGACGACCAGGTCGCCCGCCTTCGCCCAGGTGGAGAGCGCTCCGGCGAACACATTGTCGTAGGAGGTATCATTCGCCCAGGCTGTCAGACTTGAGATGTTATCCACATGAGAGAGCGTTGGAAGTCCGAGTTCCTTGCTCCAGTCACCGGCGGAGTGTGACGGTGTGGCGGCGGAGCCGCCGTTTCCGATGAAGTGAACTGTCCCCCCACCATCAATAACAGAGAGAACTTGTTCGTAAAGTGCCTTCAGGTCCTGCTTTGAAAGACTAGCGAGCGCACGGCTCAAGTCTGCGACATAGCCGTCGACGAAAGAGTCGAAGTCGAATCCCACCTGCATTCCTCAACGGCCCGCTGCGAGGCAGCCTATTTACGAGTTGTTGATACACAACTGTCACAGAATGGCGTCTAACAACATCCTACATCCACTCGCCGAGGCTCTCGGAACCTCTGACGAGATGCTACGGTTGTACTGCGCAATCATCGGTTTGGTGCTTCTCGGCATCGGTTTTCACTCCAAGGGAGACCGGCGAGGGAGTATCGCCGCTCCGGGCTGGGTCATGCTAGGATTCTACTTTTTTCTAGACACTCCACACTATGTGGAAATAGAGGACCCGGTTCTAATCTTGATGTCGGCGGCAGCGCTTCCACTCTCCATCGCCATTGCAGTGTGGGAAGTCCGTACAGAACGGAAAGGAACGGACGAGCCAGCCTTGGTCTGGTTCCGCGGATGCACCTTTTGGGCAGCCACACCCTATCTTCTCGTCTCCTGGGTGCCTAACATCGCAATGGCAGTGGTCTGGATAACCGCTTGGCAGGGTATCTTCTTCCTAAGGATATCAGGGGTTGCGGACCTCTCTCTTGGGGAGGCTAGGGTCAATTACGCCGATGGCTCGAGTGGATTGTTTTCAGAGTTTCAAGGAAATCCGTGGCTCTATCTCGAACCTCTCGGGGAGGGTGGGTTCTACATCCCTATTCTCACTGAAAGTGGTGGTTCTGCAGGAATCTCGATCATTTTGGCATGCAGCGCCCTCCAGTCGATGATTGTCTTCGTCGGGGCGCTGGTTGCATTACGCGGTGTGTCGTGGAAGTTGAGGGCGCGCGCCTTCATCATCACCCTGCCCGTTATTCACCTTCTCAACATCTTCCGAAATGCTGGAATCATCTATCTTGACATGACCTATAGAGAATGGAACTGGTTTGACATAGGGATGTTTGATTTTGCCCACTCATACGCCGCAAAATTCGGTAGTCTGGTCGCGATGTTTGCAATGGCTATTGTCCTCTTCGAACTTCTACCAACTCTGCATTCCCATGTTCTGAGACTGATGGAGCCGATATTGAGGCCCATGACCAGAACGCCGGCGAATGAACATTGAAACCGCTCAACGGCCTCGGATTTTGTCTAGGATCTTGCCTCGTAGAGGCATGTTGTGTTCCCAAGCAAACTCTTTCATCACCCTGAGTGATTGTTTCTCCAATTTGGGGTCTGTAACAAGATCGGTGATATGGATGACGCCTTCTCTTGTGTTAGCTTTGAAAGCAGCAATCGGCTCCTCCTCATGAAATACAAGATAGGCTGAGCCGTAACCGAATCGCTCCCTCAGCAGCGATGCGAAATAAGGTGATAGTGGGTCTGACGGAGGCAGTACAAAATCCCTCATCGGAGGTAATTCTGCTGCATTCTCAAGTTCTTCTTTTCGGCCCCAGCAAACTTCGTTCATATCTTCAAGAAGGAATCCCTTGATGAATTCCTTCTCCTCCTCTAAAATCTGCAGAACGGCCATCACATCTTCCGGCTTGAATGGCTTGCCGGCCAACTTCTCAAACTGTTTCAGGGTTATCAGGGGAATGTCCTTTACTATCTCCTTCAGATATTTCACCCTCATTTGCCACAGGTCGTCAACTGGCAGAGGGTCAACTGTCCTAAACCCTCCACGGTAATCCTGTACAAGGTGGCCGGACTTGATGAGTGGTTGAGCCAACTTCCTGAATTCGGCTCGGCGCATCGCGTGTCTGTCCATGAACAGTTGTGGATCGGAGTTCTCAGAGAAGAATTCCAATACATCGAGCAGTTCCTCATCGGGAGAAATGTTTCGAATCGCCAAGAGCCGTTGGAAGTGCGGGTATGTTGCGTACACCTTGCGCCCTCTGAGATTTGTCCCCTGATGGAGTTGATTGGCGGTTGCCATCGATTTCAGATTGACGCGATACATCTCACATCTGCCGCGCAAGGCGAAGTCGTCCCTCACCTCATCAATGTGAGAGACAGCCGCGGTTTCATGTACAGAACGGGTATTCTGATGCAACTTGTGGTTCCAAAACAGACTTCGAATTGATTCCTTGTACGGCTTCGGGTCCATAACCCCGCCACGGATCATACGTAGTCCGTCGCCAATAGCCTTGAATCCAATTCGCTCAAATGCCTCCTTTGTGTTTACAGACGCCTCGGAGATGCTCTCTCCGTTGAAATTGGTCAGTACAGAAATCTCGACCAGCGTGTCGCGGTAATTCTCGAGGAATCGGTCGAATTGGATTACGAACTCGTCCAGGTAGGCGTGTGGAATGTGAATGTCCTTCACCTCGAGATAGTCGTTGACCTTGTACATCAGAATTCGGCCAACCGGGTCCACCCCTTTGAATACGGGATAGTACCAGCCCTGTTTCAGAACATATCTGACCTCCTGGATGAAGCGGGAACAGAATGGGTCGGACTGTGTGAGGATCCGCATCTTGCGGTCTTCTCTTATTCTCTTTCGAACATCGATTGAATCTTCTGCGATACAATAGAAATCAGTGAGATTGGGTTGCAAGGCGGACACTTTCGTGATGGTTCCTTCGTCGAGCAGAGAGCGCAGTGCGAAATCGAGGTCCTCCGCAGCTCGGCTGACATAATTACCCAACGTGTAGCGCTTGACTGGGCCGATTCGTCGAATCAACTCAAGAAGTGCCTTTTCGAAGGGCAGCGGAGTGTAGATGTCAATGACCTTGTGGAAAAGTGAGAGGCTGCGTTTTCGTTCCGGCAGTTCCTCATACTGTTTGACGAACAACATCTGTCGCTCCATGTTGCTAATCGCATACTTTGCTCGATTCATGATGTGCTTCGAATCTTCATCGCGCGGGATGTCCTCAAGCAGTTGTTGCCGAGTGATGTTGTCATTGGCCCGTAATTTCCCTACCAATTTGCGTTCCATCTCACCCATCCAAGGCTCAGGTCTCAGGCCGAGCAGCAGAGGAAGTTGTTCCTTGGTGGTGTACCCGACGCGATTATGCAGCAATCGTCCCATCACGACATCTGGGTCGTGTTTCAAGTCCTTCCAGTCAGCGAAGCGATAGGATTCGACTCGATCCAACAACTCGTGCATCTTCTGAAACAGGACATGTGCCTCTAGAGCCTTGAGAGGGTTTTCGTACAACTTGAATGACTTACGTAGGAGTAAGTTCTGGAGATTACGGTATTCGATGACCTTTTCCACTCCACCGGTGATGTAGTGTTCATCGACGCGGAGAATGAATTCGCCATCATTGGTTTGTCGGTAGAAGCCAATCGTGACAACATTTCGCACTTCTAATTCGTGAAGAAGGTTCTCAATCATCCTCTCTGGAAATGGCAACCTATCAATTAGCTGCGCCATGGTCATCGGACCCTCACTGCCTAGCATGTCGACCAATTTCACCCGCAAACACTCGTGTGGGTCTGAGAGTGGTACTTCCTTCCAATCAATAGCATCAGTTCCGGAATATTTTATGCTCATCTTGTAGGTCGAACCGCCGGTATATAGCTCTCTGAGATCCTCCATCTCCTCGACATCGTGGGTGGCCAACACTCCGAGCGTACCATGGATGTCAGCCATCCGCTCAGAAAACCATTTGTGGTCGACCTGTTCATTTCCTGTCTCGCTGACTCTGATAATCGCATTTTGGTCGATCAGTTCGAGAATCCATTCTCGAATCTCCTCCTGATCGATTCCCGCCAACTTGTCTTCGTAAAGTGGATTCTTGTGATGCTTGTCCAATCCTCCTCCCATCTCCATCAATTGAAGAAGTGACTCGGCATCCTTCGGTATCGCAACCTTGTCAGCGTAGTAATCGTTCACCTGCGACTCGTCGAGGTCTGTGGCGAGAGCCCGTTGGCCGAGAAGCCGGCGGAGAATCTCGGGGTCGATGTCCTTGATGAGATAAGCTCGGGTGCGCATCGATAGCAGGTCCTCAAAGGCGGACATGTAGAGGTTCATTCCCAGAGGAGATGGGAGTTTCACCTTGCTGTGGAGAATGCGAGAATCACCAGAAATCACATCGTTCACGAATTGCTCAAGCCCTTTCAAATCGAGATCAGAGTGGAAGATTTCGTTGCATGTCTCTCTGATGAGGAGAGAGTCTGAGGTCGTCCTGTGCGCCTTAAACAACGCTTCGGCCTTCTGCTGGAACTGCTGCGGTGATACTTCCTCAGCCCCAATTCGCCTCGGAATAATTAGGCTACGCCCTGCTATCTCCCTGAACCTCTTGACGAACAGTTGAGTGTCCATCAGATATCGCTCAATCACATTTCGTTGGTCATTCGCCTCAAAAATCGCTGGAAAAGAAGCTGGATTAACATGACCTGACAGTTTGATGAGAAAGCCATTCTCATCGAAGGACATCTCGTGAACTTGGATTTCATTCATCTGCGCCAAGCCAGCGAAGAAATATCCGAGTGTGAGGTTGAACGCCCTGCCGCGGCAGGTCGTCACCATGTAGGTGGGGACTCCGCCCGCTATCTCCTCCATCATGATTCGATTCTGTGCAGGGACTTCGAACGACTCCGCGACATGTTGCTCCATGAACCGGGCAACACCCTCCGCAATTGGGGAAGACATCCCATAGCCCTCCTTGAGGAGTACCCTCGGGTCACGTTGG
>CAZPJQ010000041.1:0-750 GCA_964586945.1 uncultured Candidatus Poseidoniales archaeon
GTTCCTGCGGCGCATGAAGAAGGCGGCCTCAAGAGTCGAGCGACGGGGCATCAGGAAGGAACTCAACAAGGCGAACGACAAAAGCAAACTCCCCGATGGCGCCTACGCAGACCTGATGGCTGCACAGGAACAGCGCCGCATCGTATTGAGCAACGCACCTGCCAGCAGCGGAGATGACGAAAAGAAAATCAAGTTGCGGCCCTCCAGCAGGCCTCCTCAGTGAACGAAAGGGCCAACCGGGCCGAACACCTCGGTTCTGAAACGAAAAAGGGGCCCGCCCGAACGGGCCGTTCGCATTTCCTGTTGTGCCAGTCTAGCCTTTTCAGACCAAGCGTCGGCGTCCGCCGACGACCATCAGCGCACCGAGCATCGACACGATGGTCAGCACACTGGTGAAGCCGGGTACGGTCTCGCCGATGCCGAAGCCGCCACCTTCCATTCTGGTGGTGCTGCTGTCGCCATCTTCGGAGGCCTCGTCATCCACGGGCTGAGGTCCGTGCTCGTCCGAGCCGTCATCCGACCACTCTGTATCATCATCGGAACCAAGTTCCATCATCCGCTGCTCGAGCAGCATCATCTGCTCCTCGAACCAAGCATCGAGTTCATCATACTCCTCGGAGAACTGCTCTTCTAGTTGCTCCATCGCTTCGTGGCACTCCTCTTCAAGAGCAGCAGCATCTGCGTCCAGCTGGTCGTAGAGCTCGTCCATTGCTGCCTCACTCTCGTCGTGGATCTGCTCTTCCCACAACT
>CAZPJQ010000041.1:760-8413 GCA_964586945.1 uncultured Candidatus Poseidoniales archaeon
TTGAGTGACTCGATGGAGGAGGTTTCCTGCAGGAGCAAGTCGACCATCTGTTGGACGACCGCCTCGTACTCCTCTTCCGTGGTGGTGTTGTCTAGCAGTTCGAGTAACTCATCATACTCGTGTTGGTAGACCGCATGGGAGGTCTCAAGGTCTGAGTGGTAGTTCTCCTCTAGTTCTTCAAGAGACTCTTCTCGCTGCTCCATCAACTCGTCGTACTGCTCGTTGAATGCTTCGAAAAGTTCTCCCCAGGCCTCGTTACACTCCTCGGAGAGGACGTCGGAGGCATCACGCTCGCGCTGCTCGATGTCAGAGAGGCGCTCATCGTACTCTTCCATGAGCTCTTTCCAAGCCTCGTCGAACTCAGACCAGTCGTCCTCGTCGTCCGAGGTATCGTCGTCATCTTCCCAAGGGTGCTCGTGGCACGGCTCTCCGTCGTGAGTCTCGTTGTTCTCATCTTCCCAAGGGTGCTCGTCCCAAGGCTCTTCGTCCTCGTCGGACTCATCATCGTGTTCATCCTCAGATTCCCCTGAAATCCATACCAGACCGGGGCCATCGCAGTCAGATTCAACACTGTTTTCGTCCCATTCCCACCATACAGTTTGTTCCATTTCATCGTAGCAGTAACCATCAGATTCGTCCTCGTCCTCTTCATCGGACTCGTCGACCGCCGTGATGCAGTCGCTGCCGCCTCCCATGATCACGATGCCCGTCAAGCATCCGTCGGCATCTGTTGCCAACCCAAGGCTCATCGCGACGAGCTCATCGAGTGTGATGTCGCCATTCAGAACCGCGTTGATGAGATTCTGACCGATGGCGATGTTGATTGTCACCACATCTGGATAATCGTCCCCTAGAACAACTACCACATCGTCCAGGAACATGTTGCCATCGTCGCCAAGCCCGATGAACATGTCAATCGAGATGACCGGTGGTAAGGTTTGGTTGGAAAGTTCCAGCGCCAAGGCGGCAAACCCCTCTTGGGTAATGGTGACTTCCACAGTTCCATCTTCATTCACGATGACCTCGAGGGTTCCCAAGTCCTCAAGGTCGCTCGTCTGTCCGTCCTCTTCGGCTCCTACCAAACCTGCCACCGGCGCTACCAGCGCCAAGGTTAGCAAACAGGCTAGGATTCGCCTAAATCTCTGAGTTATGGTTGCGACCATGGCATAATTTTGTCTCCAGTGGTATATGAATGAAGAATGAGAACCCCCGGGGCCCCCATGGTTTCTGCCGTGCGTGAGTTCATTTGGAACAACTACTGAGCGAACAGCATGGGTGGCGAAATCTCCTGCTCCGTTCCCGCCCGAATCGGTCTGCTCGGAAATCCCTCCGACGGTTACTACGGACAGTGCATCTCGCTCCCGGTGTGGAACTGGCAGGCGACGGTCTCCCTAGCGCCTAACGATTCGGTAACACTACCCCAAAACGAGGGACTGCGGCGCATCATGGAACCAACCCTGAGAGTGTTTGAGAGGCGGTTCGATGATTCAAAGGGCTTTGAGGCTACGGTTGAGACATCGATCCCACGACAGGTCGGGCTGGCTGGCTCCTCAGCGATCGAGACCGCCTTCTTTCTCAGCCTGATGGCACACAACAACATCCCGCTCGACACCCTCTCCTCCCGTGAGTTGGCCGAGTTGGTCCTCAAGGTTGAGAGCGAGGAGTTGGGGGTGGTGGCTGGACTTCAGGACTGCCTCCCTCTGGCGTATAGCTGCATGCTACACATGGACTTCCGCGAGGAGCTGATGGAAGGCCGCGGCTACGGCGAGTACACAGAACTTGACGCATCGCTCCTACCCTCTCTTTGGCTAGCGCACGCGCCCGCAGGCAAGGACTCTGGCGAAACCCATGCTGGCCTCGCTTCACGTTGGGAGAGGAGGGACGCGGAGATGGTCGAAATCGTCGAACACCTGGCGGAGGGAGCCGCCTCTGGCATCGATTCCATTCGAAACCAAGAGCACACCCACCTCTCGATGCTGATTGACACAAACTTCGACCTTCGCCGCGAACTGTTCGGCGAACAAGCGCTCGGTGACACACTCGACGCCGTGATGCTAGCCCGCTCGCTCGGCTCCTGCGCCAAACAGACTGGCTCAGGCGGCGCCATCTTCGGCATCGTGCCCCACGACGACTTCTCTTCTACAGCAGCACCAGCCTTCGCAGAAATCGGCTGGACCTTCCACGACGACTTGGAGGTGGGGAATTGATTCCACGCCCCGAGGGACGAATCAAGCTGGCATATGTGCACGACCCACCCGGCAAGCCGACTATCGAAACTCGCTGGCGCGACCCCACCTTCCTCGCTGAGAGTGGCTTCACCGATGTGGTGGTGGCCGACCAACTGTCAGGTTGTCTAAGTCTAACCATGGAGAGGGCTGACCAGGAGGTTACCAGTCCAATCTTGGAAGCACTCGGACAACGGGTCAGAGAGAACTTGGATGCTGGGCTTAGACCGTGGGTCATGGAGGATCTGTTCACCCTATCGAAGGAGGATGCGAAGATGTCCGGAGGATGTCCGTTCGATGACGACCTCTGGCGCGCCATCGCCACCAATGTCCAATCTCTCTTCCACCGACTTCCCGACCTTGAGGGCATCATATTCCGCTTCGGCGAGGCTTTCGAAACCCACCCATGGGCGAGCCGGGTGAGCCCCTTTCAGTGCGAGTGTGCACTCTGCGAGCGACGAGGGAAAGTGGGAGCAGTCAACCGAATGGTCAGCGAATTGGAAGAACTCATCTGCAACGAGTTGGGGATGCGCTGCATCCTCAGACTCTGGGACTTGGGGGATGATGGAATACACGCTGATTTCGAGCAGCAATCGACCGCTCTGGCCTCTTGGAATGAAAATCCGAGATTAGTAGTTTCAGTAAAGCATTCGGCGACAGACTACTGGCGCCACCAACCTTGGAACGAGTCGGTCCAACTCGATGGTCCGCCACGGATTCTTGAGTTCCAATGCGAACGGGAGTACGAGTTTCTTGGAATGGTGCCAAACTGGCTCGGCCACCACTGGGCCAACGGATTCCCGGAGTGTGATGAGGTCGGGCGCGCTGGGCTTGCCAACTGCCGTCCACAGGATTGGGCCGGCTCCTACATCATCCCGCGAGGGGGTGGCTGGTCAGCCGAACATGCGACTGATGACTTCTGGTCGGAGATGAATACACATGCAATCATCACCCTCACCGATGATCCCACGACTGACCCGAGCGAAATTCTCGACTATTTCCTCAAGATATCGGGATTCGATGGCGAAAAGTCGAGAGCTGCCTTCGCAGCACTAATCGAAAAGAGCAGTGAACTGGTCCTTCATCTGCGGTACCTGCCAACCTACCACGACTTGACCAACCAGCTCTGGATGCCGAGCAACAACTGGTTCCGAGACGACACATTCGTTCCGGGTGCCTGCGCTGATGTCGCAAATCTCGTCACCTCCGCTGACAGGGTCGACCTGCTCCGCTCCGAGCGCGCCTTCGCCACCATCTTCGCAAAGAACCAACTCGCTACCGCAGAGTCACTGTTCGCCGCCGACAACCCTCTCGCCGACCACGAAAAGGCAGATTTCATCCTCGACTCCTACCGCTGGGCCCACGGCTTCGCGACCCTTACCGAACATCTCTGGCATCGCCTGCTAGACGCAGCACCACTCGACCGAGTCGATGCCAAGCGAATCATCACAGAAACACTTGGCGAAACTCCTCTCGCCCCCCTCAAGTGCCTCGATTGAACCCCTCCCCAGCGCCTATGAAGCAGGAGCGCTGCGCGTAGGTCATGGAGGAAGCCCTCTTCAGCCGTCTCTGGGCCGAGGTGGACTTCGACGACCACCCCTACCCTGGGAGCCATTCACCAGAACCGCAAGGCCAACTCACCCTCTCCACCCACGACGGGGCCCTCACCATCGGCGACGAGCGAATCACCTTCCGCCTAGGCACCGGAGGCGATGGTGAGGATAGCATCCACCGCTGGACCTCCGAACCCACCAAGATGAACTCCGGCCCCGATCGAATGGGTGAACATCGCTGGTCAATCAGCCCGAAGGATTTGGGATTCTCATTGAGCGCCTTTGTGGCAGTGAAGGTGGGGAGACCTGAGGAGGCGACCGGCCATTCTGTGTTGGAAGAGAGGATATTGCTCGGACAAATCCGGAATTCCCTATCCCCACACCTACCCGATTGGACCTGGCATCTCGAGGTCGACAACAAGCCCGACCGAATGGGTTGGTACGTGCGCGCACCCGATCAGTGGGAGAGCCTCTTCACCATTTTTGTGGGATTGGGTTGGCACCCCGACAGCCCCGAAGACAAGCGTGGATTCCTCCTCTTTGAGCGGGCTCCGCCAGGCGAACTAGACCGCCCCGACGAGGCCGAAGCGAACCGACTCGACACACTGCGAACTGTGGCGCTGTGCAACAGTCAGCGTGGTGCGCTAACCAAACTTACGAATGACCCCGAATGGGCACACCAAGCCACAGCCCACCAACTTGAGGACCTTCCCGGAGATGTCCAGCTCTGGCCGCCGAGCATGGAACGCTGGCCACTTCTGGTAGCCCGTCAGACAGAGGCGACGAACAGCGACGAAACCGCGGCGTGGGCTGCAACCATCGTCGAGGCTCTCGGCCCGGCAATCTCAACTCTTCCAGCGAAGATCGACGGCCTCAACTGGCAGTGACCGTCAGACCGTCATTGTCTGGCGCCCAATCGATGACCGTCCACCCAGCAGCCTCACAGGCAGCCTTGACAGAATCGGTCTTTCCGAGATTGCACATCAGCATCGCACATCCACCCGCTCCTGCGCCAAGCGCCTTCCAGGCGAGAACCTCCCTCGACTCAAGCAGCGGATCCACAACCGGCCGAAACGGGTCGTGAAGGCCCGGGTCGAGTAGGTCAACCCCGCGACAGACCTCGTGGAATGCAGCCATCACCTCGTCACGCCTATCCTGCTGCAACCCCTTCGCCATCGCCCGAGCGGCCATCCGAATCGCCATGAGTCCCTCACGAACCTGTTCGTCACCGGCATCATAGCGCTCCCAGATTTTGGCGTGAAGGTCACCCGAAACATGTGGAATATTTGAGTTCACAACAATCATCTGACGCTCCAGCCATTTGGTCGCAGAAGCAAGCGGGAAGAGTGGCATCTCCTCGACCGCATCGCCCATGAAGAGCAGGTGGTTCCAGCCGCCATGGGATGCCGCCCACTGATCCTGCCTACCACCACGGTTGCCGAGCAGTGACTCAAACTGGAACGCCTGTTCGGCGACCGCCGCACGGCCCTCGTCATCGACCTCAAGAGCGTTGATGGCCCCGACGAGAGCCACATTGATGGCACCCGTAGTTCCGAGCCCGGAGCCCACAGGAACCTCACAGGTGTAGCCGACCGAGAGAATCCCCTCATCATCGACCTCGAGAGTTGCGGTGGCGTACTTGTCGATGGCCAGATTGACCACCTCTCCACCCATGTCATGTGTGTATGGCGCAACATCTGTCCAGCCACCGGCAAAGTCCAACCTCACCGGAGCACGGGCAACCACCTTGCGAGCCACGCCCCTCGGGAATCGCCGCCACCCATCAACCCTCGGCCGCCGACCAAGTTCTGTCAGCTGCCTTCTGAGGCCGATAAATCTGCGATGGCGTCGTCAACCAATGCCTGCCCTCTGTCCATTATCATCGACTGCCACTTCAGCGAATTCGGAGAGAATACCTCGACCAACCGCTTCCGCTCATCAGAGTTCGACTTCTTCCGCTCCTCGATGCCCGACCACTGCGTCATCCGATTCTCCGCCCGAAGAGCCTGAATGATCTCCACCATCTTCACAGTCCCGAACTCCTGGGTTATGAGAGTCCAGTCAACCTCCGGCCAACGGAGAGACACCCCCTCAAGCATCCCACCGCGAATTCGGTAGGCTACCCCCGCATCCGGGTCCAGAGGCTGCACGGTCTCGCCGTAACGAGCTGCGAGAGAGGCAAACGCCTCATCGCCCTCCTCATTCGAAATCAACAGGGAATCCACCCCAAACGGACCCAACCCGGTGTGGAAGTCGAGCCACACAGCCCGCCCGCATGTAGGAAGCACCCTCGCAAGGTGGTCCAGCCAAAGTTTCGGCCCCGCACACAACTTGGAACCACCATATTGCATCGCCTTCGGCCTCTCAAACTGACCCTCGGCCACCGTCTGTTTGGCGACATTGGTCCCCATCCGGAACATCACCCAGGCAGCCTTCAACTTGAACAGGTCAAACGCCGTATCATACGAGTGAGGGTTCAGCAGACTGTCCAACTCGTGATACCTCTCTGGCTCACCGACATACGCCTCACCTGGCGGCAGGAAGTTGCGGTTCAGGTCAGCGTTGTCCTCGTTCACCCGACGCAACCAGGCGAACCCATACGGATTGATTGAGTGGGCAATCAAAATGCCACACCCATCTGGAACCTGCAAGTCACCCGCGGCCCACCGCTCCAACATCCGCACCTGCACAGCGCTTCCCGGAAAACCCTCCACTCCATGGACTCCACTAGTGTGGATCAGCAGTCGTGTTGGCGAGTCGGGACCCAAGTACGCAACATCGATTGAGAGCCTTTCATCCGACGGGCCCCGCACCGACAGGGTGAGTGTGGTGAGTTCTGCATCCGCCTTCTCACAGGCGTCAAGGAATCGTTGGCGGGCAGTGACATAGTCAGGGGCGAAGTAGCGCCACAGGTCCTCGTCAGAGACCATTATCCACACCTCACTTGAAGCGGAAGGTGAGGATCTGCTTCGAGCCGATGGTGACATCCCAGCCACCGTCATTCACATCGACCGCCTTTCCTGCGTTCTCCATCATGTCGCACTCGCAGCACTCAAACAGAGGTAGATCGCTCTCGATTCTGCCAGTCCAGTCACTCTTGAGCGGATTGTGAATCCTGACAACTGTGCCTTCGCCATCCTCGGCCGGCTTGCACGCCGACAACAACGGCCGCGGACCGTCTCCCACGAACCGAACTGGCGCACTTGAACGTCCGCGAATCCCCTTCTTTAGTGGTTCATCGAAGTAGCCGTTGAGTTGTGGCTTGGGAAGCCCGGGTAGCAGGCTTGCCTGCGCCGCCAACGCCTCTGCAGCCTCGTGGACTCCAGCCTCGGGCCACCTGCCTTCAAACGGCAACAATCCCCAGCGCATCGATGTCTGTCCCTTGCACTGAGCGCCTGGTGCAGGATAGCAAGGTCCAGCTCGGTTCCGCCGGCTTGCGAACCCATCGCGGCTCAACCAACCGGTAGCCCTCAACATCGTGATTCGAATGTCAGTGCCATCTGCACCGTCGGTCGGCGCCGTTTCATACTCGTTGGAACCCGGCGCCAACACCGCGATTCCCCCCAACCTGTCCTGCATCGCCACGAACTGACTGAAGTGTTGCGTCGGAACCTGCGGCTGCTCCCAGTCAGCGTCATGTGGCCACTCAGTCGGCCGCGCCAGCACATCAAACGCACCGCCCGCCCAGACCTTCTTTTGGGTAAGTCCGGTTGGCACGCAGAGTCGGAGCCTGTGGTCCTCACAGGTGTTGTTCATCCAAGTCTCGATCTCAACCGTCTTGGAGCCTGAGCGGAGCGTGATGAAGTGCTCGACGGTCACCCAATCCTCCTCGGTTGAGCGCGTTTGAGTCTCATCATCGAATCGGAGGGGCAAAG
>CAZPJQ010000041.1:8423-12075 GCA_964586945.1 uncultured Candidatus Poseidoniales archaeon
GTCGACCGTGACCCAGTCCTCTTCTTCAGACCGTTTTTGGGTGGCATCGTCAAACCTGACCGGTAGAGCCCAGTGGACCTGCACCATGACCGTAGAAATCCATGGCGTCTCGAGAATCGGAGTTATGGTCACATCCCGCTTCTCAGCAGCGTCAGCGTCACAGAGCCGCCTGTCAACCTCCTTGCTCCTGTCAGGCATCTTCTCGCCCTTGCCCGAACCGACATCGACGGGGTAGCCGCCCGCAGACCAGTCGTACGAGTCACCTGCGTCCTCCGAATCCTCAAGGCGGCCAACGCCCGAGTAGGTTCTCTTGGTTGAGGGGTCAACAACATCCCAGCGCCCATCCTGTCTGAACTGCAGCCGCACAAGTCCGTTGTCCATCCAGTCGGTCCGCCCTTGACGGCCCCCCATCCGAACCGGCTTCCCAGGCAGTGTCTGCTGTTGGTTCCCCGGCATCAGATGAGCCACATGGATTCCCGGCGGTAGGTTGTGAACAAGAACCGCACCCTGAATCCGCGACAACTCGACATTGACCGCTCGGTCTGTATGAGCGTGCAATCCGAACAGTGGCTCTGTCAGCACGGCCATCGTGTGAATCAGGCAGCCGTCCGTCGGTCGCGACAACTCGATTTTCAGCGGCGCACCTGCCTGCAAGTAACAGCGGTAAGCGGGTAATGCCATGTCGATTGGAAGGGTGCCCGACCAGGCGACCGGGAGGGGATTGTGGAGCAGTATTGGGACGGCGTCGCGGTCGATGTGGTGGAGGTTCATTTGTCTACGAAGGTCACCCTGTGCATCATCCAGCAGCATTTCCGAAATTTGATTTGCGTGCTTCAGCAAGACCTCGTTGTCTTCGTGCGTCGCATCCACCGAACAGCCACAAACATCGTCGTGAGGGTGACATCTGAGCACTTCTCGCCAAGCGAGGTTCAACCTCTCCTGCCTGTTCCTACCGCCAAAGGCGCGGGCCGCCGCAGACAGCGGTTCCACTCTGTCGTAGAGAGTTCGCATCGCCGAATCGTTGAGTCGCTTTAGGTAGAGTCGAGCGCTGAATACTCCCGAGAGAACATTGCGGTCCCAACCGTCGTGAAGTTCGCCCTGATAGCGGTGAATTTTCTTGCGACCGACCCACTTCTTGGTGTCAGCGATGAACTCCTTGAACGATGAGTGCTTGAACTGAATCTTCTTGCCGAGGTGGTGGTTTGCAGCGGTGATTAACTCTGGCAGAGTCACTTGCGGTGCGGTATGGTCCGAGCCCTGTCCGAACAGCAAGTTCGTCGGCTTGTACTGGTAGGTTTTCTTGTGCATCTCGAGTAATCGCTCGACCTTCGCCATCGCCGTATCCACATTCACGCTCGTCGAGTTCTTTCGGTCCAGCGGCCTCTCCTCGAAGCCCCATGCCATCAGGTTGGGATAGTCCGGAATCTGCTTGATTGAGAGAACCTCGGTCTCGCCATCCGCCGCCTGCCAGTAGAAGATGCCCTTCGCCTCTTCGGCTACCCACGGCCCAGCCCCGCGTGTGAAGATGAACGAGTCTAGCCCGCAGCCGCGCAAAATTGCCGGCAACTGTCCGACATGACCGAACGGGTCTGGGACATAGCCGACTGAGGAACAGCCTCCGTGTGCGATAGCAACACGATGACCGGCAATCAAGTTACGAATCAGCGCCTCTCCCCCTACGATGTACTCGTCGGGCAAGACATACCACGGACCAATCGAAAGGCGACCGGACGAGACGAGCTCTACCAGCCGTTCACGATTCTCGGGTCGAACATCAAGATAATCCTCCAAGACGACGGTCTGTCCGTCCAATTCGAAAGTTGGGAATGATTCGGGATTCGCTTCCATCAGGTCTAGCAGGTCATCGACCAACTCGACCAACTTGTATCGGTACTGTTGGAAGGGCAGGTACCACGCTCGGTCCCAATGGGTGTGAGGTACGATGTGGCCGACCAACTTCGAGTCGCCCATCTCGCTAGCCGAGGCGAGAACTGGAGTTTCAAGGGTGGGAGGGGCGGGCGCGAGAACAGGATCACGTAGCGGCTTTCTTAGCGGAGAACGAGCGGGTAGTTCGACAACTTCGACCTCGATGTCATCACGCGGGTCAGCATCGTGCCGTTCAATTACTGGACCAGTTGGAGCAGATGAGTCATCAACAGCTTCCGCGCCCGCATCAACTTCATCCTCGCCGACCTCATCCTCAACGGCCTCTTCGATGTCCTCCGCCGAATCGACCGATTCATCACCGACCGGATCGACTTCTGCCGCCTCGTCCTCCTCTTCCGAATCATCGCCTTCATCGGAGTCGGGCATCCCAAGCGCGGCGAACGCCGCGCCGGTATCCGGGCCGGGTGGGGGGGCCATCGGTGGACCTCTCGGCCCAGTCGAGGGGGGATCTAGCGGAGCAGGGCCGGGTGGTGGCATCGGTGCCTGACCAGCAGGAGGTCCAGATGGTGGGCTAGAGGGAGGGTCCGTAGCACCCATCATCTCAAGCGCGTCGCCCATCGCAATCTCAACCGCGTCATCGACTTCCTCGGATTCTTCTTCCTCGGATTCTTCTTCCTCGGCGACCTCGTCATCGTCAGATTCTTCCTCGGCTTGATAGGAAACCTCCTCGTCATCGAATCCATCGCTTTCGGGAGTCGCTTCGCCTTCATCAGCTCCTTCAGCCAACGATTCATCAATCTCCTCTTCAATCTCCTCCTGAGGTTCTGGAGGTGAGCGAGATGGCGGACCGGCTGGACGACCGGATGGCGGGCCGGCTGGACGACCGGATGGCGGACCAGCTGGACGACCGGATGGGGGGCCAGATGGCGAACCCGATGGTGGACCGCGGCCGGGCGGACCACTTGGAGGACCACCTCCGGAGGAACCGGGCGGGCCACGCGGAGGGCCGCCAGAGGACTCGCTTGGTGGGCCTCTTGAGCTACCGGGTGGACCCTTTCCTGGAGGACCTTTTGGAGGGCCACTCCGAGGGCTATCGGATTCGGGTTTGACAACACGCCGCTTCCGAGCCATGGCGGCCGTTCGGGCGTACCGCCTTTGAATTCTATTGAGGGAGTTCTTCAAAGTGGAATACCCGCGCTTCAATGATATACCAAGAGGGGCATGATAGCATCATGCGCAATGTGCGTACGCGCGCGGCCTCTGTGTCGATGTCACTACTGTTCATCCTCTCGGCGTTTGCTCAAACCGCCTTCGCATCCGGCAACGAATATGTCTCAATCACTGTGACTCCAGAGCAGGAGTACTACGATGTGTTCGGAGATGAAGATGCTGAGAAGAATGTCACCTTCGTCATGGCAGCGCATGACATGGATGAGGCTGAGGATTACGAACTCGAGTTCGAAATCATCAACACCCTTACTCAGGAGTCCTTGGTTTCCAACACCTACGGAAACACCTACAGATCAATGAGGATGGACCAATTCAATGTTGATTGGGAGAATAACACAAATTACACCCTTTTTGCCAACCTGTTAATGAAGGACGAAGATGATGAGTCAACAATAATCCACTCGACCTCATTCTCATTCATCGTTGGAGAAGACCAAGGAACTACGAACGAGGGGAATAGAGAACCGGTTCCAGACCACCGAGACAACTTGACTGGGCAATCCGAGTGGGAGTATGTGCTGACCATCGAAAACGA
>CAZPJQ010000042.1:0-12068 GCA_964586945.1 uncultured Candidatus Poseidoniales archaeon
CGGATATGGAGGGGGGGTGTCGATGACGAAGAGTTCTCTTCCTGAATCCGGATTGAAGCCGTAGCGGAGGTCATACGCCTCCTTGTCGGCGTAGTGCGCCTCTTGAATGCGCTTCTCAAGGTCGATTGTCCATCGCTTCTCTTCTATTCGCGGACTTGCCATTCAGATTCCCACCAAGGCCCCGTCACACGTCAACAGCGAGGGTCCTCTGTCGCACGGGCAACCATAGTTGTTCATGAGATTACCGCATCAAACCTACCTGTTAGGAGTTGAATTGTCCAACCTTTACTCTCGGCCATAGGCCGAGTGGTGGGGAATGCTACTCAAGACCATGCGTAAGGATGAGGGATTAAAGGCGGATTCGATTGCACAGACTTAGTGGTGAGCCGGGTGACTGATGACATCGAAGAACACGATGAACCCGGCACGGGCGCCGGAGAGCGCCTGAGTGACGGCGTCTCAGCGGTTCGTGACGCGGTTCAAACCCGGTTCGAAGAGTTCGACGCCGACATTGCGATGGAGGTGATTATGGCGGCACCGCGGAGAATTCGCAAGGAACTCCGTCAGATGACCGTTTTCGGTGTACTTACTAGGTTCCCGGCACCAACGATTGTCCTCTGCCTACTTGTCACGATGTTCTTCACCTATCACTCGGGAATCATCGACAAGTACACCGGCGAGACTTCACTGAATGTCAATGGTGACTTGGAAGTATACCTGCCAGATGGAAGTGAAGTCAGCAAAAATCTCGCAGAGATTGAAGAGGATTGGACAACCAATGTGATGATTATCTATGTCGAATCGGAGAATCAAGGAGTAACTGATGTAGAGATTCTCAAACAACTAGACGCCATAGAACGGCCACTGAACTACGCCGAATCTGATGGCGGAGAAACCGACGGCATCATCTATGTTCTATCCATCTCTACCGTCGTAAAAGAGGTCAACTCATCAGCCCCGAGAGTTGCAAAGGCGTTCATCACGAACTCCCTTGGCGACGACGGTTTGGGGGAGAACCTCAGCGACCAAATCGACTCACTAGGAGACACACTCGGCGGCTACAGTATTCCGGATGAACAAGAGCGGGTAAACCGAATCATCAGTGAATTGCCTGAGAACGCAAAGGACAAATTGTATCGCGATGTCGGCGCAGGAGCACTCTCGACAGTCGGCTTCCCAAACCGAGCAGTCATCATCGTAGGGGTGATTGACACCGGCTTCAGTGGGGGTAACGCGTGTCCCGAGGAGGGAGTCAAAGAGGGCTGCGTCCCGAAAGTCTGCCAGACTCCGGACGAGCGCTTCAAGGAGGCACAAACCGACATCATCGCCTACACAGAATGCTGGATTCAGCAAACCTCCATGGACAACAATTGGAACGAAGCTGAATCTGGTTGCTACGATGGCCCGGATGGTGCAAACGGTAGTGGACCGAGTTGCCTCGGAATCGAAATGACGCTGACTGGGCCGGTCCCCATCACCAATTCTGTAACCAAATATTCATTTGTTCTCTTCTGGCAAATATTTCCTCTCGGAGTGATTGCAGTCGCAGTTGGCCTATTCCTGTTCCACTCCGACCTCATCCAAACCGGCCGAGTTCGCCCCGTTCAGGGAATCAAGGTGGTCATCATCTCTGGACTACCCACGCTCTGTTCAGTATGGTGGACTTTGGGCATCATCGGATTCCTCGATTACGAAGTGACCATGACCGTCATCATTGTCGGGCCCATTCTCCTAGCGCTCGGCGTTTCGTATGGTCTCCACATCACCAACCGGTACGCAGAGGAGTCCGGGACTCCCGAAGAGAAGATGGCGATTGCGTTACAGTCTACAGGAAAAGCTGTACTTCTTTCTGCAGTGACTACTGTCATCGGATTCATTTCACTCGTCAGCACTCCGATGGCTCCGATTCAAACTGTGGGAATATCTCTCGCAGGTGGAATCATCGTAGTCTATTTCCTAACGATGATAATGGTGCCAAATCTCACGATGTTGCTCGATTTGAAGAAACCGAGTCATCCGCCTCCGGCGATAGTTGAATTCGTAGTAGAGCAACCTATTCGATGGACCAAGGTGACTCTCTCGATATTCTTGATATTGATGTTGACCTCAGCACTGTGGGCGAGAACCTTGGTTGAGGAAAATATCGACCTGCTTGAGATGGCGCCTGAAGGACAACCTCCGATCATGAAGATGAAGCAGTATTCATCTGAGTTCAATGCTGGCCAGATTGGTATGTTGATGATTGATGGCTACATCGCCGGTGACCGTGACGATGACATTTCGGAGAATGACGATCCGTTCGCTAAATTACAGGATGTCGAATTGCTTGAGAACAGGACTGACTCTGTGGACAGAACAACGGCTGTAAGCATCGTCTTCCTCATGAAATCTGTTGGCGTCTCTGTAAATTTAAGCGGTACTTCGGTGCTACCCTTCTGCGACTTCGTACCAGGCGGAACCGGAAACGAGGTCTGTCATGTGATCTTCGACCAAGAGCACGAACAAGATGCGACCTTCTGGCGAGTCTTGACAACTTTCAACACAGAGGACGACGCCAACAAGCGGGTTCAGATATTCCTACTCGATGTGTTTTATTCCTCACTAACTGAAGAGACGAGGCAATTGTTCATCAACGAAACCTTCCAACGTAGTCTCATCTACATCGATATGCCATTCATGAATGTGCAGAATACCCAAATTGCAGTCGATGAAGTCAACATTCACGCCGATTTGAACTATCCCGGAGGGATTTCATCATCGCCGCTGATTGGCGTGGCTGCTGTCACCATAGAAGTGAACGACCTGATTGTAGGCTCACAATGGACATCACTTGGATTTGCATTGCTGGCTACAGTTCTCACACTCGCAATCTTCTTCAGAGACCCGAAATACGCGATATTGACAACCATCCCTGTGGTATTCACAGTCGCCATGCAATGGCTGGTGATGCAGCAAATGGGCGTCTCACTCTCACTTGTCACAGTGATGATTGGCTCAATTCTGGTTGGTGTAGGAGTTGACTTCTCAATCCACATTGCCAATCGAGTTCGGGAACTCGGAGGAACCTTGGAGGCGATTAGAGAAGCATGCACCACCACCGGGATGTCACTGTTCGAAGCGGTGGTGGTGACATGTGCCGGTCTTTTCACGGCGTATTTCATTCCGATACCGGCGCTCAAGCCTTTCGTCTCAGTCATCATCATTCTGCTGATTGTAGCGGCAGCTTCGGCCCTCCTCCTACTTCCGGCTATCTTCGCCTTCTTCGTCAAGAGCGGAATCGGCCTGACAGGTGGCTCTGCCTCAATGATCAGGACTGCTCGACTCATCGCCGAAGGCGAAGACGAAGAGGTCGTCCTCGCTCCCTCAGCACTCGGCTCAGACTACGAAGCGTGGTAACCGCCTCGGCAGAGAGCGCTAGCGTTGGCTATCTCCGTTACGAGTTCAAGCGCCAACCCTACGGTCGGATTGTTAAGCCGAAACGAAAACCATCAGTTACTGAGGGTGAACTCAAAAGACCTCGGCGTGTGGGACATAGTGATGGTCAACTACTGGTTGATGAAGAGTGAGCCCGATGTCTACCCGTGGGAACAGTTGGTCGCAGATGGGTCGACCCATTGGGATGG
Source organism: uncultured Candidatus Poseidoniales archaeon (assembly GCA_964586945.1). Classification (GTDB taxonomy): domain Archaea; phylum Thermoplasmatota; class Poseidoniia; order Poseidoniales; family Thalassarchaeaceae; genus MGIIb-Q1. The sequence continues at coordinate 3,624 of CAZPJQ010000042.1, forward strand.
TGTGCGGAACTATCAGGCGCGCAACATGATGAGAGATGACATGGAAGTTGGAGACCTCGTCCTCTTCTACCACTCCAACTGCAAGCCACCTCATGTCGCCGGAGTAGCGGAGGTCTCCAAACAAGGATATCCCGACTTCACAAGTTGGGACACCACCTCGCACTACTTTGATGAGAAGTCCAGCCCCGATAACCCCCGCTGGTTCATGGTTGACATCGAGCCCGTCTCTGCAATGGCAGAGGTCGTCTCCCTGCGCGACATGAAGGAGAATATTACCTTGGAGGGAATGCCGTTACTACGCAAGGGTCAGCGCCTGAGTGTGCAACCTGTACCCCCAGAACATTTCCATATCGTCTGTGAAATGGGTGGGCTCACTCCTGCGACAATGTGAGAACCGGGAGCCGACTCGCGATTAATGGAGGAGAGCAGATGGAACCGATTCCAGTGGCCGAAAGGGCGGCGAACATCGAGTACGCTATTCGTGACGTTGTGGTACCGGCAACAGAGCTCGAAAAGGCTGGCCACGAGATATTGAAACTGAACATCGGCGACCCACTAGCCTACCCCGGACTTCCAACGCCCGACCACATGGTCGAGGCATTCCAAAGTTCCCTGGGACGGCAGGAAAACGGTTACTCGAACTCGTACGGACTGCCGAGACTACGCAGCGCAATTGCTGTTGATGAAACTGCCAAAGGGTGGGACTGCTCGCCAGACGATGTCTATGTCTGTCATGGTGTGACTGAAGCGCTGCAGATTATTTTCGCCGCCTTCCTAGAACCTGGTGACCGGGTGCTCTCACCTGGGCCGCATTACCCTCCATACTTGGCCTACCCACCACTCTTCGGTGGCAGTACCGTCGAATACCGGTTGGATCCTGACAATGGCTGGGGGGTTGACCTCAATGACATCCGCGCAAAGATGGATGATCGGGTGAAACTGCTAGTTCTGATAAATCCAAACAACCCGACTGGAGGCATCGCCGACGAGGAAACTGTGACTGGCTTGCTTGAAATCGCCGCGCAGTGGCCAAACTGCACCATCATCGCAGACGAGATTTACGACGGCCTGAACTTCACAGACACTCACTGCTCTTGCGCGGCCGTTGCTGACCGGCTCGGCTCGGCTGTTCCGGTAATCACTCTAAATGGGGTAAGCAAGGTGTTCTACGCGCCTGGCTGGAGAATTGGATTCATGGGGCTACGCGACCCGGCGGGCAGGTTAGTGCTGGTGCGAGATGGAATCGAGCGACTCCTGCGCAGCAGACTCTGTGCGTCGACTCCTGCCCAGATGGGATATCTCGCTGGCCTTGAAGGGCCGCGCGAATGGATGGTTGAGTACCGAAATCGATTAATGGCGCAGAGAGATTATTGCGTTGGCCGCATACAATCTATAGACGGCATGGAGACGCAAAACCCCGGCGGTGCGTTCTATCTTTTCGCTAAATTGACTCATCCCTCATGGTCAAACGACGACAAGGCCTTCGTGCTCGAACTATTGCATCGAGAGAAGGTTCTCATGGTGCATGGTTCGGGTTTCAGCCCAGAGTTCGGCAAGGGGTTCGTCAGATTGGTCTTCCTTCCAGAAATTGCCGTTTTGAAGGAGGCGTTCGACCGCATAGAGCGATTCCTCGCCAGCAGTTGATCATCTCATCGAAGGGCCAATCTTACTGTACAGGATAGTTGACCCTCGTACGCATGGGAGAGTCGCTAGCGACTCTAGACGGGCAAATCGCTTAGAAGTGGAGCACCGAGGCGCTTTCATGCTGCGGCAACGATGGAAGCCCACATCGCACCTTGTTCTCTGGGCGTCGGCGGCGGTTCTCCTACTCTTGCCATCGATGGCTGCAGCAGAAGTCACAGTCGTTCGATCCAATGTCTTCGACCCAGTTCTAATGCTTCCACTGCTCATCTCGGTCATCGCCGCCCTCCTACTTTGGCGAGTACTGCTACCTAATTCACTCTCAAATCTGCAGGTTGCCTTTGAGACGGACGACGAGGTCTACGAAGTTCACCGACTGACAAGAACGAAAGCCGATGTGATGCGACTGCTCTCTACTCCCGGCGTCAGCATAGGAATGGTCGCCTATCTTCTCGCAATGGCCGGTATCCTGCTCATCGTTGCCGAACTATTAATCCGGCCAGACCAGTATTACGAACCTGTACTATACATCATGGCAACCCTGATTGCCTTCCCCATTCTAATCTCCCCTTTCGTCACCCTGTATGCACAACTCAGCGGGACCTCGAAGGATATGGTCACCATGACCTTGGGGAAGCGACTCTACGGAACTGCAGTCACCATGTTCGCTGTGCTGGCGACCACTGGAGCGGTTTTCTACCTAGGCTACCTAAAGTCAGATAGCGGGGCTGACGAAGCGACTCTCGCTCGCTGGATTGGCTACTCCGTCCTCGCCTTCATGGCACCCACAATCCTAGCCTACGGCAGAATCATGGGCGCCTCTTGGAACACCCTGCTGGTCAATAAATGGCGTACCTTCACCGGGATTCCGACCGCTATCGACCCCGACCCACCCGGCCTCCTCAAGCGGTTTTCAGCAATTGTAATCGTCATTTTCCTAGCGACGATGCCGCTAGCCGCCATCAACGGCATCGTCACACTCATCTATGTTGAACTCGAGAATCCAGCAGATGCCAATAGCATGCTCGACCTCGGAGGAATCATCGGCTGGGAAATCTACCAATTGGTTGAGAATAATCCGGTACTGCAGAAGGTCATCTCCCTCAAGGCGTTGGAAATCACGCTCGCCTCCTATCTGATGATGAATGTCGCCATCGTCGGCCTTGCATTCATTTTCGAGTTGACTCGCAACCTGTTCCTCGGAGGGCAGAACTTCGGTGGCATTGGAGGAGTCATCTTGGCGCGCCCGCGTGAGATCAGAAGCGAGCGGAAGGTCCAGGGCAAGGTCCTCTTCTTCGGTTTGGCTGGATTCAGTGGTTACACTGTCCTGCTTTTGATTCTCCAAACCTACAAGGAATTCAGCCACCTAATGCCATACGGCAGCTCTTCGCCATTTTTGGCGGAGGATGTTCTGTTGCAGGAGACTTGGCAATTCATCGCTGCTGGGCAAGCTATCTTCCTACTGACTTGGGTCCTAAGCATAAGTAAACTCAACAAACTCAAACAACTTCGCTTCGACCTCTCACCAGATGAACGGAGAGAGGGTGTAATCCTCGCTGGCGGCGGAGATTGGATGCGCGACTTCATTTCAGGAGCAGCCTATCGGGATGATTTGGATGCACTCTGCAGATTCCAAAGTGAACATGTCAAGGGAGACCAATTGGTCATCCAATTGGAAAAGCGGCGTGCCCGTATGCTGGAGTGTGCGATACGAGGACTTTGGCCAGAGGCGATTGATGTGGCCCGTAAATTACTCGCACAGCAAGGCGGCGAAGATGATGAGGCGCGGATGATTATCGCGGCCGGCCACATCGCCTGTCGGAGACTCGATGCTGCCCGCGAAGCTCTCCGAGGGCTGGAACAGCCGGAGGGATATGACGAGCCGGAGCTGCTTGCATTCATTGCCGAATGGATTGACCCGTGGGGGGGTGGTGTCACAGAGGATGATTTCTATGACTGGGAAAACATCTCCTCACTCGACCTGCTACAAGAGTACCACGAGAGACTTGGTTCCTGGGATCCGCTTACTCGCATTGAAAATCTTCACAAAGACCCTCTCGGACGAACTGCAATGCTCAGTTCAGTGGCACAACTACGGGCCCAACGACGCCACGCCGAGGCGCTAGACCTGGCGTTGGAATGCGTTCGGCAAGATCCAAACTCCCCACGCGCGCGGGTAGCGGTGTCCCTCTGCCTCATTGACCGGGGAGAATGGTTCGACGCCCTCGATGTCTTCGAGGAATTGCAGGTGACAGCCTCAGAAGACCCACGCGTGAAGGCTTTGGGAGGGATCCTCGGATTTTCGGCCCCATCTGATCAGTTGGAATCAGCTCTCAATCAAATCGGAACCAAGCGTGGCAGAAAGTGGGTTGATGATGCACCTGTGAATCCAATCGCCGCACTCACCATCAAATCTGGAATGGATGAGGCACTCAATGCGAATGTGATGATTGCCGCACATGAGTCTGTCGAGCGTAACCTGCCACCGAAATACAAACCGTCACTCGCTTTGAGGATGTTCAACTGGTTGGTTCTCGTCCCCCTTTGGGGGCTCCTCGGAATCGTTGCGTGGACGAGATCGGATGAGGTGGCTATCGCAGTGGTCATAACCACCTCTCTCTGTGCCCTCCACCTAATCTCACACAGATTACGCCGCCAGCAGCGTAGAGTCATCAAACATCGGGACCAGAAGGCGATGTTAACCTACTCTAGGAGACTTGTGCGGCACAAGATAACCTTCGACCCGGAGCGCATTCCAGTTGGTACTCACCTTCTTCTCTCGGGCCTCCTCGTCACCATCAACGGCGTAGTGTATGATCTAGGCCTTCCGGGCTGGTTGGTGGTAAGGCTACCAAAGGAGAGTGAGCGACAGGTGCGGGAGCGGATGCGGAAGCGCAGCCGCGACTTGAAGTCGGAGAAGCCCGCACGGTCAAAACCGTTGCCAATCGAATGGTGGAACAAGAGACCCAAGCCGATTGACAAGGAGATGAGGGTTCTGGAGAGGCTCATCGGGCCTGCCGCATATCGAGGCCGGCAGATTCGCACCAGTTTGGCAGACCAGAGAGAGGCTGCAGGCGCCCTCTCTCCTAGAATACCAGTGATGGACACATCCCCACAGGAGCGGGATATTCCAACCCACTCGATAAAGTCGGAAGAAGGGTTTGCCCGTCGCCCTCAATTGAGGTCGGAAAAGACCCAGTCAGGAGTTGGAGTCACCGATGTCGATGACCAATGACACTCTGTCGGGAGCTACTCTGAGCATCAGAGCGGAAAACCTCAATGGGTGTTGACTTCGTAGCATTACCTGTGCCGATTGTTGACGAGTCTGCAGATGAGCGCACACCTTGGTTGGCTGAAGAGCTTGCACAGCGATTCCAACCGACGGAGCCTGGACTGATTCTTGAGAATCGCTCTCGGCGGCCGCCTACATATTTTATTCGAGTTTCAGAATTTGAACTCTGGCTTGGCGAAGTCGAGGAGAATTTACAGTTGACCCTTGGTCGACGTCTCGCACACGCCTCCGCGGAGAGCGAGGAGTGGCGCCAAAGTGCTGCGGACAGAACTCCTCCGACACCTTTCTTCAAGCGTCAACAAAAACAGTTGGAATGGGTGAACGATGACCTGGCACTCAGAGGGCTTGGCAAGTTGGAAGTACTGAGTGACGAGGGTGGGCGAGCCACTTTGTTGGTCCGTGACAGAGCCCATCCCGCGATTGCTGCCGGAATTGCAGTCTCGATGTGGGAGCGGATCAATAACCAACGCTTCCGCTTCCACTGGACGGATGATGGCACCTCCGAATCCCTTGTGACCTTGGAACTTGATTCGCGCACTATACCGGCTGCTGAAGCAGTTGTCTTAGATTGGGCTGTCAGCGAGCGAAACGAAGCCCGAGTTGACGGTGAGCACCCCCTCTCCCTAGCGAGGCATGAGGGGCCAGGTAACTGGACTATAGATGGTGCGCGAATGATGTCTGTCACACAAGACCTAATGGTTCGATTTGAGGAAACGACTCTACCCCACCTAACCGAGAAATCTCGAAACGCCGAGCCGAATTGTGAATGGATGGGAGTCGCTGACTCGGACCGGGTTAAACTCTGGGATGCTTTTTCCGAAGCAAGTCGCAAGCGGTTCATCGCCTCGGGTGAGATGGTCTTGGTTGGTGAACCGGAACATTGGCTCCATGTCGGTCATAGGTTCCTCTCAAGGGCAGGGCTGGGTGGGGTGACATCTGCCGAATCACTCGACGAACATGGCGGCGTGAGGCTGACCCTTGAGGCCACTTTTCATCCGGCGATGACCATAGGGACGCTTCTTGGAGCATGGGAACGGGCTGAGGCGCGGCCTGCAACTGCGGTGTGGTCGCAGTCCGGCGCTGGCCACAAAGTTGAACTGAGGCCTCAGCATGACATCGCAGGGGACTGAAAACGAGTGACTCCTCTACCGAGCAACCTGCGCACGGCCCCGCTCAAACCTTAAACCGGTCACGTCGGCTCGTGTACTCAGTAACGGCCTACGGCCGGTGGTGAATGTGAATGGTATTGACTCATAATCAATGGGCAGTGGTGGCAATTACAGTCACTCTCTGCCTAGCGGGAACTTACAGTATAGCAGGCAGCTTGATGAGCACATCGACGACCATCGGCGACTATCAAGACGCGTCAGACGACATCATGGATGGTGACGCGTTTGAGGGTGAAGATGCGATTGACTCTGATGGAGATGGATTGAGTGACCGGATGGAGAGAACAACCCATGGCACTGACCCATTCGACGAGGACACTGACGGCGACGGCATGAATGACGGCTACGAAGTCACCGCGGGCCTCAACCCTCTCGACAGCGGAGATGCTGGAATTGATGATATCATCACCGAGACTGAAACTGATTCAAATGATGATGCTGGCGGCACTGACGAAACTTGGCCAGATCCCGACAACGGCCCCTTGGGGGACCCTGACGGGGATGGCCTAGTCAACCTCGAGGAGATGGAACTCGGAACTGACCCACGCCGGAATGACACCGATGGTGACGGACTCAACGACAAGTGGGAGTCACTTTACACATTCACTATGGTGACCCAGTCTGGCGAACTCACCCTCTTTGACCCACTCAATGGAAATTGGGATTGTGTGCTCCTCGATCCAGAATCAGAAGCGAATTTGGAATTTACCTTCGGCTCGGAGAAGTGGGATGAGCTGGAGAACTTCGCAGGCCACCATTCCTGTGACCAAGTACTCGACTTCGATGCTGACACTCTCGCTAACTTTGAGGAGGAATCCTACCGCACGAACCCTCGTTCGGAGGATTCTGATGGCGACCTCATCCCGGATCAAGTTGAAGTTGCAATGGGCCCGATACTACTCGAGGTGGTGTGCGGCAAGGCTGTTCTGAGCGGACCGACCAAGGATGGTCCGTTTACGAGTCTACTGAACGCTATGCCGAGCACTGTGAACCCAAAGGACTGGTTCCTCGAGGACATGGATGGCGACGGACGCAACAATGGACCTGGCGATTGGGATACCGACGGTGACCAGATGCCTGACGGATTCGAGTACTGCTTTGACACACTACTCAACGCAGCTAATACCTCCGACGCCTTTGGTGACTATGACGAGGATGGGCTAAACAACCGTGCCGAGTATGATGTGGCGCGCACATGGGGTTCCGAGAATTTCACCTCACCTCTCAAGGCTGACACTGACGAAGATGGAATGCCTGACGGATGGGAGGCTAGCAATGGACTCAATCCAGTCGATGGAGGCAACGCTTACGAAGACCCTGACCTCGACGGTTGGGACGCTAACGGAGATGGAAAAGTCGTCTTTTCTGACTTGGTCGGAATTGCCAGAGTCTACTCGATACCTGTCGAGTTGATGGACTACGTCGAGGATAACCAGACTGTCGCCTACGCGAGAATCACCCACGCCGGTGGCGCCCAAGAGACTGTTCCATTGAAGGCGCCCAGTTCTGGATATGTCTACTCAATCCCCGCACTTTCATTGCTCAATGGCCCTGCGATTGAAAATGAAGTGACCAGTCGAAACTATGTTTGGATGGTCATCGTTGCTGAAGATGAGAGATTCACGAACCTGATGGAATACCAAGCGAGGGACCGTGACCATGACGGCATTATCGACGGCCGCTCAACCGACCCGCTCAACCCCGACACCGATGGTGACGGATTGATTGACGGAATCGAGGTCGGTGGTTGGCACATACTTGTCGTCAGCCGCGGTGTACACGACATCTTGGTGACTAGCGACCCTGGTGATGTTGACACTGACGATGATGGACTCACTGACTACATCGAGTTCAGCGAGACCTACACCAACGCCTCCAACATCGACACTGACTCAGATGGTCTTCAGGACTATGTTGAGGCGGTTGACGGCTTTACATGGGATGGTGAGCCATACTACACGAACGCCAGCATGTTCGATACTGACATAGATGGCTTGGAGGATGGCGAAGAGGTCGTAGAGGGAATGGATCTCTATGTCACCCATGCAAATGACTCCGACACCGACGACGATGGTCAACGCGGCGCCGAGTTTTGTTAGGACGCCGTTGGTAATCAATGGTTGTTCAGATTTACTGTTCGAGTTATTTGGCCCCGAGCGCGGGCAACATGCAAGATCCGCGGTTGGGATGGCCTCGCTACCGTTTGATCTGGCGGTTGAGATTGAAGCTGAGGTTTTGATTGATGCGTGATCGTTGTCCCTGCGAAGGCGCGGAACCAGTGGACAATATGCATGCCGAAGGCAGCGCTCACTATCAATAGGGAGCCGCTACGTGGCAGTTGTT
>CAZPJQ010000043.1:0-11939 GCA_964586945.1 uncultured Candidatus Poseidoniales archaeon
CCGAATCTTTTGCACCTTGCGCTCCGACGCACCCCCCTTGCACGACTTGCATGGGTCTGTGATGGTTCGTCCCATCCCGCGGCAATCCGGGCAGTCGCCGACCACCTGTTGCACGAACGGGCCGATCTTGCGATGCTGGGTGACCCTTCCCGCACCGCTACAGATGTTGCATGTCTGCACCCCTCCCGGAGTGGCCGAGCCTCGGCCATCGCAGTCGCCGCATGGAACTTTCAATTTCGCTTCGAGTTCTTGGTCACCGCCGGTGAGCACCATCTCGAACGGGATGGTGTGGTGAATCATCACATCGTTTCCGCGGTTTGAGCGGCGACCCCCTTGCGAACCGAACATCGAGGAAAAAATCGACTCGAAGCCGCCGCTGAACAAATCGTCAATCGAGATGTTCACGCCATCGAATCCGCCCGGTCCGAATGGCCCTCCACCGGGCTGCTCGTGGCCGAAGGTGTCGTAGCGCTGCCTCTGGTCGGGGTTGGAGAGGACTGCATACGCCTCTTGGATTTCCTTGAATCTGTTCTCAGCTTCCGCATCGTCGGGATTCTTGTCTGGATGATTTCTGCGGGCCAGAGTGCGGAACGCCTTCTTGACCTCGCCAGCGGTCGCATCACGCTGGATTTCAAGGACTTCGTAGTAGTCCCGCTTGGCCATCTGAACACCCTCTGTCGCGTCGCTGACAGCCCGACTGTTTTCAATACAGCGATGAGCAAGCCTAACACAAACAGAGCCTTGGAGTCAGTAGGTCAGGCTAAGAAGCCGGAGCACTTTGTGCAGTAGGTCGCCTTGAGTGCGTTTCTCGCCCCGCAGTCGATGCATATCTTGGCCCCTTTTCCGGTGAACTCACCACCACCAGTTGAGGTCGCCAACTCTTCCACGCCCGGGTCCGCCTCGGTTCTGCCAGCCGCCGCTCTGTCGCCGCCGTAGATGCTGTCGTAATCCTCCTTGACTTCGGCAGTCACGGTTGGAGTGGGTTTTGGCTCTACCTTCTTGACAGCGACCGTCTCCTTGATTTTCTTCGCCCGCTTCTCGATGTCGGACTGTCGCATGTCCTCCAATTTGTCAGACACCTGGTTTAGGAAACTCGACTTCTCCTCCCGCATCCGTTCCATGGTCTCGCCGGTGATGGCTGCCTCCGGGTCGATGTTGGTGTCACCGGACATTCGACTGCTGGAGCGCTTGACGTGCTCCTCATCAATGAACAGGTGAACATCTGGCTCGTCATCGGATTTTTCGCCGCGCAGACTCCTCTTCTCAATCTCGTCGGTCTGCTTAGTGCGTAGTAGTTCTCTGTCGCGGGCGGTGTATCCCTCCGCATCTTGCTCTAGGCCGGCCATCGCCGCGTCCGCCTTCGACCAGAGGCCGCGATCCTCTGCAGCGTACGCCTTCTTGAGCCCCTTGATGCTCTTGGTGCGATGGTATTCGTGGTCGCGGACTGAGCGGGAGCGACGGAACAGAATGAATCCGATAAGTAGAGCGGCTGCGTAGTATACGGCGACCTTCCACGAGGCATCGATGAACTCCGAATATGCGGGAACCATACTGCTGAGAACTGCCGCGATGACTACCGGTGCGAGGAGCAATGCCCATGCATTCATCTCGTTCTTGTCGGCCATGTTCCCCTCACCGGGTCTTTGGAACCCCCTTTTAGGATTGAATGTTGTTACCCGCTGAACTACTCAATTGGTACGCCCTAGGTCAATTGACTCGATCTCTGGGGGCCTTTCCTTTTCTCAATAGTCCGTCCAACAGCCCGACACTGAAGGTGATGTGAAGCAGGACCAGCATTATTGGTATTCCGAGAATCAGCGAAATTTGCTTTCGCGTAATCGCTTCGAACAGTCCATGAAGTCCAAGAACGACCCCATAGGCAGCAGGCGGAATCTGCCACGCTTGATATCCAGACACTTCGAGGTCAGACCAGCACAGCCCAAGAGTGGCAAGCAGACCAAGCCACGGAAGGAATTCGAGAATCGAGGCACGGCCCGCGTCCTTGAGAAGGTGTTTCGTGCGCCAAAAACCGTACCGGTGACCGAACTTGAGCCACCCCCCAATCGTAGTGCGCTTCGCCATTCGACAGTGCGACGCGTCCGATCTCCAGAGCGTCCACCCCTCGCCTTCCAAACGCAGGTTCAATTCGGAGTCCTGGGTGGTGATGAAGCGCTCGTCCCACCCTCCAGTCGCATCCAATGCTGCCCTGCGGTAGAGTGTGAACGGGGGGACCATGGAGCGCTCCTTTCCGGAGAACTGGGCGAACTGACCTCTGCCAGAGGCCATCGGGTTCTGCAGACTCGCCTCGACCCAGCGGCCGATGATTCCGAGCGGTTGGTCACTCTCCTTCACCAGCGTGCCGACCCCTGCTACCTTTTCGCCGGATTCTCCGAGTGATGAGGTGAGTTCCACGAAATCCGCCATTCGAATCTCGATGTGGTCTGCAGGGACCCAGACATGACCAATCATCTCGAGGACATGGGTAGCCTGTTCCGGCATGGCGGCCAGACTGATGTTGCGCGCCTGGGCGACGAAGCGGTCAGGGTTTTCGAGAAGTTCGATGCGGGGGCCGCCCTGCTCCTCGCTGAACGCTGCGAGTCTGTTCACGATGGTGAGAGTCCCGTCGGTGCTACCTCCGTCGACGATGTGGATGAGATGCTGTCCTGCCGGCCAGGTCTGGGCTATCAGTGAGCTGATGCAGCGCTCGATGTTTTCCTCCTCCTGAAAGGTCGGAACAACGGTGACGACGAACGGTTCAGCCATCTGACTCGGCCGCTCCTGCTGACCTGCCGACTGTGAACCTTGCCACGGCTGAGGCGGCGAGGATTCATGATGCGGGGGTATGTGCGAGCCGCCGTGAGTGACCCGCGAGTGACGATGACCGTCGAAGTGCGCCCGTCGGATGACCCCGAGCGGGTCGCAGAAGCAGTCACCGCCCTGTTTCCCGAATTGCAGCCGCCAGAGTTGCCACATAGCGGCTTTCCTGGTATCGAGGAGGCACATGTATGGCGATTTGAGGAGATAGACCTGAGTGCATTCCTCGAGCAAATCGAAAAACAGCGAATCATGGATACTGCACTAGATGCGATGGCGCTCGACCTATCAGCCGACTCGACCCGATTCTCTCTCTCCCGCCAAGCAGCCCTAGCAGGCAAGGTGGCCTTCGTATTGCCCGGCGAGCGCGCCCTCGGAGGAACCATGAGAGTTGAGTTGGAAGGGCAGGAGTTAGCCGCTTGGATCGAGCAGGTCACTTGGCATCCCGGCCGCCGCGAAGTTCCTCGCAGCATCTCAGACGAGGTTGCGATGCGGCCCGACGGCGAGGTCACCGAGTGGTTCGATGTGGAACCCGAATATTGACCTCTCTCATCGGCGGTTTTCTTAGAGATTGACAACCCCTTTCTGTTGGATTCTCCTGACGAACTCGACATCAGGCGGAAGCCATTCGACGCCCATCAACTCGCCCTCCTCAAGCCAGCGACATTGGTCGTGTGAGGTCATCTCAGCAGGCGGCAGTTCACCCTCCGCCTCGCACAGGAAAAAGGTCAACTGAACAGCCATTTCGGGCCAAGTGTGGGAATACTGTTCGCAGATTTTCAGAGGTTTCACCCGCCATCCAAACTCCTCGAAATACTCACGCGCCAACGCCTCCGACTTGCTCTCGCCCTTCTCCACCTTGCCACCGGGAAACTCCCAATATCCAGCCATGTATTCCTTGGGCGCGCGGCGGGCAGCGAGAAGTCGATTATCGTGGTCGCGCAGTAGGCCTCCAACTACCTCCATCGTGGGTCTTTGGACTACCAGCGCGATGATCCGTCGAACAACTTCGACCTGCTCATCGAGTGGGATTACGCTGGTTGGAGGCAGATGGACGAAGATGACAGGAAGTGCTCGTTGGTATCCATCCTTCATGTCTGATGATTCGACCACCTGAAGAGTCCGAAAGTAGGTCTCGTTGCAGACGAACCTGCCGGCGTCATCGCTACGCCGTATTCTCTCGTCGCCGGCGCATTCCGCCAATATGAGGTCGAGTGGTGCGGTTGTGTCCAGTTGTGCGGGTGCATCATCATCGATTGGCAGGCCAGTCACTTGACGACCGGAGTTGTCGGCGATTCTGAATGTCAATTCGTTAGCCGCTGACGCCTCGAGACGAATCCACTCGGCATTCTCGGCAAGCCCAAGATGAATTATGGCCGCTGGATTTGCTAACCGCTCGCTCTCGGAGTCGAGCGCACCGGGCAGACGTGTTGCGATTGTGGCGGCGCCCTCCTCATCGACAGTGAGAATGGTGGATTGTACGACAACAGGTGATTTCCGAGATTCAGCTTGGTATGGACCTGGTGATTCACCGAGATCAATGACGCCGACGAATCCGTCTAGCGCCTCGGCAACCTGCTGAGAGACATTTACCTTATGTTCGCCAAACGGCTCAAACCCCGTCAACCAGACTTCGACTCCCATAGAATACCCCCTAACGCACTCCGCACCCGGCGGTCAGTCACATCAGTTATGGTCGAGTCGGACCCACCGCCGTCCAATGGACGACTTGGAGGAGCTCTCTCTGCGAGACTCGCGCGAGCGGTTCGGCGAGTTGCATGGCGAAGCGAGCGCCGACTCAGGGCTCATTCTAGCCGACGGTATGCTCTACGCAATCGGATTCTTCGCAGTCCTCACAGCCCTCTTTGAAATTATGGAGGGACTCAGCCCAAAGGACTGGAACTGGTCTGAAGTGAACTGGACCATGCTCGGCTCCGGCGCCGCTCTGTGGCTCTGTTCCCAGTCGCTCAACGACTTCAAGCGCCTCCTCCCACTCTGGCTCCGTCTCGCGCTGCGAATGACGATTGGCCCCACTGCATGGTCCGACCAGTCAAGGCGGGCCCGTGTTAGGAGAGCGGTCACGCTACTGATTGCAGCAGCGCTCTCATTCATCATCGGCATAGAGTTTCAGAGTAGTGGAGAGTCGATTCTGACCCGTTCGGGCATCCCATTCCACTTCGTCATCTACGCGGTTAGCGTAGGAATCCTGTTGCTCGCAATCCACTGGTTCAAGTTTCTCGGCCGCGAGGAGAGTATCGTCATATTCGACTGAAAATGGCCCGAACGACCGTCTAACTCAAAGTGCAGCAGTGGGAGGTGAGAATGTGGCAGAGGATATTGAGGGCAGCCTCGTCGAGCGTTTGCGGGCTCGTTTGGAGGACCGTCCCCGGTGGCAGACACCGTTCATGGCAATCATCGTCATAGTCAGTGAGATCACCGGTGGCGTAGGGCCGTGGGGTGCGCTGAGGCCACTGATAGCGACTGCATTGGCAGTGGTGCCATTCCTCTATCTCGGGCAGCATTTCAACGGCCAACACTCGAAGGCCTTCGACTGGACTGCGCTCCAGGTTCCGCTCCTCTTCTGCCTGCTCTGGCCTCTTCTCTGGCTTTGGTCAATCTTCGACGCCTACCAAACCGCGATGCTTTCGGTCGCCGATGAGTATTCTCTCGCCTAGAAGTCCTCGGGAGTCTCAAACGGCGAGAATAACTGCCCAGGCGATGTCACCGCTGCAAGTTGACTCCTTGCATATCGTTCCCACTCTCGTAAGAGCAGGACTGCATCGGTGTGATTCATCTCGGTCTCGGTGAGCACGACGCGGATGATGGTGTCGAAAATATCCATGCGAGCTTCGTCTACCATGGTCAGGACACGCTCCAGGTCCATCTCTATCGCTGATTCTGCAGACTCAACCTCAAGTGGCCATGGACTCGCCACGAGTACTGGTAGTTCCTCCCCGGTTTGGGAAGCCACCTCTTCGAGTTGGGAGGTGAGATGCTTGAGGTACTTTGAGAGGACTAGACTGACCTCTATCACGGGCAAGTTGTATTGATTCACAAAATTGACCATCTGCTCCTGCAGGAAGAGCATCTTCTCCTTCGGCTCGACGGTTGGGAGCGGCGGTTGGCCATCTTCGTCCGGTGGGGGGGACTCGGGAGCAGAGGGCGGGCCCGCAACTGGCTCACTCATAGGTCTGAGGCGGTTGAGCAACCGACTTCATGCTTCTCATTGAGAGGTGAAGTGTTCTGCCGCCTCTTCCAACTCCTTTCCACTGAGGTAGTTGCTGCCGTCTGAATCGAACAGGACAGCGTGACGCATGAAGGAGTCCTTGTCGGTGATGCCGAACTTCTCCATCACCCCTTCCACGACGGAATTAGAGAACTTGTACTTGGCCGCAGGGTGATTCCCAGGCAGTCCGGACGCTTCTGCTGAACTCATCTCCATCTCAGGAACCTCATCTGCTGGTGATGCTCCTGCGCCACCTTCAGCCTGCTGCTCCTTCCATATGTCCACTTGCTGCTGCGTCCACCCTTGGGCGAGCAACTTCTCGTCGGTCCAGTATTCCGCTTGTGTTGGTGTCGACCCGGTTGCGGCGGGTGCGGCAGCGGTGGGAGGCATCGGGGTAGCCTCCTCAACACTGGGCGTGTATCCGGGTGGAGGCGGAGGCTCTGCGCTAGGGTCGAAGCCCCCGGGTGGTGGCGGTGGCATACCTTCCGAGTCGTATCCTGGTGGCGGTGGGGGGTGCGCCATCTCAGTCGCTACCTCCACCGTTTGGTCAACTGGTGAGCCCTCCTCCTCGTCGGACTCCAAAATCCGCCTGTTCACGACGATGAGGACCACGATGGCAATCAGCGCGACCATCAGCGCGAGGTAGAGCATCACCGTTCCGGTCTGCTCGGTGAACTGCTCCGATATCGCCGCCCCGTCACGCGCTATCGGCGGCTGCAGCATCAGCGGGTCAAGTGATATCCGGTCAAGAATAACGTGACCGTCGAGAACCACCAACCGATAACGCTCGACGGACTCCTCATGAACTTCCTCAGTCTTGAGCGGGATTGAGGCGACGAAGTCGCCGTGTGGTCGCAACAGCGCGTCTGTGGAGCCATTGTGGACATCCACCCAGTCGCCATCCTTGGTCTTCTGTTGCAGCGCGAAGGTAATTGTCCCCTCCTCGGCATTGGTGTTGTTTCCAGCGATGTCAAGAGTGACTTCAGAGCCGGATTCCGGCGTCGCATCGGACCACCGGATATCCATGTCGAGAAGGTTGACCATGGGGCCTACTCGGATGATGCGCCAAGTCGAGAGCGGAGTTGATTCGGTGTTGTTCTCTGAGACATACGGGTTCCCTGCAGCGTCGGCGCCAGTCACCCAGATGTCGACATTGTAGCCGGGTAGGAGTTGGGTCACTCCTTGGTCGGTCAGGTCGACCACGCCCGTCCAATGCCCATACCCGTACTGGTCTAACAATGTCCCGAGTTCTTGCGAACCGCGGGCGACTTCACTCTCACCAGCCTTCACCTTGTAGTGCAGAACCGCGGGCCTTTCGACGAGGAATCCATGGTCGTCGCTCGTGTTGAGGAAAACGGAGACCGCTGAGGCGTCCCTGATTCTGAGGTCGCCCTCCGGGAGAACGCTGTTGATTACCGGCGAGTTGCCATCGACCACTAGGAGGATTCTCGGCTCGTCTGGTGTTTCGTCGCTTGCCAGCCCGGGCAGGTTTTCCAGCCACGCCAACATGTCGAGGTGTCCACTTCTGACATTCGGGACCAAGATGTCGACATTGAATTCGCCGTTGTCCCTCGGGACTGCTCGCCACTCTATCTCCAGGTTTCCGACTACGATGTCAAAGGCGCCTTCTGGGGCAGGAGTCTGATCCTCGGCAAAGAGGATGCGTCCGTTGACGCGCACCACCTGTCCGGCGGCTATGGTCTGCTGTTCGTCGCCGCCGGTGTACAGATTGCGTCCTGTGGCGAGGTCGATCGCCGTGAAGTGGCCAGGCGCCATGTCGAAGCGAAGGTCATTGTCAAGACTCCACCTGTCATTGCCGAGTCCGCCTCGCTCGCTGAAGCAGGGGTCGGTATCACCCTCCTTGCACGGCCAGTCGGCCACTTCCACTACCGGCACGAAGGTCTCCTCACCATCGGTGTCCCACAACTCAGGGAAGTGCCAGGTCAGCTGGAATTTGATGTGGAGGTCGAGCACAGAGTCGTTGCCTTCGAGCCGCTCCATGCTCGAGTAGAGGTTGGAGACGGCCAAGCCGACACTTCCTGACTCCAAATGCATCGACAGATTGCCATTATCCAACTTCGTGAAGTTGGCCCAAATTGCCGTGTCATTCTGTTCGATGTTGCCGCCGAGCGCCAACTTCACCGTCGAGATGTCATTCCAACCGTTTCTGTCGACGAGTCGCAGCAGTGCGATGTATTGCGTTCCGGGATGAAGGGGAGACTCGTCGTCGTGGCCGACTATGGTCGAATTGTCAACAGCCAGTCCAGGCTCAAACTCCTCTCGAATAGTGTAGGTAACTAGATCGGCACCCCAATCAGGAGGTGTCAGGGAGGGATTGTTTTCGCCACAAGGTTTCATGTCAGTGGTACACACCGGGCCACCGCCATTTCCAAGCACATTTCCCTGCGCGTCGGTGCCGGTGAGGTAGAAGGAGACCTTCTCGCCATGTTTGTTCATCGAGTCAACCACCAGCCCCTCGAAGATGTTCAGACCTCCGGGTTGTGTCTCGGGTGTCCCCAGGAACATCGGAACATACTCGTTCTCATCCGGCATGTTGTCGTAGTTCAAGTCGTCTTGACCCTCTCTCCAGTAGTAGAGAGCGAGTTGTGTCGGTGGGTCGACAGAATCCTGCACAACGATGCGTATCGGCTGATTCGGGTTGCCCTTGTGAACTTCGGAGGAATCGAGTGGTGACGCGGCAATCACCAGCGGGCTGTTTCCATCGAGGACGATTCTGACGGAGTTGTATGAGGGGTTGACGTATACCGAGCCATTTGGAAGATTCACCGCCTTGACCCTGAACAGCATGCCCCCTTGGGAGGATTCGATTAGGGAGGTAATCACCATCGAGTAGGCGCCGTGACTGGGATTTGATTCCATGTGAAGTTGCTTTTCGGACTCCATCGGGTCCCCATCCTGGGTCAGATTCTGTCCTGTCAACTCAAGACTGAACTGCCCGGCCTGTGGGGTGTAAGTGGTTCCCTCGAACGCTATCGCACCTTGGAAGCTCAACTCAAGCCCACCCCTCACCCAATCATTGCTGGCGAGGACTCTGCCGGTTGAGTCTGTGACCACTAAGTTGGTCAATTGAATGTCATTCTCGACCCGTATGTTCAGCCCCTCGGTCTCCCACCGAGTGACTGCTCTACCGAGGTCATCATCGGCGGTGATGAGCGCTTCGACGTCGCCCTCGTCGTCCCATGACCAGTTTGAACCGATGGGCATCAGAACTGAGACGATTCCATCAGAGCTCTCGGATGAGGAGCAGTTTCCTATGTCGAAGTTGACGAGTCCGTCCTCATCTGCCAGCACGGAACAAGAGTCGCCGCTCTGCCACTGCAGAATCGGATTTGTCCCAGCCGTTGCTTGTAGTTCAACCTGGACTTGAGTGATTCTGTCCGCTTCGTCACCGATGGCGACTCTGGTCATCAGCACCCGTGTGGCCCCATCGGGAACCAGCATCCCGCCCTCCAACTCAGCATCGAGAACCCGGGTTCTGAGCCGGTAGGTGATGTCTAGGTCGGTGACCTTGATTCTACCAGGTGAGCCGGCTACCAAAGTGAGTATGACATTGCTCACACCGACTCCGTTGTCGAGAATGTGATCGTTGAAAGCGGTCACCAACTCAGCTCCGGAGATGTCGACCGGCTGATTGAGCAGTCCTGTCAGGATGACCTCGTAATTGCCATCGTCGCCGATGTCGAGCCGTACTGCTGAAGGGTAGCCTTCCTCATAGTCGAGAGAGAATGAGTTGAGAAGCGGAGTAACGGAATCATCTGTGGTACTCATCGTGACCTTGTACTTGAGTAGGTTGCCTTGGCCGGAAAACTCAACCATCTGTGCATTCGTTGCGGTCTGCCAATTTGTGCCATTGTTGTTGCTGACCTCGACAGACATGCTGGTGCTCGCTGGCAATGTGGCCAACCACTGAGGTTGCATGCGCCCAACCTGTGTCCCCGTGGCGATCGGTGGAGATGTCCAACTACCCGAAGTCTGGTAGGCAGT
The DNA here is from genome assembly GCA_964586945.1 of uncultured Candidatus Poseidoniales archaeon. Taxonomy (GTDB): domain Archaea; phylum Thermoplasmatota; class Poseidoniia; order Poseidoniales; family Thalassarchaeaceae; genus MGIIb-Q1. The sequence goes on from CAZPJQ010000043.1 coordinate 10,046, forward strand.
GGAGTATTCCATGGAAGCCCACCAAGAGACTGCTGATGCGCCGACTAGTTGCAACTTCCAGCGGAGTTGTTGACCTGGGTTCGAGAAGTGAACCGTTTCGTTGTTTGTGACCGCCACCCAATGAGTGCCATTGTCGGCGCTGACCCAATAGTCAACTCGGTCACCAGCAGAGGTGACCGTCCAAGAGGTCTCGACATTTGCTACCAAGATGTCATCAGAGACATCAAATGGTTCGGAAACCCAAGTCGAGGTTCCCGGTTGTGGGGAAATCGGGTAGGCCCAGCCGCTGCCGTATTCCCTGTAATACCTAGAGGACCACTGACGGTGGTCGAGGAGAATCAGCCGTTGTCCGTCGAAGAAGAGGCCGAAGCCGGTGTCGGGAATGCTCACCTCACCGGTCTGTTTGGAGAGAGTCGTGGAGGTCCCGCTGATTGCATAGGCTTCCAAACGGTCCTGTGACCAACTGTACTTGCTGCGGAAAAAGAACATGTTGTTCATCGCCACAAGCCCGTTCTGCTCGCTATAACTAGAGAAGTAGGAATACTGTAAATCCCCATCTCGCTCAAAGCTGCCGTCATCGTTGAAGGTGTAGGGAACGACAGTCCGGCGAGTCGAATGCAGGACCCATATCACATCTCGACTGCGGTCGTAGGAGATACCGGTGTAAGACCCGTAGGAGTTCACGGAAATGTCGTAACTTTGGATGCAGGACCAAACATCCTCGTATCTGATGTCGAAAACCAACAGCTTCAGCGTGTTCGCACTAGCAAATTGGCGATCGGTGCTGAGGATTGCGTAGAGCCTTTCGTCGTCGCCGACAGTCCAGTCACGGAAGCCGTAGTAACTGCTCCACCCGGAGCCCGGGGTTGGGATGCTGCAACTCCCACTCTCAATTATCACACTTGAATGGGTCGTCAGGTTGTTCGAGTAGACCTTCTTCACCAACTGATTGAGGTTCGTGGTGTCGAATTTCGAGACATAGGTCCACCCTCGGTACTTCAGGACCGATGCCGCTGCCTGTGAAGAAAATGGCGAGGTGGTGGTGCGTTGAGAGGTGAAGCGAGTTTCAGAGGCGTTTGACATTCTCGGTTGCCGGATGCTGAATGAGCCGTTGTCCAACCAGGCGTTGCCGGAACTACTGTTCTCATTCATCCCATGGGTGTAGAACTCCTGCTCTGGGCTATCCAACCCAAGAGAGACAGAATCAGCTCTGGCTTCGGTATTCGAAATCTCACCTCCCATCCAATCGGCACGAGATTGATGGATGACCTGATTCCAGCCGGTTGAAGAGGCGCCTGAAAGCGTCATCTCGACAGCTGTGACCTCTGCACCGCGAGGCATCGAGACCTTCACATTGCGTGCCGGTGTGCCCGATTGGTAGACCGCGATGGCCTCCGTGCTGCCGTCAGAAAATGTGTAGATGTGGCGAGATCCGCCCTGTGCCTGAGCCTCACTCGTTGTGAATTCGAGCAGTGGCGCCAATGAGGAGAGAATGAACACTATCAGCAGAATTGAGGGGGCTATCTTCCCGGTTCTGCCTCTTGCCATCTCTCTCCCCGTCGCCGCATGGGTACAATCCGCCTTTCAAGACTCCCATTCGCTGTCAATGGTGACAACGGCCCTAAGGCCGTTTGTCACAAATGGAATGTGGGGGCCGGACGGCGGTTAAGAGCCACCTACCCACATAGGGGTTTTGAAGGGCCGAATCAGGGGCTGTTGGTGGTCCGGTCGTCGTATCGAATCGGAGATGGGCCATTTCCTCGGATATTGTCGAGCATGTCGTTTTCAATTTCGAACCAATCGTTTAACCAGTCGCCATCAGTATCCCAGTTGAGAGGATCTGTGCCGTCCGCGATGGCGTCACTGTCGATGTCGAGAATCCACCAGCCCCACA
>CAZPJQ010000044.1:0-11699 GCA_964586945.1 uncultured Candidatus Poseidoniales archaeon
CCCTACGGCACTTGTGGCAGCCCGGAGCCCGGGACGCTGGAGCCAGGGGTGGATTTCGATTTGATTGACGGCTGGCAGGAAGGTTGCGTAGGAGCGCATATTGTCTAGGTGGTGAGCCCCGTAGTTCGACACCCCAATCGCCCGACTGAGCCCCTCTTCGAGACAATTCTCCATCCCTTCCCAAGTGGGCGCCCGGTGAAACGGGTCCTTCGGTGGAGCGTGAATCAGGTAGAGGTCAACATAGTCCAATCCAAGGTTCTCAAGAGACTCCTCGCAGCGCTGTCTCGCAGCCTCTGCGCTCACCGCGTGCGGCCGGCGAAGCTTGGTGGTGACAAACAGAGAGTCACGAGTGATGACTCCCGAATCGATGGCGGTCGCAATCGCCTCCCCGACCTCATGTTCGTTCTCGTAGGCCATCGCGGTGTCGATGTGCAAATATCCCATCTCAAGCGCTGCCAAGGTGGCGGCCGTACACTCGCCAGCCTCTTGCATCAGAAAGGTGCCGAGGCCGAACTGCGGCACTTCGGAAGTGTGCGCAACTTTGCCCGAGGCGGTGCGGTGTCCGAGTGTCAACATCGGCTGCATAAGGGTCGCAGAGCGAGCAGTCGCTTTCAAGCGCGCGCAACTCCAATCATTCACGGAACTCGGCGAGCAGTCCTGCCAAGTCAGCCTCACTTGGCCGCATCTGCTCCTCGGAGAGGTCAGCCAAGGGCGTCTCAGAGAGTTCTAGCCACTCATCCAAGGTCTTGGGCTCGGGATTGTAGTAGAGCAGTCCGGTGACATGTCGCTTCTCCTGCTCAGCCCTGTGAATCTGAGATAGGGCGGCGACAGCGTCGCTTGTGTCATGGCCACTTTCAACCGTCTCCAGCCGCAGTGTGCTGCCATCGAACAGCGAGATGTCTTGGAACTCTCCCTCTGGAATCTCAACCTCCTCGAGCGGCGTGAAGTGAGGAATGTAGTCGTATGCGTGCAACTCCATGTCGTTGTCCTTGACATAGCCGTAGGAGCGGAAGAACTCGTCATTGTTTGCAAAGGTAACACATGGTGAGATGACATCGATGACCGCGGTTCCACGGTGGCTCATCGCCGCCCGAATCAGAGAAGTGAGTTGCTTCTTGGCTCCCGAGAACGAACGGGCCACGAATGTGCAACCGAGATTGATCGCCATCGCGCACAGGTCGATTGGAACCTGCTCGTTCGGCTCAGCCTTGCGCTTCGCCGAGCCGACCTCGACTGTCGCTGAATACTGACCTTTGGTCAGTCCGTACACGCCGTTGTTCTCGATGATGTAGACCATGTTCAGGTTGCGTCGAATGGCGTGCACAAACTGCCCGATTCCGATGCTGGCCGTATCTCCGTCACCCGAGACCGCGATGAATTGCATATCCTTGTTCGTCACATTAGCGCCTGTGGTCACAGAGGGCATTCTGCCGTGGAGGGTGTTGAAGCCGTGCGACTTGCCTAGGAAGTATGCAGGGGTCTTGGAGGAGCAACCGATTCCGCTCATCTTGGCGATGTTTTCCGGCGCGATGCCGTTTTCCCATGCAGCGTTGATGATGACGCTCGAAATCTGGTCGTGGCCACATCCCGGACAGAGCGAAGAGGGGCCCCCTTGGTAGTCTGACTTTGGCAATTCGATGATGTTGAGCTTGATTGTCACGCACCCACCTCCTCCAACTTCTCAAGAATCATGTCGCTGTACACGCGAGCGCGCGGGGGAATCCCATCGCTGAATGCGACGCTGTGGACCCTTGGAACCAACTCGATTGGCAACTCCTTGCGAAGGATGCCGTACATCTGGCCATCCCTGTTCACCTCGAGAACGATGATCGTCTCGTGGTTTTGGACGAATTCCTCGACCACCGGGGATAGGGGTAGGGCGCGCACCCTGCACTGGCTCACCTTGCGACCGGTCGACTCCAACTGGTCGTCAATTTCCTGGATTGTGTTCTCCATCGAGCCGAAGTAGATGATGCCCACCTCCTGTTCCTCTTCCTCCCTCAGAAGGGGCTGTGGTAGTGCCGTCCTCGAGCCTTCAATCTTGTTCTTCAGCCGCTCCATCGTCGCTACATAGGTCGCGGGGTCCTCAGAGTAGACTCCATCTTCGTCGCGGCCAGTTCCGCGCGTTAGTATCGGATTCAGTCCTGAGCCGGGAAGTGTTCGATAGCAGATTCCGTCGCCGTCGACATCGCGGTAGCGACCGTAGTTCTCGATTGCATCGAGTTCCTCCTGGGTGTGCAGAACCTTGCCGCGGTCCATCTTCTCTGGGTAGTCGAAGCCGTCGCAGACCCAGAAGTTCATGCCAAGGTCGAGGTCGCTGAACCCGAACACCATGGTCTGGTAGTGCTCGGCGTAGTCGAAGGCCCTCCAGCCGAACTCAAAGCACTCCTCGACGGTTCCCGGGAAGAGCACGATGTGCTTCGTGTCGCCATGTCCCGCTTCGTAGAGCAGGCTGACGTCGCCCTGTTGGGTGCGAGTAGGAAGTCCGGTTGACGGTCCGACACGGTTGATGTCCCAGATGACTCCGGGCACCTCGGCGAAGTAGGAAAGCCCGATGAACTCAGACATCAGCGAGATGCCGGGTCCCGAGGTGCAGGTCATGCTGCGGCCACCGGCCCAGCCAGCGCCGACAACCATGCCGGCGGCAGCCAATTCATCCTCTGCCTGTATCACTGCGCAGGTCACTTTTCCATTAGAGTCAGTCCTCAGTTGTGGAATATAGTCGATGATCTCCTCTGCGAGTGAGGAGGAAGGCGTGATTGGATACCATGAGAGCATCGTGACCCCACCAAAGATGCTGCCGAGCGCAGTCGCTTGGTTACCTTCGACGAGAAAGGTGTTCGGATCCTTCTCGCGAGCCTCAAGACAGTAGGGGTCCGACTTCTCAATGTTCTCAGCGACATATTCTCTTGCAAGATTCACCGCGGTGATGTTCATCTCGATGGCAGATTGTTTCCCTTTGAACTGCTTGGCGACCGCCTTCTCAAGAATCGCCTGGTCAATTCCGATCAATTCAGCGATGACTCCCACATAGATGATGTTGGCAATCATTCGAGCCAACTTCGGATGGAGGCTTCTCGCAATCTTGGTCATCGGAACCGGATATGCGATGATGTCATCACGCTCGACCGGTAACTTCACGTTTGTATTGTAGATGACGACGCTCCCGGGCTCAAGAGCGGCCAAGTCCTTCGCCCAAGTCGCCTTGTTCATCAGAACCTGAATGTGTGTCCGGTCGCCCGGAGCCTGGTAGCCCGCCTCACTAACCCTGACGATATACCATGTGGGAAGCCCGGAGATGTTGCTTGGGAAGAGGTTCTTTCCACTAACCGGAAGCCCCATCTCAAACATCGAGTGCAGGAGGATTAGATTCGCAGACTGCGAGCCTGTTCCATTGGCTGTTGCTATGTTGAATGTGAAGTCGTTGACTACCTTTTCCATCGGTGTCTTACCCCTGATGCCTCTCGCTGTCCTACGGACAGTTCCCTCGCCCTCACTCCCTTCCGCGACACACGCGAGCCTTGAGGCTTTGCTTGCAGGTTCCAACCGATTTTCGTTCATTGGACCCATACAATTCATTCCGTTGGATTCATCAATGCGACCGGGTTCGCCCGCCCATGATTCCCGAGGGGCTGAAGACCGCGTGGCTGGAGGCTGAGGGGGCGAACGACGCAGGCGAGCACGACCAAGCTCTTGAGATTCTGCGCGGTGCATGGGCAGATTTCCCCGACGCTGCGGACCATGCGAAGACTTGGTTCTACGCTGCTGAGGCGGAACGGGCACTCTCGACTGCTGGCGACAAGCCGGACCGAAAAATGATGCGCAAGGCGCACGAACACTATCAAAAGGCGCTCAAACTCGACCCGAAACACCGCGCCGCTCGGCGTGGCGACAACGCCATTCTCGTTGAGATGGATGGTCAGGGATTTAGAGCCACATCCATGCCACGGCTGTGGGCTGACGGGACACCCACCATGTACGGCATTATCGCCATCTTGGTCGTTGGCATGCTGTTGCTGACTTCGTTGAAGTACCTGCCAGAGATCAAGGCGGCACTCAACATATCTTCTGAGTCCTCAGATGATTGGGATGCAACCCTGACTATCGAGTTCTATCCCGAGGCTGCTCCTAAGGCGGTTGAATCGTTCAAGTCCCACGCCGATAATGGACGCTATGACGGAATCGCCTTCCACCGAGTCATTGACGGATTCATGGTTCAGGGCGGTGACATATCGTACGGAGCCTATCCCTTAGCGGAGGAAGGTCCTGGGACTGGAGGATATTCGGCGATTTGGTATGGCCAAGGTCAGGAAGGGGACATGACCACTTGGAGCATGCCCGATGAATTTCACCCAAGCTACCGCCATGTTCCCGGCGTTCTTTCGATGGCAAACTCGGGTGCGAACACAGGAGGCAGCCAATTTTTCCTCATAGACAAGGACAGCACCCCTAATTGGCTCGATGACAAGCATTCCGTTTTCGGTCAGGCAACTGAAGGTACCTACCTAGGCAGTAACATAGGTGGCATTGAATTGATTGACAGGCTCAGCTTGGTCCCTACCGATTCAACCGTAGGCGAGGGCACCACATGCACCAGTGACCAACAGGATCAATCCCTACCGCCGTGCATGAATCGCCCAATCGCCTCCCCCTACATTCACAGCATCGAAATCTCAGGTGACACTGCATACATGCATATCGTCTTCCCATGATTCCGCCGTAGGCGGACTCCGTGAGGTTGAAGGACAACCCCCCCGCCCGTTAGACTGAGGGATACTGTGGGTGGGACTGAGCAGTTCGAACTTGCAGATGGTTCGATTACCGCTTTCCATTCACTTCCAACCAAGGCATCCGAACTCGGAGTTAGTCTTGAGAACCTTCCATACACCATTCGAGTTCTGCTTGAGGCGGCACTGCGCAAGTGCGACGGATTCCTCGTTACCGATGAGGATGTCGAGCGCATCGCGTCATGGACCCCCGACATGTCAACGGCTGAGATTCCCTTCATGCCGAGCCGCGTGCTTCTTCAGGACTTCACTGGCGTTCCAGCGATAGTCGACATCGCCGCCCTACGGGATGCGATGGTCGAATTGGGCGGCGATGCGAAGAAGATCAACCCACAGGTCCCGGTCGACCTCGTGATTGACCACTCGGTCCAAGTCGATGTCTCAGGTCTCTTCCCCGACGCCCGCGAGCGTAACTTGGAGATTGAGTACGAGCGTAACCTGGAGCGCTACCAGTTCCTCAAGTGGGGGCAGAAGTCCCTCGACAACTTCCGCGCCGTGCCACCCGGCCGGGGCATCGTCCACCAAGTCAACTTGGAGTGGATCGCCTCTGTCGCCCGCGAGCAGGATGGCGTCTGGATTCTCGACTCATTGGTGGGTACCGACAGCCACACCACGATGATCAACGGATTGGGAGTATTGGGGTGGGGCGTAGGAGGCATCGAAGCCGAGGCGGTGATGTTGGGCCAACCCATCTACATGCTTCTGCCCGAGGTGGTCGGATTCGAGCTGACCGGTGCACTACAGCCCGGCGTGACGGCCACCGACATGACCCTCCGCATCGTCGAGATGTTGAGGCAGCACGGCTGTGTCGACCGGTTCGTCGAGTTCCATGGCTCCGGCCTTCCCTCGATGTCCCTACCCGACCGCGCGACCATCGCAAACATGGCTCCAGAGTACGGCGCCACCTGCGGCTTCTTCCCAGTCGACCAGACCACCCTCGACTACATGCGCCTCTCCGGCCGAGATGATGGCCACATCGAGAATGTCAAGCGCTACCTAAGCGCTCAGGGGATGTTCCTGACTCCCGACTCACCGACCCCCAACTTCACCTCCACCCTCTCGCTCGACCTCTCGACCGTCGAACCTGCCATGGCTGGGCCAAAACGCCCCCAAGACCGGGTACCTCTCAGCGATATGCAGAGCCACTGGCGAGAAAGTCTGACCGCGCCAATCGGTCATCGAGGGCACGGTGTGGATGCGGCTGCGACCGGTGATGAGAGGACGGTGGGCGAGCGCGGATTCAATCTGAAACATGGCGACGTGGTCATCGCCGCAATCACCTCCTGCACGAACACTTCGAATCCCTCAGTCATGCTCGCAGCAGGTCTTCTGGCACGCAACGCCCGGGCCCGTGGAATGAGCATCAAGCCGTGGGTCAAACCGAGTTTGGCACCGGGAAGCAGGGTGGTCACCGAGTACTACGACGCGGCTGGACTCACCGGGGATTTGGACGCTCTCGGATTCAGCGTGGTCGGCTATGGTTGCACCACCTGCATCGGCAACTCTGGGCCCTTGGACGAGGATATCGAGGCCGCCATCCTCGAGGGGGACCTCATCATCTGCTCAGTGCTCTCTGGCAATCGTAACTTTGAGGGCAGAATCCACCAGAAAGTCAAGGCGAACTACCTTGCAAGCCCGCCGCTTGTCGTCGCCTATGCACTTGCCGGGACCCTCGATGTGGATCTGCAAAACGACTCGCTCGGCAAGGACTCCGAGGGCAACGATGTATTCCTCGCTGACATCTGGCCCAGCGACGAGGAGATTCGCGAGACCATGTCGGCAGCCATCACTCCCGAGATGTTCCGCACTCGCTATTCGGATATCACCGAAGAGCCTCGTTGGGACGCCATCCCAAGCATCCAGTCCGCACTCTATCCGTGGGCCGATGAGAGCACCTATGTTCGACTTCCATCCTTCTTTGAGGGCATCACTCCCGCACCTCAGCCAATCGAGCCCATCAGCGGGGCCCATGTCCTGCTCAAACTCGGAGACTCGGTAACCACCGACCACATCTCCCCGGCAGGTGCCTTCCCACACACCGGCTCGGCTGGCCAATATCTCGTCAGCAAAGGGGTTGCTCCGCGCGACTTCAACTCGTTCGGCAGCCGTCGCGGCAACCACGAAGTGATGATGCGAGGCACCTTCGCCAACATTCGGATTCGTAACCTGCTGGTGCCCGGTACGGAGGGTGGATTCACCACTCACTTCCCAAGTGGGGAGGAGATGTCGGTGTTCGATGCAAGTATGCGCTATCAAGAGGAGGGGACTTCTCTGGTCGTTCTCGCCGGAACGGAATACGGAACTGGCAGCAGCCGCGACTGGGCGGCAAAGGGAACTCTTCTCCTCGGTGTGAAGGCGGTGATTGCCACTTCCTACGAGAGAATTCACCGCTCAAATCTGGTCGGCATGGGTGTTCTTCCGCTGACCTTCCCCGAGGGCGAAAATGCTGACTCTTTGGGGCTCGATGGAACTGAGACATTCGACATCCCGGCGACCGGCGACCTGATTCCTCTCAGCACCATTACGGTGACCGCTCACAAGGCGGACGGTTCAACGCTGGAATTCGATGCAATGGTTCGCCTCGATACGCCAGTGGAGGTCGAATACTACCGAAACGGTGGAATCCTTCCGACGGTTCTGCGCAACCTAGCGAGTTAATGATGGCGCCCTATGGGCGCCCAATCGGTCACAGCCAACAACTATGTTTGATGACATTGACTGATGAATACAATGAGTGAGATGTCCGTACGCAACCGGCTGGCGCTGCTGCTGGCGTTTTTGATGCTGAGCAGCGTCATCAGTTTGCTCCCCTTATCACTTGAGAACGGAGACCACCCTTGGGGAAATTCGCAGACGAATCAATTCGCCAACGGCAATACCAGCGTCACTCTAGCCCCTGCCTTGAACGAGACCACATCAATTGGCTATGAGGACGGAACCCGCATCACTGAGGCCGAGTTCGATTTCAGTGGTGCGCCGCTTCAGGAATGGCAGAACGACTCGCTCAGCGCCGGAAGTTCGGCGTTCTCCAATGGCGCATTCCAGCAGACCATGCTCGGCAGTTCAGGTATTGAACTCACAACCACCTCCGCCCCCAGCAACGGCTCGATTCCGGGCGTCGGCACCCAGAACATGACTGTCCTCGGACTGGCGACCTGGAACGGCACCCACGCCTTCGATGTGCTACGGATTCAGTGCGGAATTGTCGCTCCTTGCGGCACCATCATCGCGGATGGGCCGCTGACGATCATCGCCAATGAGATTGTCATCACATCGGGTGGTGCAATCTACGCAGACAGCAACACTTGGGGAGGTAGTGGTCGGGGCAACAACGGCTCGTACGGCTACACCACGCCAACTGGGCCCCAGACCGCGAACTCCGGAGGTGGCGGCGCAGGTCATGGAGGCGACGGAGGCGATGGTGGCAACGGCAACGGGACCGCTAACCAAGGAGCCGGAGGGACGGCATACGGCAACGGCAGTGAAGCAGGTTCCAGCGGAGGCAACATCTCCAACTTCGGCAGTGGAACAAGAGCGGTCGGCGGCCGCGGCGGAGGTCAGCTAACCCTCATCGCTCGCAACATCACCATTACAGGAATCCTGAGTGCGGACGGAGAAGATGGCGAGACTGGCGCGAGCCTCGGCAATGGTTCAGGCCCGGGCAACCATGGGGCTGGCGGCGGCTCTGGCGGCGCAATCCTGCTACAGGCTCAACAACTTTCTATCACTCAGTACGGCGAGGTGACTGCGCTCGGTGGAGACGGCGGCGACGGCAACGCTGCGCAGGCGGGCTCGACTGTGGGTGGATGGGGCCAGAATAACGCCGGTGGACATGGCGGCGGTAGCGGCGGTGGCGGCCGGATATCCATCATCACGCTGGCCAATGGATACAGCAATCTCGGAACCGTGTCAATGGCGCCGGGCGTCGGTGGCGGCGGTGGAGCAGGTTCAGGCACCGGGTCGGCTGGTACGGCCGGCAGCAACGGCACAGTCGGAGTTCTAACGACGAACACCTTCTCCGGTTGGGGAAGCACTTCGGGAGCCCCTTGGCCCAGTTCGGGGACCTTGAACGTTTTAGGGACCCTAAATATGCAAGGTAACCATTCGTACAATACCGTACATATTTCGGGAACCCTCAACTCGAATGGGCCGGTATTGCAAATTACCGCGAACACCATCATCATTGAGGCCAATGCCTCAATCCGCTCTGACGGAATCATGTGGGGTGGTCTCGGGCATGGCGCTTCGGGTAGCCACGGAGGCAACTCCGGGACTGGTGCCAATGGGGGTGCTCATCTTGGGGCGGGAGGGGTCGGCGGAGGCAACTCCAACTCGACCAACATGTCGTACGGCAACGGCACCGAGCCCGGTTCCTCAGGAGGGAATGTCACTCAGACCAGTTCCTCTGGAGCGGTTACTGTCAGATCGGCGGGTGGTCGAGGCGGTGGCGTCATCATCCTGATTGCGAATAACATCTACATCAACGGCACGGTTTCCGCTAATGGAGAGGACGGCGCCAACGGACCTGCCCCGACCAATGGCGGGCGGGGCATCGCTGGTGCCGGCGGAGGTTCCGGCGGTTCGGTCCTGATAATCGCCAACAATGTCTGGTGGGGTCAGTTCGGCTATGTCATGGCGAAGGGTGGTGATGGAGGCGACGGCTCTAACGGCATGCGTCAGACGCCAATCAGTTTGTTGCTGTACGACGGGGGAGACGGTGGCGGCGGCGGCGGCGGAGGTGCCGTGAACATCAACACCACAACCACTGGCATCCATGGCAATGGCAGGATATCCGTGTTCGGCGGTTCCGGAGGAACCGGCGGCCGACCCTATGGTTCCGGCCAAACCGGCAGAGTCGGTGCGAGTGGCGCAGCGGGCTGGTCACAGGTCTCGACAAACTTCGCCGGCTGGGCAGGTTCAGTTCGTGTCTCTTCTGGGACCTGGACGAGTACGGTTCTTGGTGTCGGTGAAATCGTCGAAGGACTCTCAATCCGAGTCAGCTTTGTCATCCTAGGTGGTACGGCGGTCAACGGAGAATTCCGGACCACAGTGGACAATGTCACTTGGAGCGAGTGGCGGCAGCTCAACCTTACCAGACAATCCGCCGACCGCCTGCTTTACTTCCAATTACGCCTCAATTTGTCCACCAGTTCGAATCATTCGACACCTGCCATCACTGGTATCTCGTACGAGGCTTGGTGGTGGGCGGCACTCGAGGGTGATCGCCCTCTCTCCTTCTCCATCTCCAGCAGCACACTCGCCACCCCGGACTGGCGGGCAGGCGATGCGAACGGGCAGGACCCTATTGGCAATGGCGTGAGACTGTTCCACAGCTCCGAGATGCTCAGTACAACTGGCGCCCCCCCTCCATCAGGTAGTCCCTACAATGGTACGCTCGAGGTTCCAGTACCTCTCGCCTCTGCACCACAGGATGGCTGGGTCCATCTCTCGGCCCTCGGTCTCGGGCAGTCGAACATCGTGACGCTGAGCGTCGGTCGTTCGCAACTCGCTTCGGTCGACAACGATGACATCGCCTTTGACATCGCCCTTGACGCACAGTCGCTGGCTGCTGCATGGCCGACCTCTGGCAGCAGTGATGCATCTGGAATTGAATGGGGTTGGCTGGTTTTGAACTGGACATCGGAGGCGCCCAGCCCCCAGTTCAACCACCTCAGCCTGCCGTGGAACTTGACCCAGCGGGTCGGTGGCGGAGGTGAGTTCGTGACAGGGATCGAGGCAATGGTGCAGGCTGAATGCACCGAGTGGTACCTTGTGCAGGGCTGCCGGCAAGACTTCCCACTGATGGCCACCGGGACCAGTTCCGTTCTCGATTTCCCTGTATTCATCTCCAATCTCTTCGTGAATGCCACCGATGACATTTCACCTCGTCTGTATGAGGCGAAGATGGAGGTGGATGGGGTAGAGACTACCGTGGCCCGCCACGGTGACATGCTGACATTCTTGGTCACCGATCAGATCGGCGAGCAGAACCTCACCATCCTCTGCAAACTCGTGCAGAGTGGACAGAACAGCACTTCAGACCCCGGCCGGACGATGCAATGGACTGGACAGCGCCAAGCGTACCTGCTGTCGTATGACACAGAGTTGTACGCAACTCCTGGGACAGAGACCCAGCTCGATTTCTCTTGTGACATGCAAGATGCTGCTGGAAACTTCGCCAATCCCTCCGTATCGTTGCAGGTCAGCATCCTGCCAGGCCCGCCAGTGGTCTCGGACTTGCTCCTGAGCAGCGTCAGCGGGCCGTTCGAGGGAGGCATGTTGACCGGCACTTGGCGCCATGACGAGCCAATCACCTTCACGGTAGAGGAGATGACTGACCGCGCCGATCTCGATGCGTCTGTGGAGTTGATTAGGCGCGATGGCGGCTCGGTAATCTCGATTCCGCTCGCTTGGGATAACTCCACATTGAATTACACGGGGGTTTGGTCCCTCGTTCGCTACGACTTCGGTGTGTGGGACCTTGAGGTCAAACTCCTCGATGCGCAATTCTCAGACATGGATGACGATGGTGCGCGGCCAAGTACAGACGCGACCCTCACCATCGTAGACCGTCTAGCACCGAATCTGGTCGCAGTCTCCTTCGATTGGTCACCATCGGACCCCGATGTTTGGCGCACCACCATCGAATGGTCAGCTGAGACAGATGAGAGCGTCGATGTTTCGGTGGACATCTCGACAGAAACCGGAGTACATGTCGATCGACTGCTGGTCTACAGCACTTCGGATAACACCGGTCACGCCGACTGGTACACGACTGATGTTGAGCCGGGACTATACCATCTCGAGGTGTCGATGATGGATAGTGCTGGCAACCCCGCTCCCGACTGGCGCTCCGGGCCCGACGGCGAAGTGACCATCGTTCCGCCAAGATTGCTCACTCTGGAGGTGTTG
>CAZPJQ010000045.1:0-11620 GCA_964586945.1 uncultured Candidatus Poseidoniales archaeon
AATGGGACACGAAACGCCCGTGAGGCCGCAGGAATTGGACCTCCTTGGGGAGGTGTGAGTCTATGCCTTGCGCGGGCATCAGTGTGGGAGTAGAGTCCCGAGAAAGCTCGTTGATCGGGCGACTCATTCAGGAGAGGACCAAGCTATGGCTCAAGATATATCGCTGAACGAGCGCGCAGACGCCCTTGAGCGGGAGATGAGCGATGAACTCGATGTGCTCATTTCCAAATCGGCGCTGTTCAATATGGCGGACGGCAAGCTCGGCGCGTCCGGCGGGGCTTCTGAACTTACGACCAGAGCCGGCAAGTATTATCTGATGGACGACGATCCGCGGCTACCGAAGATGCCGGCGAAGCCGACCCATCGATATCCGTCGACGAAGATGGCACCGAGTGGTGGGAAGACGAAGAGGGCGTCTGGTGGTACAGGTCTGGCGACATGGAAGACTGGGCAGTATGGGAAGACTGAGGCCACCTCAAGAGTAATCCGAATTGCCCGAATTTCCATTGAATCTCGCCCGCCTATGGCGGGCGATACGCCGCTGACTTGATGAGTGAGAGCGTCGCTCACCGGTGAGGCGTAGCCATGTCTCCCCGCTCTATTGTCCCGCTAATCGCCGCGATGTTGTTGCTGACATCGTGGGCCGCGGTCCTCTACGAACCACAGGTTTCCGTGTTCGAAACAGCCGTCAGCCATGCCGGCGGAGCAGAGCCTGCCGGAGGCACATTAACAGACAATGGTGATGGCACTTCGACCTACTCAATCACTCTCGGCACCTCATCAGAGTTGTACGACACTTGGCTCAGCGCGGCACAGTCATCGACCAATTTCGGCAACGACAGCAAACTGAAGGTCGGCTACTCGAACAATGACAGCAGTCGCTGGAACACTCTCTTCGGAGTTGATCTCGATGCAGCCGGCTTCTGGACTAACACCTCAATCCTGCAAGCGGACTTGGTGCTTCACACTCGGCAGGTGCAAGGCACACCCACCATCCGCAGTTGGGTCTGCTATGACTCGGATTGGCAGGAGGACAGCGTGACATGGAGTGGGTGGCAGGTAGGGGGTGCACTCGGAAATCTCGACTCGGGGGGACTGATGGAGGAAAAGTCGGGCCTCACCGGCTTAAATTTCACATCTTTCGACGTGACCCGCGCCGTGGACATCGCTCACCACAGCCGATTCGGAGGTCCGTCAGAGCCGGCGAGCATCCTTCTCACAGGGCCTGTGTGGGGCGATGAATGGGTCACCTTCGACTCAGTTGACTTCGCCTTCGCCTCCGAGCGTCCCAAGTTGAACATCACCTTCACCTGGGGTACTCCCTCCTCCCTCCCCACGACCACCCAATGGGTTGACATCTATCCGAAAGAACCCCATCGAATCGACGCTGACAGTCAACTTTCCCTAGAGGCAACGGCACGCTCTGGCGAAGGGGATGTGAAGGGCGGCAGCGTGACTTGGTTGACTGACATCGGAACGATTGACGCCGGCGGACAGTTCACGCCGGACATCACCGGCGTCGCCAAGATTGAGGCGATTGTCAACGGCGTTCCCGGCGAGATGAATCTGCAGGTTACGGCAGGGACACCGGTCAGCCTCACGATTTCACCCGAGACGGCACAAATCACAGTCGATCACAATATCAGTTTCAGTGCCTCTCTGCAGGATGCGATGGGCAATGAGGTCGAAGGTGCAGCCATCACTTGGCACTCTGACAACGGATATATCGATGCGAATGGGAACTACACGCCAATCGCCGTCGGAGATGATATCGTCACGGTTCTGTGGCAGTCATTGTATGACTCTGCAGACATCACCGTCTCAGCTGGAGCAGCGGCGAACATTACCTTCGGAGAAGGGCTCACGGTCGCCGCTGGTGAACAACTGCCGTTGATATTCACTGTGTCTGACCGAACTGGAAATCCATTGCCGAACCAAGCTGCAGGTTCTATCGCATGGGTTGCCGAGAATGGATTCATCGATGGCATCGGAGTCTTCACGGGAGATGCTGTCGGCACTTGGAGAATCAATGCGACCGGAAGTTCCGGGGCGGTGGGCCACACCTTCGTGGAGGTCACTCAAGGGACTCTCGCTGACCTCGAAATAGTTGAGCCGAATGGCAGCCAACCTGCCGACCAACCTGTCCTGCTCGTAGTCCTATGGCTCGATGTCAGGGGAAATCGGGTGCCTGTCAGGATTCCACTCACCAACTGGACCGCTGAAGATGGCAATTTCCGGATGACTCCCGAAGGAGTCGAGTGGTTGCCGAGGCGTGAGGGAAATTGGACGGTCGGAGTACATGTCCAGGATAGATGGGTGAATGTCACCATCTCTGTGGTTCACGGTAACGCAAGCCGGCTACTCATCGTATCCGACTATGAGACCATCACTGCCGACGATGTCATCGGGCTTGAGTTGCAGGCAGAGGATACCAAGGGCAATCGCTGGCTCATTGCTGGCAATTGGACGGCGATGGAGCCCCAAGCGGCGCCTTGGCTCTCGGAGACGCCGAACGGCGCTGTATTCGAGGGGGTCATCGCCGGAATTTGGACCATCCGCGCCGAACATGACTCTCCGGACGGATCATTCTCGACCTTCCTCATGCTGGAGGTGTTGCCCGGCTCACTAGCACGGATAGAACTTGAAGGCCATGGGGAGCAAATTTCGGCGGACGGCTCGTTCGACTTTTCACCACGGTTCTTTGATGAGGATGGAAACGAACTCGAGGAGGTCACACTCAACTGGACATTCCGACACCAAGGTGAGGCATATGACCGGACGGGGGACCTTCGATCCAACGACGCGGTTTGGTATCCTGTATTGGCGGGACACCACGAAGTGGAGGTACAGGCGGCTGGAGTCTTCGCAGCGATTGGGATTGATGTCGAGCCGGGAATTCCTCACACATTGAGGACCCTCAACGAGGGCGTGGTTGTCGTACGGAGCGGAGAATCAACCCAGATAGACATCAACGCGACAGACTTGGATGGCAACGATTTCGGTTCAGATGTATTGTGGTATGTCCCGGTAGACTCTGTCGATATGGCGAATGGGACACGTGAGGGTGCATATCTGCTCCGCGGGCTGAGAGAGGGCACCCACATCCTGCGCTTCACCTCCGGACTGGCGGAAGGTGAGATTGTGGTCACCGTTGAGTTGGGAGAGCCGGTTCGAGTCGAGTTACACATACCGGACCACGCCATCAGAACCGGCTACCAAATCGACATTGAGGTTCGGATCTACGACTTCGGCGGAAACCGGCTATCCTCCAATCCTGACAATGTGCTTCTCACGAGTGGTGCCGGCACGTTCGTTCACGATGTAGGTGATCACTGGCAGTTGTATCTTGAGAATTCAGGTGAGCAGCAACGCGTTCAGATTGACTATGGGCCGGTTGGCGGCGAGATTTTCATCGATGTCGAGGCCGATCCGCTCTACGCCTTTGGCGACTCATCGTTAGCCACTGCACTCTGGACAGGAGTGGCAGGAGTAGTTCTTCTGTTTGGCTTGTTGCTGATGCTTCTGAGGTCACGCTCGAGGCGGGAGGAGGAGGCGATGTTGGAGTACTTCGAAGATGACGAGTCGCGTCAAGTGGATGATGCTGCTGCTGAACTGGCAGCCTACAAGCCGTCGAAGAAGGCGCGCAGGGCCGCGAGAGAGGCATTCCAACAGATGTCACAGACAATGCCCCAACAGTACGCTGGCCAACAGGCAACACAGCAGGTGGCGGCACAGCAGCAAGCAGCAGCGCACTATTCAGGCGCGCAACAGACAGTTCCTCAACAGGAAATCTCCCTTGAGGAGGTACCCTCTGCACCGGCAGGTGAAGTGTGGTCGACCGAGCAGTTGTGGGCGTGGGGTCGTTCTCAAGGTTGGTCGGATGAACAAATCGGAATCTACGAGGAGTACTACGACAGTTCCGTTCGGAAGACCTCCACACAGACCTCCACCGCTGCCGAGCAGAGCACTGAGACCGTTGTCACAGAGCTGGCGCAGGACACATTTTCGATGGCCAACTCTACCTCACCAGTCGCGCAACCCGTAACCACGGAGCAGGTGACAGGCCCCTCCCCAACGGCGGCGGAACCAGCGCTCGAAGCAGTACCGGAATCGGTGTCAGAAACGGTGCCGGAATCGGCTTCAGAATCAGTATCAGAACCAGTTCCGGATTCAGCAACTAAGATGAAGGTAGACATTCGGGAAAAGGGCATCATGAAGGCAATGCCAGGCACTGAGCAGGGGCAGGCCGGTTGGTATCTAGATGGTGAAGGGAATCCCTCTCGGTGGGACATCGACGATGACGGAACTTGGCACAGGACGGGGTGAAAAGATGCAAAGAAGAGTAATCATTTCTGCTCTCTTGGTCTTGTTGATTCTGCTATCGCCATTCGGCACCGCAGTTCCCGATGAGTACGAACCGACCTTCGGCTCCGCCTCCGGCCGCGCTTGTGGTGGACCTGTTGCAACCGACTCAATCACCATCCTTCCTCCCGGTCCGGTCACTCTTCCTGCCGACCAGAGCCTTCTGTTCAATGCTACTCTCTACGATTCTGATGGCTTTGAGTTGGGTGGGAATGCCACTTGGGGTACTGATGATGGCAGCATTCAACCACAGGGCGGCGGCAGCGCCATCTACTATCCCACCACAATCGGCAACCACACGGTCTGGGCGTGCTCCGCCAGTATCAATGCTTCAGTTGAGGTCCAAGTGACCATTGGTGCGACCCAGTGGATCGAGTTGGTCGGCAATGGCGACAATGTTACCACCGACGAGGAAATTGAATTCCAGGTGGTTCAATTTGATGTGCACGGCAACTCAGCACCACTCTATGTTCCGAGCCAATACTGGACTATTCCAGACGGTTCGTCAATTGTTTCGGCCTCTGGAGAACCAGCGAGTTGGACGCCGGGTCCGCTTGGCAACTTCATCATCATCGTGACGGCGAGCGGATTCAGCGCTCAGTATGAGGTGAATGTCAGCAGGGGCGTCGGTCAGGATTTGGTTGTGACATACTCTCAATCCCTCATTACTTCTGATGACACCGTGGCACTGACCATGGAGATATCTGACGCGGCAGGAAACACATGGGCAGTTGAGGGTGATTGGTCAACACTGCAACCCGAAGCGGCAGAATGGCTGACGACAGACGGAACCGACGCGGTATTCGATGGTCACACCATCGGAAACTGGACTGTGAGAGCAGACTACAACGGCCCCGAAAACGGTTTCATCAACATGTCTGATGAAGTCATAATCGATGTTCGAGTGGGGCGAATTTCACTCGTCATGATTGACGGTCACGACACCACGATACTCACCGGAGAAACACTTGAGTTTAATCCGGTAGCGACCGACCTTGACGGAAATATTGTCGAAGGGGCGACTTTCAACTGGTCAGTAGATGGCGTTTCTGGAGATGATTCAATCGATGGAGGTGCGGCGACCTTCACACCGAGCGGCAAGGGTCAGCACACCATTTTCGTTGAGTCCGGGGGGAGGCCATCGTCAGCCCGTGTGCAGGTGGAATGGTCGGATCCGGTGGACCTCAATGTGACGACGACGGGCGGGGACTGGTACCTCACCGTGACCACAGGTGGATCACTTCCTCTCCATGTGCTCGGCCTCGATGTGATGGGGGAATGGCACTCCTACGACCCGGTCTGGCAGGTCGAGGAGGCGTGGGGGACCATCGAAGAGGCAGGCGGCGATGGTGACTATCTCTTCCACGCGGCGGGCGTGAATTGGACGCAGCTGCACGCCTTTGTTGGCGAAGACGAATACACGGTTCTCGTCTATGTCACTCCGGGACAACTTGACCATCTAACGGTCAGCATCCAAGACTACGGAATTCAGGGCGAATCCGCCACTTTTGTTGTGGAGGGGTTCGATGTCAGCGGGAACGGGGTATCGATTCCCATCTGTGATGTGACGATCGATTCAACTGCGGGACGGACAGAATGTCTCGATGGACAGTGGACTCTAATCCTAGACCATGACGGGGAGCAGCAGTTGCTCACCGCGAATTATGACGGGAGCGAGGGTACCGCTTTCATCGATGTCAGGCCGACATTGCTCGAGGGCCAGTTTGGAAGCAGCACTCAGGTCATCGTAGTGGGTGCAGGTCTACTCGGGCTGATGATCTCAATGGTTCTGCTCTTCGCCTATGCGCGGGTTAGGAAGTTGGCGAAGGAATTCGATGAGGAAGAGGAAGAAGAATCGGAGGTGACGATGACACCTGCTATCATGCCGAGTCCCGTGTTGGGCGCCCCCCCTCCGCCGCCGTCTATTGCAGCAGGCGGTGTTACTACGATGCAAGGGAGGCCGCCACCGCCATCGCCCGCAATATTGGGTAAGATGGGGGAAAGGCGGAACAAACCTGCTACCGCTCCACCGGCGTTCATGTTCGGTCAGGGATTGGCATCGAATTCTACGGGGTCCGCTCCCCAAGCCGGGATATTCGTACGCTCAGATCCTAAGTATGGTTGGGGTGACCCAGCAAAAGCCCCTGCTGAGGGGTATGGTTGGGAAGGTCAAACAGGCCCGCAGTCAAGCGCTGTCATCGGCGCTACAGGATTTCCTTCGGGGGCACCTTCTCCTCCACCTGGATTCTCTCCCGAACCACAACCCGTTGCCCCGCAACAGACTGCACCAGCGCAAACTGATACTTCTCCGGCAAGTCCGGCCTTGAGCGACGCACTCTCAACATTCGGGTCACCTGAGGTGGAAGAAGAGACAGAGACTGAGGCATCCTCACTCGATGCTGCACTCTCCAAGTTTGGTTCGTCGACGGAGGGGGAGAATGTTGAACCTGAGGAAACTGAGGTTGAGGAACAGAAGATCGAGATTGATGAATCAGAAGAGAGTTCTGAAGCTGAAGTGAGTGATGAGGGGGTGGTGTCGGAAGAGCCGGAATCCGAAGAGGCTGAACTAGACGAGGTGGTTTGGGATGATGCAGAGCCGGATCCAGACTCAGAGTCGAAGGCAAAGTCGGATGAGCCGTGGGATGACGGCTGGGGGTCTGACTGGGGGGAGCCCTCCGCGGTTGAACCCGGTCTTGGTCCACAGTTGGATGATGGATGCGTTTTGAGTGCGTTGCCAGGGACTAAAGCGGGTGAATCGGGCTGGTATTTCGATGGATCTGGGAAACCTTCACTCTGGGAGTTCAGACCGTTCGGTTGGGAACGCATCGAGTAGACTTTTTCCAGAACTCGGTAGAAGAACGAGTCTTTTTTGTTCTGTTTAATTACCTCAAAGAGGGTTTGGCCACGACGAGGGATGCGAAGGCGATTTTCTTGGGGGTTGTCGGTTAGGTTCTCAGAAGTAAGATTCGTCGTCGTTTGGGAAGTCACCACTTCTCACATCGTTGACATAATTCTCGACAGCCCCTGTTATTTGAGTTGAAAGTTCAAGGTAGCGTCGTAGGAAGCGTGGGCTGAAATCCATCGTGATTCCCAGCATGTCGTGGAGAACCAAGACCTGACCGTCAACATCGGGGCCGGCACCAATCCCGATTGTCGGGATGTTGACCGCTTCGGTCACCTTTTTTGCCAGACTAGCAGGAATCTTTTCGAGAACTATTGCATAGCAACCTGCCCGTTCAAGGATTTTAGCGTCGGCGACCAACTTGTCCGCCTCATCATCCTCCTGTGCACGGGTGGCGTAAGAGCCGAACTTGTAGATTGACTGGGGGGTCAGTCCGAGGTGACCCATCACCGGGATGCCGGCGGTGAGGATACGCTGAACTGATTCGACGATTTCTTCGCCTCCCTCGAGTTTGACTGAGTGTCCGCCGCTCTCCTTCATGATGCGGATCGCAGAGTCGAGAGCGGTCTTGGAGTCGCCTTGGTATGAGCCGAACGGCATGTCTACGACGATTAGTGCTCGGTTCACCGCGCGAACTACGCAAGTTGCGTGGTAGATCATCTCGTCGAGGGTAATTGGAACCGTGGTCTCGTTACCTGCCATCACATTGGAGGCTGAGTCACCAATGAGAATGACATCGACTCCGCCACCATCGACCAATTTTGCCAGAGAAAAGTCGTATGCTGTCAGCATGGTGATTTTCTCACCGGCCTCCTTCATCTCCTGCAGAGTTTGGGTTGTAACCTTGCGAGCTTTGCCTGCGACGGACATACTGAACCTCCTCTGCGCCCCCTCGAATCATTCATCTCGCTTGAATGACTCGGCGGCGCCGACGGGCGGAAATCGAGGAATGTGTCAAGAAAAGAGGATGTAGGCGCCGATTCCGAACATCGTGACATCAACTATTGCGTGCGAGAGGTAGCAGGGCCATATGCTCCGGTAGCGGAGGTAGAGCCCTGACCAGATGACGCCTCCGCAGAACACTCCAAAGGAGCCGAGCAGGGTTGCCCATAGAGGGAACATCGACCACATTCCGAATAGATGGTGGGCGGTGAAGACGAGCGCGGCGAGGATGACTGCGACTCTGCCGCTTACGAAACTCTCGAACTTCTCGAAGATGAACCAACGGAATAGGTACTCCTCCATCACCGAGTTGAACAGCACCCAATAGCAGAAGGCGGCGAAGTAGAGCCATGGGTTCAGAAGGCCGAAGGGTTCCACGAAGCCACGAATCTGTTCGGAGTCGAGTTCCCCCCGGGCTAGCCACCAGGCGACGAACATCACCGCGCTCATACCAACTCCGAGCAACGCCCCTTCGCGAAAGCCACCCTGCAAGGCTGGTGACAGGGAGCGCTCCTTCCCTTCTACTTTCAGATGCCAGAAGGCGGGCAGGCCGATTTGCCAAACCTTCCCGCCAATCCACACTGCGGTGCCGAGCAGTCCCCCGAACAGAGTCGAGGCAAAAAGGGCGATTGTTGAGGCGGGGGCTGCGAGGGTGAGGGCGAGGGCGTCACGCTGTTTTTCGTCGATTTTCAATCACCATTCTGTTTTCGCAATTCATCATCAAATGCTGCCATGAATTCGTCTATGTCGATTACACCATCATCGTTGTCATCGATTTCGTGGAACAGATTTCTTATGTGAAATCGACCGAGGTGGGGTGCTAATTTTTCCATCGCTTGAATGTACTCGTGGAGAGTCATGTGGCCTGGCTGATTCTTGTCGCAGCAGTTGTGGAACACTAACCAGTGCTTCTCGCGGTTGTGTTGGTCGGGGTCAGTAAATTCCTTTCTCACGACCCGCCAAGGAGTTAGCTTGGGGTGGGCGCGGGATTTTCCGTACAAATAGTAGGTGAATAGGCCTAACACGCAACAAGCAGCCGCCCCAAGGACAGCCTTTCCGCCCATCATGTAGATTAACACCGAGCCACCTATAATTCCCATTAATTGTGCAAATGGATACATCGGAGAAATCCATTCTGGTTGGTACCATGAGTGTGATGGTGAAGCTCGACGCAGCACAATTACACATGAATTGATGATTACAAAAATCATCAGTTGGAACCCTGAAGCCAATTTTGCGACATCATGAACTGGTAAGAAGAGGATTGCTCCAGCCATCGCGATTCCGGTTCCGATTATTGCTATATGAGGAGTTTCGAATTTTGGATGAACATTCTCCAACGCCTCCGGAAGCAGATTGTCTCTCGCCATCGCGAAGGGATAACGAGATGCTGCCATTATCCCTGCAAGAGCCATTGAAGTCATAGTTACAACTGCTAACAAAGCAGCAATTATTCCAACAAATTTACCGCCTACAGAATTTGCGAAAACAAAAATGGGGTCCTCTCTAGCTTGATCGTCAAGAATATAGTTCGAAGGATCTACTGCAGCCATCATGATGTAGGCGATTCCAGCGTAAAGGAGTGTGCTGATGAGCAGAGTTATCATAATCCCAGAAGGGATGTTTTTGCTCGGTTGTTTTATTTCTTCAGCGATGGCAGCGATTTTCGTCACTCCAGCGTATGAAACGAATACAAAAGCGGATGTCCCTGCAACCGATTTCCATCCACTTCCAAACGCTTCTGCGGAGACCGGGCGACTCCAATCCATATCCATCGTGAATATTGCCCAGATGCAAATCAAAACTAGAAAAATCACGGAGGCGGCAACGATAGGAGTTTGTATTTTCTTGATTTTCTTGACACCTAAAATGTTGACCATTACTATACCAACCAGTAGAATAATGGCAGCGATTTCGACATCGAATGTGATTCCAATCAATTCTTCGAAGACCCACAAATATGCTTTGAATCCGATCAAGGCAAACGCTGCTTTGAGAAGGAAGGAACCCCACAAACCTAATCCCGCTAGAGTGCCAAATAATGGCCCATATGTTCGTTCAATGTAGATGTAGTCTCCACCGGATGTCGGCATCGCAGTTGCCAATTCAGATTTTGATAGTGCGCCGGGTAAAACGACCAAACCGGCGACCACATATGCCAACCAAATTCCAGGACCACCCAAATCCAACATCGCCAATGCAGGTAGGACAAACAATCCAGAGCCTAACATGGCGGAAAGTGAGATTATTACGACCGACCCAATTCCGAGTTTCCTCTCCAATGTGTTGCTGACGAACTCAATTGGGCGATACACGAGGTCACCTATCGACTTAGACGACTTATCGGGCATGGCCGGGCGACTCACAGGCTCTTATAGAGCCTGTCTAATCAAAAATCTCAGTCGGAGTGGATTTCTTTCGTTATTCCTTTGCTACGACCTTGAATTCGACGGCGATTGGAGTCGGTAGGGCTGAGACCGCGACGGTTGTTCGAGTAGCCAAAATCGATTCAAAGTATTCTGTATAGACTTCGTTGAAGCCGTCAAAGTCACGCTCCATGTCGACGAGAAAGACTAGGCAATCGACGATGTTGTCGAGGTCGCAATCAACCTCTTCTAGTATCGTCTTGATGTTCTCAATGACCGCGCGGGTCTGGGCGCGTATGTCGTATTCGAGAGGATTTCCGTTTTCGTCACGGATGGGTCCACCTTGGATTTCGTTGGTTTCGGGGTGACGGGGCCCAATTCCGGATACGAAGATGAGACTACCCACTCGACGAGCGTGAGGGTATGCGCCGACCGCTTTTGGAGCGTTTTCCGAGAAGATTGGTCCATCCTTGCTCATCATTTTTGAAACAGTTCTCTTGCCGACAATGGAACCTGCAACCCCTCCTATTGGGCCGCCTACTGCCACTCCGGCAGCCGCCCCCACTACTCCTCCGGCGTGGGAAAAAACGGCATTCCCATAATCGTCGTAAATGTCGTCGAGGACTTCGATTGGATTAGGCCAAGAATTCTCATCATCCTCGTCATCTTCGGGATCCTCACCCTCCTCAAGTGGTTGTTCGTCGGGCTCACCATCGTGCGCTTCTCCCTCAGGCTCTCCGTTGGGCCAGCCACCAGGCTGTTTGTCGGGCTCTCCACCAAGCGCCCGTTCCTCCTTGAGTTGCTCTTCATCGAGGTCATCTTCGTCGGGCAATCAGAGCATCCCCTTGTCGAGCACATTACGGTCGCCGCGGTAGAATTCGACATCATCCTCATCAAACTCCTTGTCACCGATTGAACCGGCGGTTGGAGTCAGTTGGATGACCGCGCCACCAGCGCCGTGAAGGGCGGCGTATGCCATTACCTCGCCGTCGTAGTTGTTGTGCTGTCCCATCGTGGCAGCCATCCACCAGGCGGGCTTGTAGGTGAC
>CAZPJQ010000046.1:0-11576 GCA_964586945.1 uncultured Candidatus Poseidoniales archaeon
CCGCTCAAGAATCGGGATGACGACTTCGTGATGTTCCTTGCTCAGCAGGTTGAGTGCAGTATCGAGATGGGACTCAGTTTGAATGTCCAGCGTGGATGCTGTTTGAGCCGCTTTTTTGTCAGCCCCATCCTCAATCAGAGCGGCGACCAAGCGCCATGAAATGCCACTGAGATCCAATTCCACGCCGTTGGCTTCCGACCAATCTGTCAAGGTCGACACACCACTTGAGAGTGTCTTAGAACCAAGTGACCCCGCATCTTCAGGGATGTTCTTCCACGCCTCGCTTCTGCAGGAGGATGAGAGAGGGTCATCAGAAGTTAATTCGATGCATTCACCCCAAGCGGCGGAGTCACCGCTTCGCAGGCGGATTAATTTGAGTTGAAGCGAAGCGATTTCAGTGACCACCGAATCAACCGCCTCTTCGCCATCACATGTCACCAATGTCTCGAAATTCTGCTCAGCATCACGCGACCCGGATGCCGCCGTAAGAATACCACCGAGTAGTGCATACTCACCCCCTAACTCCGCTAGAGTGGAGTCAAGGCGAGTGTCGGTCAGCCATTTTCGACGGATGGAATTCCGTCCCGAGACTTGCACATGCAATCGGTTGAGGTCATTCTGGACCTTGGCGCTGAGGGGTAATCCGATGGGTGGGGTCAGAAGATTCTGAATTGAAGTCGAGTCGAGCGGGTCGATGCGACATGACTCCAACCATTCGGAGTCCACCACTTCCTGAGCTACTTCGGCTTCGGGGTGGAGTCTCATCTCTCCGAGGGTCGCCTCGAAGGTTTTTCCGAGAACATTGTAGACAGGGTGGACGCCGTTCGTCTCGCAGTCTGTGCGAAGTTCAGCGATTGTTGAATTCCAGGAGACATCCCACTCATCAGGCATTTGGGCCTTGTGAATGAGGAGTACGACCAATCTGTATGGCGCCGCCCCGCCGCCGTCAAGTAGGTCTTGAACAGGTTCGAGCTCGGGTCCAGCCATCAGCGCCCGCTGCGCTCTGCCACCTCGTCGACCAATTCTACGCTTCCCCTTTCCACCACCAGAAATGCTCTCAACTTCTTGTTTCAGAAGTGAGAAAAGCAATCCCCTCCAGCGTTTATCCATCAGATTCCAAGCGTCGCCTCGCATTGCCACCTGCAGCCTTCTCTCAGGGTTGTCCTTCGCCTGCTCAAGTGCCTCGTTCAAGCACTCCAATAGCAGGCGCTCCGTAATCTCACATCCCTCCGGCGCCTGCCTGCGCTCGCCCCGCTCTAAATAACCCAACGATAGAGTTCCCTAAGGGAACTCGTGCCAAGCGATGAAGTGTCGACCGCTTCTCACAGCCTCTGATGGCCTATCCTTCAGGAGTGATGGATACGCTCATTTTGATCCTGCACCCGGTGTTTGCGCTCATCGTGATAGGCTTGATGTTGAAACAATATCGTTACCGAAAGCAGCGGCTTGAGTTACGTGGGAAGGAGGCGAAGGAGGAGCGCACGAGGCACGAAGAACTCGGCGAATTGACCTATATTCTTGCAATCTCCGTAGTGGTGGTTGGATTCGTCGCCAACACCCTCAACGGCTTGGCTGAGGGTGAGAGCGCCACCGCCGTCGTCCCCAGCCATCTTCACGGTTGGTTTGGAATTCTCGGCCTGATCCTGTTGACCATACTCGTTCGGAAGGGCCGACTGACCAAGGCTCAGAGAGAGGCGGGCGAGTCGTTTTCCCTTGAGCGAGAGCGTCATGGCCGAGCGAGTGACATCATCGTCATTCTGATGGTGATTCACGCCTTCCTCGGCTTCATCTATCTGTTTCAACTGGTTCGCTGAGCCCAGACATCCATCCAGGCGTCGATATTCCGCTGTACATCTGCAGCCCCAACTTCTCTCTCTTCTAGTTGGCCTTCGTCGTCGAGAGCCACCAATCGACAGCCACACGCATTTCGATGTCCGCCACCACTTGTGTCCAACAGTGTGGCCATCCGTGTCAAGTCAAAGATTCCGCCCTCGGAATGCAGGAAGGAATTGGTGTAGAATGATGCAGAGAGCGGCCACCCGTCGGATTCACCTATCCTGCTATCGACATTGCCGTGGATAATCAAGCAGGCGTCACACTCCTCGCCATAATGCGCCGTCACTAGATATCCGTTTGTCCTAAATCCAGTTTCGTCAATCCGGGCGATGGCCAACCTGTCATGCACCTTCGAGCCGTCACCGAGCAGCGCCCTGACATTCTCCTGCTCCAACCTCTTGTTGGCGATTCTAGCCTTGACCGAAGGGTCTGCCATTATCGATGACAACTCCTCTCCAGCAACCAGCTTCTCGAGAAGTCCGTGGGTGTATTCGGGATATGAGGCAGAGACGGTACGGGAGAGCCATATCACCGGGTGGTCGGAGAGGAACTCCTCATGGCTGATTCTCCCGCTGTCCAAGCGATCGACCATGTCCATTAGAGGGGCCAACGCGCCAAGGTCGAAAATGGGCTGAAATAACTCAAACGCCACCCGCGCCGCGGAATCCGCCTCCATCCAATGCACATGGCCTCCCCGTGCCTCAAACACCCCCCTCTGCTCCTCAGTCGGCTTGTTGGTTGCGTGGTGATCGATGTAGAGCCCGCACGCCGGGTGGAACGGCAGGTCGCAGATTGCGGTATGTTCATCGATGAGAGAATCAAGGTAGCCGCTGCGAATTTCAGCAGGATGAGAGAAGATGACTTCGGCTTCTGGCCAACCGTGCCGGAGCACTGCCGCGGCCATCAGGCCGTCCATGTCGCCGTCGGTGACGATGCGCCTGATGTCGAGTTTGGCGAGCAGGTCGCGTGCAGGCATGGAGAGCGCCTCGATGCATACCCCCCATAGCCGTAGCGCATACAGTCACAGGTGATTCGCGCAACCGATATGGCGGACACCCTCATCACCGCAGGTATGGAGACCTCTTGCGGACTTGTCTTGTTGAACTATGACTCCATCTTGCTACTGCAATATCCACAGGGTCACTGGGATTTCGTGAAAGGCCATCTTGAGGAGTCGGATGGCTCGCACGAGGCGACTGCGTTGAGGGAGTTGGAGGAGGAGACCGGGATATCCAAAGCGACCATTTCAACGGGTTTCAAGATGAGGACTCAATACGAATTCTCTCGCAAGGGAACGGTTGTCCACAAACAGGTTCACTGGTTCCTCGCTGAGACCAACGAGATGATTATCAATCTCTCACACGAGCATGTCGGCTTTCTCTGGCTTTCGTGGGATGATGCGGCCGAGCAACTCACTTTCGAAAACTCTCGCGCGGTGTTGGCAGCGGCAAGGGAATTTCACAACGCGGTGTGACCTCACCAAATCAGTTCGGCTCCTGCCAATCGGTTCCCAGAGAGTTTCCTCTTCTCCGAGTTGGCCGGTAATCCAGCGTGACAGAACGAAGAACCAGTCAGACACCCTATTCAGGTAAGAGAGAGCCACGGCTCGCACCGCCGAATCACCTTCGACATCACGCAATGTGGCAAGTCTCCTCTCAGCCCTGCGCGCCACAACCCTAGCCAGATGCAGATTGGCCACCGCTGGACTTCCGGTTGGTAGGATGAAGGAGGTGAGCGGCTCACACTCTTCGAGCCATTCATCCATCTCACCGATGAGTCTCTCTGAGGCGCCGTCGGGTAGCAGTTGCATCCCTTCGGGGACGGCGTCGGGCAGGGTGGAGCATTCTGCTCCGAGGTCGAATAGCTCCTGCTGAACCCTCGCCAGTTTCCTATCTGTCATACTCTGCACCTTGATGACCGTCGCCCGTGGCCCCCCGTCCTCACTCTTGATGGGTAACCGCTCGATTTCCATACGGACTATTCCCACCACGGTATTGAGTTCGTCAATTGTGCCCACCACTTCGAGGCGAGTATCTCCTTTGGAAACTTCGCTTCCATCCAGATGACGGGTTCTCCCGCCATCTCCCACACCGGTGTGAACCTTGGTGATGCGAACCATAGAATCCCCGAAAGGTGGGTCGTGGTTTTTCGTATTAAGCGCGGGGGTCGAGGAATGGTGTCATCCCGGCGGGGCGTAAGTTCGGTTCGGACACCGCATGAGTGCGTTTTTCGACCGGGTCAGGGTAGGTGAATCAGGTAACGGTTCTCAGGAGATGGAAGCCTTGGATTCTCTCACATTCATGAATTTATGGTAGACGAGGTTGCCGACTATCAACCAAATCACCCCTTCAATGATGAATAGAAGCCAGGACCATTGCCCCAAAGATTCGAGCAGCATCGTGCCGTCGTAGGGAGTGCCATATTTTCCGATGTAGGCCGCTTGAGAGAGCAGACTGGCACTGAACCAAGCGAGCACAAGCCCCCAAGACCACTGCACTGCGCGTTTATTCCTTCCAAGCATCATCTATTTTCAGTATAAATTTGTAATCCGGGATATTTGAACCCCCGCGAGATAAGCCCGGGAAACCCCCTCCTTTTGGGGTAAAACTGCTCACTCTTCAGAAGAGGCTGCGGAGACTCTTCTAAGCGTTCTGTCGACCGCTTTCAGCCAAGTTTCATCGACCCCGGATTCTCCTCCAAGGCGCTGCAACCTCTCGTGGTGGAAATCTGCAGATTTAGGGTCGTTGAGTGAGCGATGGATTCGCACCAATGCGGCGTGACTCATCGCATTGATGTATTGCTCATCCATATCCCACGCCCGTTCAAAGCAGGAGATGGCTCCGCGCGGTCCCTTCAGAAGTTCTCTCTCACACTGTCGAAGCCCTGCTGCCGACCACATCCTCGCGGTGGTGCCGACGATCATGCCGCGGAAGAAGAGGTAGATTTCGACAAGGACGAGCAATGAGGCGAGCGCGAAGGCGGCGACCTGTTCAGTTCCGGAGTAGACCAACCAGTCATCGACGAGCATCGCCACCGCACCAAAACAGAGTAGAATTCCCGCCATTGGGGCCACTATGACATCCTTCTGAGTGCTCGCCATGTGGCGAACGCCAGCTATCAACTGCAATCCTCCCATGACTGTTATGAAGAGGGCACCGACGGCCGCTTGGTCAAACTGGCGAGGGGAGTTGATTGCGATGAGCATCAAGCCCGCAAGAACTAGTTGCAACAAGCCGTGAGTTCGAGAGATTTCCGGAAACGGCTGGTCTTTGCTCAGGTGGAGGAGGATTGCGCCGGTGGCCGCGAGTAGCAGGACCCAACCAATCATGAATCCGCCGAGTACCCCGCGGTCATGAAACCGACTGTCAGGACTCATCGTCGTGAACTCGTGGCTCAAGTCGCCAACCCGGCTTCCAAAAATCCTCGTTATCCAGCCAACCCAACCACTCAACCTGATTCGCTCTAAGCAGGTGAAAGGCGCGCTTGTCAAGCCCTTCTCTCAAATCTTCGGGGACCTCAGCCTCACCATGAGCGTCTGTCCACTCAATCTGCATTTGACGAATCGCTCGCTGTCCTTCGGCCGGATTGTCGAAGTTTTTCTCGCAAATCTCCTGCATTTCCTGCAACCAGTGTCGCGCCCCCCGAATATGAGGGTCGTCGGTGATGACCGCCCGCTTACTCTTGAATGGCCACCAACCCATCACTCACCCTCGCCCGCCCCTCTCCCTTGAGCCTTCCCTCTCATACCCCAAATGGGGATATGTTCTCCTCTTCAGCGTCAGTTCCATTGTTTGGCCTCCGCTCTCTTCCCGAAGTGTGATGACGGCGGCGCTTCTCAGGGCGGCCATGGCGCGCATCGTGGTACACACACACGGCCGGGCGCGAGAGAGGGGATACGCAGATCTCGTTGCGCTCTACACCGAGCGCCTCGCTGCTCGTGGAGTGAAGTTGGTCCAGCACTCGGACAAGCTCGGTCACGACGCCTATATCGAAAAGTTACAGGCGGCGGCGAGCGGTGGCGAGTTGATTCTCCTCGATGAGAAGGGAGAGTCCGGCAGTACCGATTGGATGGTTGACAACTGGCGCAGGTGGCGCATCTCAGGAGACAATGTGCATTTGGCGATAGGGCCGGTCGATGGCTTTGATGAAGAGGCGGTTGCTCAACACACGACGATTAGTCTGGGCCCTTTGACGATGACCTACGAGATGGCTGCAGTGGTCCTTTTGGAGCAACTTTATCGGGCCAGTGAAATAGAGCGAGGCTCACCCTATCATAGAAAGTGAAATCAGGCACTCAAGTCATTTCCGACTTCGACGATTTCCTTCAGCAGCGACTCAAGAACCGCTTCATCAACAAGTGGATTTGCGATGACTGGACGGATGATTGGCCGCCCGTCAAGGAGCGCCTTGGTGACCATGAATCGGCCCCTAAGCAGAATTTCGTCGCGGATTCTATCTGTTACGGAATCAGCAGCAGCATCCGATAGACCGAACCCGATGAACCTCATGCAGACATTCGCAAACTGCCTCTCCGACGCCATCTCCAATTGTGGGTGTTCCCTAACCCTCGCCTCAAGAATCTCTGAGAGTTCGAGATATCGCTCGATTCTTCTCGCAAACCCTTCATGTCCGAGCGCCCTCCAAGCCAGCCAGAGTTTGACCGCATCCACCCGGCGAGCGCACTGCAGACTCATCCTTCCAAGGTCGATTTCGGTGGAACTCTCGTGAAGCAGGTAGTGGCCCGATTCTCCGTGCCGGCAGACTCTCCGGAGGGTTCCCTTGTCTCGGACAAGGAATACCGAGCAGATGATTTGGATACCCATCATCTTGTGCGGATCCCAGGCGATGGAATCCGCCCTCTCGATTCCTCTAAGAAGCCCTCTCGTCTTTGGTGATAGGAGAGCAGCACCACCCCAAGAGGCGTCAACATGCAGCCAGAGGTGTTCGGCGTGGCAGATGTCGGCGATTTCTTGCAGTGGGTCGAACGCGCCGCGCACGGTTGTGCCCGAGGTCGCAATAACGCAGAAGGGCTGTTTTCCGGCTCGCTTCTCAGCGTCTATCGCCTCTGCGAGCGCGTCTGGCAGCAAGCGCCCTCCAGCGTCACACTCGATTACAATTAGGTTGTTCAGTCCGACACCGAGCACATTCACCGCCATCTCAACTGAATAGTGTGACTCTTCAGATACGAATGCGACCAACTGTTTGCCGCTGAGACCCTCACGCCGTGAGTCGGGCAACTTTCGGTCGCGAGCACACAGTAATCCCAACAGATTACCGTTTGAGCCGCCGGTGGTGAAGGTCCCCTCACCCGCCTCAAAACCGGCTAGGGTGGACATCGTATCGATGATTTCATCCTCGATGAGCGAGGCGACTGGTGCCATCTCAAAGGTGTACATCGAGGTGTTTGTCAGAGCCGTGATAATCTCCCCTGCGAACGCCGGAACAGAAGTCCCTCCCCAAAGTGGTTGCATGAAATTTGGATGGCTGGTTTTCACTGCCTCCTCGAGATAGCCATCGATGTCAGCCAACATTGTCTCGATGTCAATTCCCTCTCGACCGATTGCGAGGTCCAATTTGGCGCGCAGTTGCTCGGGCTCCAATGAGCTGGAGACGAGTTTTGAGGTGTCATCCATCTCGCCCAAGTGTCGCCAAACCCGCGCGAACACTCCCTGCAAGAGACGCTCGTCGAAGGTGCTGAGACCCCCACCGCTCCCTGCCATCGGTTATCTCCACCCCATCCGCTGACGGGACAGGCCATCAAGGGTTGTGCCTTGAGTTGTTCAACAGCGTGGCTCTAGCCTAAGGGCAGTCGGCTGCGAGACTCCAATCAAGCTCGCTTGGCGAGCGTCAGACAATTCACAGTCGCTCGAGAATATGCCGCTGCGCTTCAACCGCGCAAATGGCAGCCATGTGGACGACTTCCCTCACTCCGTCACCCTGTTGAAGAATCTGAACCGGCTTTGCCATCCCCTCAAGAATCGGTCCGGTCATCTCAGCTTCACCCAAGTGGTCGAGCAACTTGTAGGCGATGTTCGCCGCTGCCAAGTTAGGGCAGATCAACACATTTGCCGGCCCGTTGAACTTCATGAACGGAAATTGGTCTTGGATTTTAGCATTCAGTGCGGTATCGGCTTGCATCGGTCCGTCGATGATGAGGTTCGGGTCGAGTTCCCTGGCTGCGGAGACAGCGTCCTCCAACCTACTGCTGCGGAACTCTCGGCTGGAACCGAAGTTGGAGAAGGAGAGCATGGCCACTCGCGGGAGAATGCCAAAGCGGCGGGCAACCCGAGCAGTCTGTACGGCGATTTCAGCGAGTGTACGCGCGTCAGGGTAGATGTTGACGGTCGCATCTCCGATGAACAGTAGTCTGCCTTGCACGGCCATCATGTACATCCCAACCACCCTGTGTGCCTCGGTGTCGGTACCGATAATCTCCAAGCACGGCTTGAGGAACGAGGGGTAGGCTCGAGTCAGCCCCCCGACAAATCCGTCAGCGTCGCCACATTCGACCATCGCAGTTCCGAAGTAGGTCCTCGACTTCAGCATCCTCTGAGCATCGACCCGGGTCAGTCCCTTTCGGGCTCGTTTCTCAAACAACACATCGGCGTAGAATCCCTTCCGCCTCTCATCTGTTAGCGGGTTGATGACTTCGCACTCGAACTCAATACTCAACTCCTGCTTGACCGCTTCGATTGCCTCCTCACGCCCGAGTAGAATCGGCGTGCAGATCCCCTCCTGTATGATTTCGTATGCTGCTCTGACGATAGAGGGATCATCACCTTCGGGGAAGACGATTCTCTTCACATCGCGCTTCGCCCGATTGATTACCGAACGCATCACCGAGTGAGTGAGTCCGAGGCGCGCTTCCAACTCCTCGCGGTAGCGCTCTACGCTGAATTCTTTGGCAGGAATCCCAGCTACTCCTTCAGCCACCGCTGCCTCAGCCACTGCTGAAGCGACGAACACCAAGACCCGCCTGTCGAACGGTTTTGGAATGATGTAATCCTTACCGAATGTGATGAGGTCGACATCGTATACTTGTGAGACCGAGTCTGGAACCGGCTCTTTGGCGAGCTCGGCAAGAGCGCAGGTGGCGGCCATTTTCATGCCGGGTGAAATCGTCTTCGCCATGCAGTCGAGCGCACCTCGGAAGATGTAGGGGAAGCCTAGAACATTGTTCACCTGATTGGGGAAGTCGGAACGTCCACTCGCCACAATCGCATCCGGACGAGCGGCCTTCGCGACATCGGGCATGATTTCCGGCGTCGGGTTTGCAAGTGCGAAGATGATGGGGTGTTCCCGCATCTCTCGTAGCATCGAGGGATTGACGATGTCGCCCTTCGATAGGCCGAGGAATACATCCGAGCCAACCATCGCGGCCGCCAAGTCACCGTCGGGGCACTCACACGCGAACCGTTCCTTTTGTTCAGAGAGTCCTCCCGCCTCCACCCTATTCTTGGTGATGATTCCCTTCGAGTCGACCATCGTGATGTTCTCACGCTGAACGCCGAGGAGGACCCAATGTTCGGCGCAGGAAATTGCCGAGGCACCCGCCCCAGAGACCACTACCTTCACCTCTGAGATGTCCTTCTTTGCGATTTCCAGAGAATTCAACAGAGCAGCACCGGCGATGATTGCGGTTCCGTGCTGGTCGTCGTGCATTACGGGGATGTCGAGTTCGGCAACCAATCTCGCCTCGATCTCAAAGCACTCCGGCGCCTTGATGTCCTCTAGATTGATGCCGCCGAAGGTAGGCGCGATCCGCTTGACGGTCTCTACGAACTCATCTACATCGGTAGTGTCTACCTCGATGTCGAACACATCGATGTCGGCGAACGCCTTGAAGAGCAGCCCCTTGCCCTCCATCACCGGCTTGCTCGCAAGCGCTCCTATGTCGCCGAGACCGAGCACCGCGGTGCCGTTTGAGATGACTGCGACAAGGTTCCCTTTGGCGGTGTATCTGTAGGCGTTTTCCGGCCACTTCTCAATCTCTAGGCAGGGATAGGCAACTCCCGGGGAGTAGGCGAGTGAGAGGTCCCTCTGGGTGGCGTGTGGTTTGGTCGGTACCGTGCGCATCTTCCCGGAAGGGTGTGACGCGTGGTAGTCTAGTGAATCTCTCCTGAGTTTCTCATCGTGGGACATCGAGGCGTCACCGGCGCTACGTTGTGGGGGTCGACCTCTCCGATATGTGCATTCCTACTGAATAACAGTCAAATTAAGTTCCTTTTACGGGCTGGAACCTCCTATGTATACGAAGTATACAATTGGACACGGGGACCCCACTCCTTGATAAGTAAATGAGAGAGCGTTGCGTACAATGGCTCTCAGAGGGGTGAAATTCAGTCCCCTGTTCCTCGTATCGCTGATGTTGCTATCATCTTGGGCACCGCTGGCCGCCCTTCAATCGGAGAGCCAAATCAGTGGTGTCTCCGAGTGGGGTTCTGGTGGTTCCAACGACACCGGTTGGATGACTATTGATGCGATTAACGCAGACCCGGACAACGGAATTCTCGCCGAAGGAGATTTGCATCTTACTTTGGCACCCGGTGCAATAGTCGACAATCTCACCTTCGAAGTTCGAGTTAATGGCTCGAACGGCACTTGGGTAGAGCAGCCACAACTCAACTTCGTGGATACACAAGTTTCAATCATGGACTGGCGTGGCTTCGGTGGTTTTGGTCAACAGAACGACTTCATCGGTCCAGAACCCCACAGTTCTCGACTGACCCCCAATGTGGATACTGGTGCCTCTTGGCTGGTTCCCGGAGATGCTGAAGTCACGGACTTGGTCATCGAAGCCCTTCGCCCCGCAGACACCTATGTCTCTTTCTCGCCGCTGGTCGTTGATGTTTTGGCCACGGCAGTGCATCCTGAAGATGGGCGCCTCTACATGCTGTTTGGTGATGTTTTACTCCAACTCGACGCCACCAACACGCCACCAGTAATCGAGATCGCCGACGAAATCACTGGCGCACAGACACTGGTTGTCGATGTTGCCAATGACATGGTTCTCGTGTCGGTCGATGATAACTCGACTCGCTTCCGCGCATGGTCGCTCTCCGACTCGAGCGAGTTGGCCGGCCCCTTCTCCATAGAAGGCAGCATGCCAACCAGCGGTCCCCAGTCATCTGGTCCGCTACAAGTTGTCACCGCATTGATGGCTGACTCGATGGGTGTGATTTGGGGAGCCACGGAAGAAGCAGAGTTGTTCAACGATGGAATTGGCGTCACATTAAATCCCAATTCCGGCTCGGATTCAGCTACTGACCTCATCGAACTGAATGGTATGATTTACATGGCTACCGATGGAGGTGGTGTGATGCGCTACGACTTGATGAGTTCAAGTTGGCTCACCCCGTGGGATACTCAGAACTCGCTACCCAGCGATGATGTCGTCCAACTTGAAGTGGTGAACGGCGTACTCATGATTGCGATGGCGGATGCTGGAATCGTTCGCTATAATTTGGCAACTTCCTCTTGGCTCGCGACTTGGACCGATGCTAACTGGCTCGCCTCCAATGATATACACGGTATGGCGATGGGTGGTGAATGGCTGAACATTCTTGCCGGTGAAACTCTCCACCATTACAATACCACGATGGGTGCGTTTGCGAGCAGCAAAACACTCGATTCCCTAGGCCTCATTCGAGATGGTCTCGACCTTCTTTCATGGCCTGCAGGCGGCTCACGCGCCCCTGCGCAAGATTGGGTTCTTGTCGGAGATGGTGGTGGCTCGTTTG
>CAZPJQ010000047.1:0-8624 GCA_964586945.1 uncultured Candidatus Poseidoniales archaeon
CAACCCTCCAGAAGCTGACCTGACCCAACGAAATCGACGGACCAAGAGTCGCCAGCGGGGGCGTTGGTAAGGCTTCTCAACCATACCCAACTTGGCCATCACATTGAGGATTCCTCGGACGCCGCATTCGAGTGATTCCGGCTCAAACCTGTGGGATGTTCCGCTCTCGAGAAGGATGGTTGGAATGCCCGCATCGACCGCCTCTTTCCTGATGCTGCCATCTGGTCCGACGGAGTGGAGGATGACTTCGGTGCCAAAGGCGCGGGCCAGCCGCTTGCAACTCTTCTTGTCCAGGTCGGCGCGCACATGTGGGACATTCATGCGCGTGTAGGGTGCGGTGTGCAGGTCGATGAGGTGGTCAGCCCGCTTGACGACCTGCTCGAAGAGGGCGTGGGCGAGCCGTTGGGAGTGGTTTCCATTGGGTTTTCCAGGAAACAGGCGATTGATGTCACGGCCATCAGTCGAATGGCGTTGTTGTAGCAACATACCTTCGACATTGACGACTGGAACAAGAATCAGGGTCCCCCTCATCTTTTCTGCATCGATGTGGTCATCCTTGGTACCCGCTTCGTGGTCGGCACCGTAGATGAGGTGGTGGATGATTCCGGTGCCGTTCAACTCATTTCCATGGATTGCGGCGGTGACTGCAAGGGTCGGACCCTCGCGGGCGCCGCGAATGATGTGAACAGGCATCTCGGATGACTGTCCAAGTGGGTCACTTCCCACCTCGATTGAGGTTTGGCAACTGCTACCGGGCGCTATTTTTTTGTCGCCAAAGGTGACCTCGCCCCACTCCGCCATGAAATCGGATATGCTCCATTTCTTTTAGACGCGCACCCGATTACTGGAGAAAAGGTAGCAATCTATTATGAACCGTCGAGAGGGGGTTAGTGCTCCCCGGAGGTGATGGAGTGCAGAGTCTTCCCCAACCCGCACGCCAGACTGTCGCCCCTCGGTCGGTTAATGCAGTTCGTGCCGTTCGTGCCGTACGCGCCCCTTGCCACCGTGCGACCGTGTCTGTCGAAGTTGGTTCTCTCTCGCACTCTTGAGCCAGACGGTCGCGAGGTAGAATGAGATGGCAACAGATGAGATTGACGAGTATGTCAAAAGGGTCAAGGAACAGGCGAAAGACGCCGATGAGAAGGAAATTAGAGAGGAATTTGTGAAGTATCAAGGTGTCTTCCTCGTCACTCCTAAGGATGCATTCCGCTCGGTGTTGCGGA
This sequence comes from uncultured Candidatus Poseidoniales archaeon, assembly GCA_964586945.1. Lineage (GTDB taxonomy): Archaea > Thermoplasmatota > Poseidoniia > Poseidoniales > Thalassarchaeaceae > MGIIb-Q1. The sequence goes on from CAZPJQ010000047.1 coordinate 1,224, forward strand.
AATTTGATGTCGACGAGAGCACTGCTCAGGATGTAGCTCGGTCGGCGTTCAGCAGCAGTAAGCGGGTCGACCGTTTCGCCGAGTTGTCGGCGGACGACCGCAATGTCACGATTGAAGTCAAGGTCGTCACCTACACACCCCACATCCAAACGGTGCGAGGTGAGGAGAAGCAGACCGCATACGGCTGGATTGAAGATGCTCCCTACAACGATTCCAATGACTCCGTTCGCTGGGATTACAAGGACTGGGGCGAGCATCACGAGCGTCTCGCTCCCGGCTCAATCGTCCGACTCGAAGGAGTCTCTGTCAATGAGTGGCAGGGTAAGAAGTCAATCAATGTAAATCGTTCAAGCAGCGTTGTCGTGCTTGAAGAGGGCGGCCAAGCAGTTTCCCTCGCCACCTCTGACCCGATTCCAATCGAAGAGGCGGGAACCAAGGATGGCTTTGTCACAGTGGTCGGACGGCTGATGTCGTCGCGACCCCAGACCATCAGCAAGAAGGATGGTTCGGGTGACCTAGACATCGTTAAGGGAAAGATAGCCGACGAAAGTGGTTCAATCGGCTTCGTCGCATGGACCGAGTTTGAACATGAAGAGGGTACTCTGCTGCGTGTCGAAGGGGCATCAATCCGTCGATTTAGAGAGACTCCGGAGTTGAACATCGGTGACCGAACTAAGGTCGAGGTGTTCCACGATGGAAATTTCGCCAGCCACGAAGACCTTGAGGAGAGTTCCAAGTTAGACATCGCAGGTCTGCGCGACGGTTCGCGAGATGTGACCATCACATTACAGGTCAACAGTTGGGCTGCCCGCTCATTCACAAATTCGGATGGCGAGGAGAAGACCCTCTGGGGTGGGGAGGTACTCGACCCCTCCGGCCGCTGCCGAATGACAGCCTGGAGTGAGTTGCCGCTTGACAGCGATTCTCTGCCCGCCTATGTTTCACTCACCGGCGTCCGCGTCCGAGCTTGGCAGGGGACCCCTGACATCACCGTCGATGAGGCGAAGCAGGTCACTATCCTCGACAAAGCGCCATGGGATGCCATTGACGCCGACGACCACTGGGTCGAGGCTGACTTGACCGAACTTCTCTCTGGTGGCTCAAAGAGCGGAGTGCAGACAAATGGTACCATTGTGTCGATTCGTTCGGACTGCGGCATCGTCCAACGATGTCCTGAGTGCCGGCGGGTGCTGCGAGACGGCTCTTGCGCCGACCACGGAGCGACGCAGGGGAACAAGGACCTGCGGCTCCGAATGGTGCTCGACGACGGGGCCAGCAGCGCTTCTCTTCTACTCAACAAGGAGTCGAGTGAGAAATACCTCGGCAAGGACATGGAGAAGGTGACGGACCAGATTGACAACTTTGGGCAGGAGACCTTTGTCCAAGAGTTGCGCAGCACATTGCTCGGCCAGCGGGTCACGGTCCGCTGTAGGTGTCTCATCGACGACCAGGGGGCGATGCTGCTATGCGACGAACTCGGCGTTGATTCCACAGCACCGGGCGAGAGGTCTCAAGCGGTCAGGGCACGCTGGGGGGTGTTGTCGTGAGCACCAGAAGATTCCAGCGACAGCCGGCGATTCGCATGTTCGCCAGAGAGTTCTACGAATCTGATCTGCTCGAACAGGGCTCAGGAGAGTACGATCCATCCTTCGTCATCACCAAGTTAGGTGCCAAGACAAACCGCATGTTGGTGGCCGGTCTGCTCGAGAAGATGGAGAGGCGGGAGACAGACCACGGCACCATGTATCTCGGCAGCCTGCGCGACCCGACCGGATTGCACATGTTCAGCGTCGGTTCCTTCCAGCCAGAGATTCACTCTGAGATGGAGGAGTTGATGGCCATTCATGAGAAGGCAGAGCCTGCGCTGATTCTGGCAGTCGGAAAAAGCAATTCCAATGTTAGTGACGATGGTGCAGTATTCAATCGAATTCGGCTCGAGGAATTCACCATCACCGACGGAAACGGCTACGCAAACTGGCTGGTTTCGACCTCCGATGCCACCCTCCGAAGAATCGACAATTTCCAGAAGAGCCGCGATGTTGAGCCGAGCCCCGACGCTCACCGAGCGGTCGGAATTACTGCCGACCTGAGTCCGGGTCTCCTCAAGGCCGGCGGTCTCTATGACGCAGCCGCCCCCGAGATCTACACGGTGGGTGTTCTAAGAGCCCTCGACCGAGCGGAAGGGAATCTGACTACATTCACTGAGGTCAAGGAGCGCCCCTCGACCCCTCCGGACGAAGCTGATTCGGCTGGAGGAGAAGATATTCAGGAACTCATCGAAGGATTTCTGAAATCGGGAGATGAAGGTGACGGACTCGCATACGATGCGATAATCAAGCACTGTACCGATGCCGGTGTCTCACGCTCTGAAGGAGAGGCGACCCTCGACAGACTGCTAGACGAGGGAAGGGCCTATGAGCAGAGTTTCGGGTTTTTCAGACACATCGATGCATCATAGGCTCAGCCGTTTTGAGTTCAAAGTTACATTGCGTTGCCGTTTCCGCTGGAATTTTTCCTGTGCTGACATGCATTCGGGATAAAGCGCTACGCGCTACTTTCATGGGCGAAGAGGTTCCGTGACCCCTATGAGGGGACCCTGTGGTTGGAGAGCGGCCGTGCTATATTCGTACATCAGAAGGTGATTGGCTGCAGTTGGATGACTGCTCGATAGCAATCGAACAAAGAAGGAGATTTCAGCGCGAAGTGGCCCGCGATGGCGAAGGTGATGACCTAATCGACCAAGGCTCTGAGAGTGCTGAATACATATTCACCGGTCGGATTGACGATGAAACATATCTCAAGGTCCTCGAGGTATTCCGCGCAGGTTCATGTTGGTTGATTGAGCCGTTTGAAGAGTTGGAATTGAAGGTGTGTTTCGCTAAACTATCATACAACAGCAGCGATGGCACATTTGAGATCCTACTCATACAGGATGCGATTTGAGGGCTTACACATGTCGGCACAGGAAGAGGAAATCAACCTCATCTATGCGCTTCGGGCGATTCAGGTGCTACTTGGGGCAGGTGTTGGCATCGAAGCAGCATTATCACACATCTCAAAGGGTGGCTACGGCAGAATCAGCGACGATTTCTCAAAAGTTCTGCAAGGCATAGACAAGGGCCAGCGGATAGAAGATGAGATTCGTCGTTTGGTCATCGATTCGAAGAGCGACGACTACCGCAGGCTTCTCAATTCGATTTTGAACAACATCACCTCAAATACCGATATGATGGGCTCCCTCGAACAGCAGGCGAGCCGCGCCGAAGAGAATAGAAACGACAAGTTGAAGCGCTACATCGAAGAGCTCTCCGGGCTGCCTGAAAAGGCTCTGACCATTGGTTTCCTCGCCCCACTCATCCTTGGACTCGCTGCTCTGGCTCCATTCCTTATGGGGGGGTTGCAAGGTTTGCCGGGGGTTTCAATTCCCGACCAGGGGACAATGCTTTTGCTCTACAACGGAGGGATGTTGGCTGCGGTTGTGGCACTTGCGCTCATGTTGTTAGGTGTCAAAACGAAAGATCCGGGGGTGTGAAGTATGGCGATGGGGTTGTTCGGCTTTTTCGATATGGTGACAGATTCTTTCATGATGTCAATTCTAGTTCCTCTGACGATTATCAGTATCGGCGGCGGATTGCCCCATTTGATTGAGAGGCGGCGTCTTCTCAATATTGAGAAGGGGCTTCCCGAGTTGTTGGAGGGGATTTCTACCACTCTTGGTGCTGGACTCGGCCTCCAACAAGCGATTTCTACGCTATCCAGCCAGCGAACCGACTTGCTCGGTACGATGCTCCGCAAGGCGGTGTCCCGCAGTAAGGCAACGACTTTTGACGCGGCTCTATCCGAGTTTGCGTTGAACACTCGGAGTTCAGCGGTCCAACGAGCATTCAATCTGCTCCAAACAGCCGACGAGAACGAAGCGCCGCTGCGCGATGTCACCTTCTCGATGAGTCTTGAGTTTGACCGCCTTTTCCGACTCCGTCAGAAGCGGGTTCTCGACTTGAAGGGGCAAGCGCTGACCATGCAGGTGCTGATGTGCATGCTGTTGCCGGGCACTATCGGAATCATGTTCGGTCTGTTTGCAGGTCCAGAAGCGGGTATCCCGATGGCGCTGTTCCATCCACCGATGCTGCTCTACTTCGCCGCCGGAGCAGCATTCTCTACACTCGCCGGAGGGATTATGCTTGGCCAGGGCATCTTCTCATCGATTTGGTGGATTGCGCCATGGGCACTGTTCGCCCAAGTGATGTACATGGGGACCTATCTTGCAGCCGGGCTGTTTGGATGATGGAGAAGTGATTGAATGAGTGAGAAAGTACTGGAGAAATATGGCAAAGTGACGATTTACCTTGAGCCGGGGCATCCAAGCCCAATCTACCATGTGGACGGTCAAATCCCACCGAATCCGTACGGCGCGCTGAAGCCACTTTTGGAGGACGACGGCCTTGAGGAGGTGATGTACAACGGCGGGCAGCAGTGTGTGAAGGTCGCCCACCGAGAGCACGGAATGTGCAGAACCAACATCTGGATAGACGACGAAGAAGGGCTCAAGATTGGCAAGAACATCGCAGCCTTCACCAACATTCCGCTTGGTGATGGACCGGGTGCGGTGCCACTCTTCGATGGCAGGCTACCGGATGGAAGTCGAGTGAACGGAGTGATACCCCCAGTGTCACCGGATGGTCCTACTCTCACAATCCGAAAGTTTCGCGAAGACCCTATCACCATCATCGACCTCATCGGCTTCGGCACTCTTGACTCAAGGCTCGCGGCGACGATGTGGTGTTGGGTTGACGGCCTCGGAGTCAGGCCGGCCAATTTCATCATCTCTGGAGGAACCGGCTCTGGAAAGACGACGACCCTGAACTGTCTCGGGATGTTCATCGGTTGGGACAAGCGTCTGCTGACTGTTGAGGATACCGCTGAACTGCAACTCTACCACGACCACTGGCTCAGAATGGAGACCCGTGAAGAGAGGCCCGATGGGACCACCTCCGTGGGAATGGATGACTGTTTGAAGTCGAGTCTGAGGATGAGACCAGACAGAATCATCGTCGGTGAGGTGCGTGGCGCTGAAGCTTCGACCCTGTTGACCGCGATGAATACCGGTCACGACGGTTCATTCGGAAGTCTTCACGCCAACACCGCGATGGAGACCATCACTCGAATGACGAGCCCACCGATGAACGTCCCTCCAATCATGATGACAGGTCTAGACCTGATTATCGTCCAAAGTCGCATTAACCGAGAGGGTAAGCAAGTTCGCAGAATCTTTGAGATTTCCGAGATTGCCGGGATGGAGGGTGACCGACCCCGCCTCAATCCGATTTGGAAATATGATCCGGTGAAGGATTTGACACTTGAGACAGGCGTGCCGAGCAAGTTGAGGGAACTTATCTGCAATGCAGCAGGACTGAAGCCAGCCGACTTTGAAGCGCATGTCCGACAGCGTGAGAAGATTCTGAAAGACCTCGATGCTCGAGGAATCAGGGATATCGAGTCAGTGACCAAGATTATCCAATCTTTCTACTCCAAGGGCGACGCCTAATCTCCGATGGATTGACGGTTCACTCTCAATGGAGTAATTTCCACTAACTGGTCAACACTTGCCAAGGTTCAATCTTGACTGGAGCCGCGGTTGAGACGGCGAAGCAGGCTGTCCGCAGCGTCCAACTTGTCTCGGACTCTGTTCGCCTCGGCTGCCTTTGACTCACCCTCATTCTCGACATCCTCCACTGAGGTTGGAGTTCGCCCCATGTCAGCAAGAACCTCTCGCATTGCCTCGACGACATCGGAAACCTTCTCAGGGTCCAACGAGAGTGCAGTCGGAAGTGCAGGGATTTCATTCGCTGCGATATAACCCATCTCGGCAGCGAGGATTCCCGCAGCGGCGAGCATCCGTGGCCGCACTTCCGGATGGTTTGCATCCCAACCTCGCCGTTCAAGGAAACGGACCAACAGTGCGTGCTCCGCTGGCCCAAAGGCGCCAGCAGAGCGTCGTACGATTGTCTCGACAACTCGTTCAAATGCCTCCATCTGAGTCTCAATCTTACTGAGATGCCCCATCGCTTCGGGCGTTGCGTCGTGTGTCCCGCGGTAGAGAATGTCGAGTGCCCGCTGGCGACGGGCGGTTACCGGGTCCATCTCTTGCTCACTCGCGAGAAGGGAGACCTGTAAATCGAACAGGCCGTGGACACGCCCGCTGATTGCGGCTAATTCGAGGTCGAGTCCCATTTCGCCAGCGGCCAACTCGAAGGCCATGCGGGAACCAGCGACATCCCCTTTGTGTCGCTCAAGAACAGAATCGAGAATGTCTAGCAACTCAGGCCTCGCCTCTTCAAGCCCCCGAAGAGCCTGCTTTTCGCGCCATGAGCCAGGAAGTGCTGAGCGTGCCGAATCTTCCTGATGCTTGAGTTTGATCATCTCCTGCAACTCTCCAAGGACTCTATCGCGAACAACGGAGTGCTGAATCCCAAATCCGAGCCGACCTAGGTCCTCGATGAAAGAGGCGACATCACCCTCGTCCTGTTCCCTTCCGATGAGGAGGAACTCGCGCAGGTGACTGGTCAACTCAGCCTTACGAGCCTCAAGCCGAACCAATGCCTCACCAGCCCCCTCGTCAAGGGTTACCAATGTGGGTACTGAGTCTCCTGAATCGTCTGCCCCAGATTCATCCTCTGTCGTAGTGCTCGGTGCGGTGGTTGGCGGCGTTGGTGCGGGCGGCGCAGCAGGTTCGTCTGCAGTTTGAGGCGCAGTTGCCTTTTTGGCACCTTTCTTCAAGCTCTTCTTGACTTTCCCCCACGAGCCATCTTGGGAGGATACGATGCCGGCGACCCGGCCCATCAGTTGGGTCTTGGTTCCTGAACGAGGCAAATCCAACGAGACACAGAGGGCGTGCAGTTCTTCTCGAGTCATATCCGGTAGTTTATCGACATTAATTCGCTTCGGGTCCTCGTTGAGGTGAAGCCAGAGCCGCTGCATCTTCTGCTTCTTTGAACCGGATTTCTTGACACCGAAAATTCCCAACAGTTCGGACAACTCTCCGTTCTGCATTGACTGGATTCCTTGGTCAGAGAAATCGACCTCACCTAGGACAAGAGTTGCAATCAATTTGGCGCGTAATTGCTCGACATTGCCTGAGCGGGGTAAATCATGCTGCGTTGCGACCTCTTTCAGGTCCTCTAAACGCCCCCTGTAGAGGCTGTTGAGAAGTGCTTCGTCTACGGCCATGCCTGTCCCCTAAAGCGCCAGTCACAGCGTTTCAAACATCTATGTTGCGCCTAATCCGAACCATAGATGCCATTTGTGACGGCGACAGGTTCAAACCGAAGCCGATTGGACTCCACAGCGGCCCTCTAGGGGCCGTGGGGCTGGCCAATGGGAGAGCACCGGAAGGAGACTCAG
>CAZPJQ010000047.1:8634-11419 GCA_964586945.1 uncultured Candidatus Poseidoniales archaeon
TGAGACTGAAATCAAGGCTTGGCATGTTGTCGTCAAGACCGACATCAATGAGATGCTAGACGATTTATTGCGAGAATTGCTCGACCGTCACAACCGGCTTTCAGAGGAACACCTCAAGGGTGGACAGTCACGCGATGCCTCAATGGTAGGATTGGCAAATTTGGAAAAGGAATTCAAGCAGGTCCAAAAGCAGATTTCAAAATCCTCCGTCGACAAGGCGATTCTTACCAAATCAATTCTGAGGATTGCCACTGGACTTGGAGGTATTAGAAAGGGACTGGCAGGAATAGAGGCAGCGCTGGCGACAGCGCGAGAGAAGGAACCGAGTCCGGAAGATTTGGTGAAGGACACCCTAACAGCCTTTGATACCGCGAGTTCTGAGTGGGCTCAATCAGCAGAACGGTTCGATGCAATCTATTCAGAGTTGGAGAATACACCCCCGCCTGCAAAGTTGAGGAGTGCCGAGACGGCGTTTGACGAATCGAGGATGGATCTCTACCTCAGCAGGGTTGACGGCGACGGCAGTCAGGAGTCAATCAATCACTGGCAAACGCATCTTGAAGAGGTGTTGGGCAGACTCTCCACCATCAGAAATGACGAGTGAAGTCACAGATTGATGAATGCGGCATCGCCGCTTGTTAGTCGTACGAATCTTGTCCAGTCACCAATCAAAAAACGGGCTACCTGCGAGGCCTCATCCAAGTTGGCAAGGCGCTCCATGCTGATGGTTGCCTTCCCTCTCCGGTCGAGAAGTTCCAAGGAAATTTCCACCTTCACATCATAGTCCACCAACTCTCCCTCCGGATTCTTCAAGGCTTCCTGAGTCAGCAGGTCCCTTCTCCTCTCCGCCTCACGCAATAGTGGACCGGGCTGCCTGTGCCTGACCGAGATGCCAAGAATGTCATGGGTTTCGGAATCGATTCCATCGAGCAGGATCTCGCCGATTCCCCACGCGGTTTCGCCCTCTTCATCGATGAAGGGCAGGACGAGTGAGCGTGGAAAGCTTGTCCTGCCTATCAGAAGTAGGAGTCCAGCGTGAGGAGAAGGAAGGAACCGAATCAGCGAGTCCTCCTTGGGCTCAGCAGTGAGCGCGTGTCGGCGGGTTCTGAGTCCGGCGATGCGATGCTGGTGTCGAGGTATGATGTAGCCGTCGATGTCACTGGATTCACGCATTGATTCGGCCCAATTGATGAATGCGATGGGGTCCCCGGCAGCGACCTTGTCGGGCAGTGGAGTTTCGGCAATTTCGCTGTGTGCCTTCGGAGAGCGGATTCTGCAGTCGGAGCGCAGTCGACGCAGTTGACGGCGCTGTAACTTGCTGGGTGAGAGGACGATGGCACCCTTAGGGAGGTGGTCGGGGCGGTCCTCAGCGACCAATACATGGTTCCAGTCGCGCAGCGACAAGGCGCCTGCTACAGAGAATCCTGAGGGCATTCCCCCTCGGGCGCGGATATCAATCGCACTGGCGAGCAGGAGGTCTGCCTCCCCCTCGTCCAAGGACTTGAATCCCGCATCAAGGGTCGATGATTCGTGGCTCTCAAACTCATGGCCGCCCTCATCGAGAGCGAGAATCGCAGCACCAAGGTCACCGTTGACGCTCGGCGCGTAGGTGATGTTCAAAGTCTCCTCCTCGGCCATCGAATCACACTCCTGCGCCCGACTCCCGCAGCCACCCGTTGATATATCCGACCCTTGTGCTCCGAATCGAACAAGATGCAAACAACTGGGGTGCATATCGAACTGCTTGAGCAGAGGCGGGAGGAGGTGGAGGCTGCTCTCGTCGCTCATGTGGAGGCTGCTGCGGCTGGCGAGCATGCCGAAGCGATGGCCCTCGCCCGACAGGTACTGTTGGCCGGCGGCAAGCGTTGGCGGCCAGTCCTCATCCTGCTCGCCCATGAGTTGGCTGGAGGAGGCGACGACAGTGCTCGCGATTCGTCCGAAATCATGCCTCTTGCCCTCGCATTCGAGATGATTCACACCGCCACATTGGTTCACGACGACATCAACGACGGCGCGAAGTTCCGGCGCAATGTACCAACGCTCCACGAGAGTTACGATGCTGCGCAAGCTATCATCGCCGGAGATTACCTCTTTGTCGAGGGATTCGGACTAGGTGGGGGATACGACGAGAGAATTGTAAGGCTGATGGCAGATTGCTGCGCGAGAATCGCCTCAGCTGAACTGATGCAACTGCGACATGTCGGGAATCTTGCGACAACTCCCGAAGACTACTACCGCATCATCTCAGGCAAGACCGCAGGCCCCTTCGAGGCGGGTTGTGAAGCAGCAGCCCTCGTCGCCGACGCCGACGAGCAGAGAGCAGCCATCCTCGGCACCTTCGGATTGGAATTGGGTCTCGCATTCCAAATCGTCGATGACCTGCTCGACCTCGAGGGAGACGAGCGCTTGGGCAAGCCGCGTGGAACTGATGTCATTGAGGGCAAGATGACCCTACCGCTGATTCACTCATTGACGATGTCACATGGCGATCCCCGCCGCCGGCTATCAGAGGTGATAGACAGTTTCCACGAAGGGTTGTGGGACGAACTGACCGACCTCCTCAACGCCACTGGAAGCCTCGACTACGCCCGCACACTGGTCGACAACCACCTCGCTCGCGCCCTCGACGCCCTACTCCAATTCCCCCAGTCCGACGCCAGAGATGCGCTCGAATGGCTGACCCGTCAGGTGATGGACAGGCATGAGTGAGGGGTAGTGGATTTTCGTGGCTGTAGGCGAACCGGAGCACCATCAGGTACTGGTGGTCGGTGCTGGGCCGGGTGGC
>CAZPJQ010000048.1:0-11354 GCA_964586945.1 uncultured Candidatus Poseidoniales archaeon
ATGCTTGTTAATGACATTGATTGCCATGTTCCACTGACCACCGTCCTCACTTGGATGGTCGAGGATGAAGCCGATGGTGCGGTCATCGAGCGGGCGGTCGGCGGTGGCGATTATCGCCTCCAAATTCTGGTTGGCCCGCTCGAACTTGTCCCAGAAGTGGCTGTGTGCCTGAGAGAACTCGAACTCCTTGATGCCCATCTTCTCCATGGCACCGGGTCGCATCAGGTTGAGCACCGCGAACAGCCAGCATCTTCCAGACGCCTTCTGGTTGGTCGCCTTCCAATCGTCCAACTTGGTTGAGAAGGTGAAGTCGGTGTTGGCGACCACCTCGCGAGAGAGGGCGATGTCCACGACGGAGGTTCGGGTCACCGCGTTCTGGACGATGCGCGCACCATCGTCATTCTTGAACGCCCTGCGAAATTCCTTGACCTGTTTCTTCGTGACCTTTCCTGACAAGTTACTCACCTCCGGTAAGCCGACTCCCATCAGCGACGCTCCTAAGAGATTCCCGAAGCGAGCAGAGGTCAGCGCCAGCCGCTCAGTCGCGCCGGATGACAGCAGCTCCGAGCCCGAGCGCAGAGAGAATTCCGACCAAACCGAGGGCAGGCAGTATACCACCATCGCCATTAGAGCAACCGCCGCCACCGGACTCTTCGCCGGCAACCCAACAGTCGGACCAGATCTTGCCGCCGAAGCCTGTATCTGGGTAGTTGCTGCTGTTCCCGTCAGCAAAACTCAGGGTGATTTTGTAGTTCACATAGGAGTGTTCATCGACGGGAGTCATCGTTGCGGTCCACTGTTTTCCATCAGTCGAGCCAGAGAGGTTTCCTGGGACCGGGGTCAGACAGACACCGGTGTTGATGCAGACCTGCCAGGTCCAGGCGACTGTTGTGCCGTTTGAGGCAGCTTCGTCGCTCAGTGTGACTGCGATGTCGAACACATCTCCATCGTGAGAGACGCTGGGAGTGTCTATCGCAGCAATCGGAGTCCCGGAGAGATCAATCACCTTGTTGATTCCCGCTTCACTAGCGGAGGCGAACGGAAGCAGGAGCAGGGCACAGAGTGCGAAAGCCAATACTCGTCGCATGGTGTAACCGGCTCCCTTCTCGTTCATCAATCCTCACCTTACGAGGTCGCCAGAAGATTGCAACATTCACTTTCAGAATCGCAGCGGACGCAACTTTTCGGTCACAATTCTAGTTCCCACAGCTCGTCGCCGATGTAATGGATGGATTTGACGGCTTTTCCAGAGGTAGCGTCAATCATCTCCTCGGCTGACATCATCGCCCATCCGATGGCCAGTGGTTTGCCGTGTTGCTGGTCCCGAATCCAAATCAGGTCACCCGCCTCGATGCAGCCGCAGGCGTTGTGGATTCCTGCCGCCATGCAGTCAGCTCCGTTGAGAAGAAACGGAATCGCCCCATGGTCCACCTCGCACCACTTTCGCTGCGGCTCCCATGCCAACACCCCTCTCAAGGTGGGAAACGCAATTCTCTCTGCCGCAGAATCTCCATTCGAATCCGTGCTGGCTGGGGAGACTTCCATCGCAAGAGGTGACTTGTCGACGATGAGCAGCGACCACGGGCCATACTCCGCCTGTTCTAGAAATGCTGCGGAGAGGTCCACTTCGATTGCGACCGGCTCGGTCAGGCGGTCGAGCAAGCCGCGCAGTTTCTTGTGGCGGACCGGCTTGCGTTGCTTCAACTTCCAGTCCTTCGCCATGGGAGGTTGCGAGTGGCGGACCTCCATCAACCCTCGGAGTCGGCAGCGTCGTTCAATCGAGATAGTATGTTGTCGATGGCGTAGTCGATGGCCCTTTCGAGTTGTTCGTCTAGAATATGTTTCATCTCCTTGAGTGCGAAGAGGTCCAGTAGTGCCTCGGAACCGCTGAGGGCACCGAGTCGAGCTACGATGTATCGCTGTGTGTTGACATAGTCAGTCCATTGCAGCATGTCGGCAAGCACACAATACCTGTCCTTGTGGTCGAAGTTCTCCTCCAGTTCAAGGTCGAGTTCGCAGATTCTCATGATGAAGTAAATGCTGTCCCGCCCATCCAGATTTTCATCTTCGTCCCAGAGGGGCCAGGCATCCACAATATCTTCAGTTGGGTTCGAGATGAATCCATTGTAATAAGCCTGCCAAAGTTGCTCAAGACGGCTTTGCTCATGTGGTTTTGTCCTGCCAGTCGCTCTGCTCGCTGCCGCTTTCAATGTCGAGATAGAGGTGAGGTGCTCACCCGACTTGAACACCATCGCCCAAGCCACTAGAGAGTCTCCTATTGGAACTGAAGGCGACCTGTGGACACACACCGTTTCTCTGTTGAGGGCCCCGCACTCGGTGGTTCCTATCACACTAATCTTCACATGTCCGTTTCCTCTGAGCTTGACGGTCTTGGAGACATGCAACACCCACTTGACGGGTTGCCCACCATTATCGTCAGAGAAGATGACATTGCCCTTTTCGGTGCTGACTCGCTCGTCATCCCTGAACTCCTCCGAGAGAACCTCTGTGAACCACTTGAGGCTCTTTCGGGTAGGCTTGTCGAACCGATTTAGGTTGGTAGGGAGAGTCTCCTCAGGACGGAACCTTCGACCCATGCCATCTCAAGGAATTCCAGCCCTATTAAGGAAACTAGCGCACCCGCGGACTGGAACATCTCAGCTTACTCAACTCTGATTTGGAGGGTTCAAAAGGGGCGAATGCATCTTGGGGCTCAATGTGCGATATCTTCGGAATGAGTTGCAACGGCGCTGACCGGGCGACTAGGAGCCTGCCCCTTTTCGCCGAGTATGCCCATCGCAATGCGGACGGCTGGGGCATCGGTTGGTACGAGAACGGCGCCGCCCGTGTCGAGCGGGCACCGACTCAGGGCGACCGTGACCCTCGCTTCTTCGAGGCGATGGAAGAGGCACGCAGCGAGGTGCTCATCGCCCATCTGCGTTATTCGACCGGCGCACCGTCATGGGAGTGCAACTGCCACCCGTTCATCCGAAACCATCGTGGGCGCGACTGGATGATGGTGCACAACGGATGGGTCAACGATGCCGAGGACCACCCCGAGGCGATGGGCACGACCGACTCCGAGCAGATATTCAATGAGATCATTGATGAGGTCGCCGAGTACCAGGATTCAGGAACGATTCGAGGCATCTATCCGGCGCTCAAGTCTGCAATCGAGAATGTATTCGACAGATATGGACGAGAAGTCCGACTCAACCTGCTCATCAGCGATGGCCGTTCAATCTACGCCTTCCACCACTATCCGGGCAAGCCGATGTACATGCTGCGCCGTTCCAAGATGTACGGTGGCGCGGTTCTGGTATCTACTCAGAAGCTTACCGAAGAGGACTGGGAGCCGATTCCGGAAAACCGACTTCTCGTCATAGACGGCGGTGAAGTGCAGGTCCTATCAAGCGCAATCTGAGCGTCCGAAGATACTGAAGCAGGGCAGCCCTGCGCCACATCGATGAACGGAGCCTGGTCTGTCTTCCGCAACTACGCGGCACACGCCGTCGAGATAGGCGGCGATGTCACCGACTATCCCCGATTCTTCCTGATGCCCCCCCCCGCAATCGTAGAATCCGACGAGCAGGGCAACGCACCACTGGCACTGGGCGCGCCCGAGGAGCACATCGAACATGAGGTGGAGTTGGTCATCCGTATAGGTGAGGATTTGGAACCCGAAGCGGTCTGCGTCGGCTGTGACACGACTAACAGAACCCGGCAGAGTCTGGCCAAGAAGAAGGGCTGGCCCTGGCTCGAGGGAAAGGGATTCCGCGGTTCGGGAGTGTGCGGAACTTGGGCACCCTACTCAGAAGGCCCCCTCGAAATCGGGCTATCAGTCAATGGCGAGGTCAAACAGAACTCCACCACCGCGCTGATGGTCCACACCATCGACTCGCTTCTGAAACACCTCAAAGAATGGTACGACCTTTCTCCTGGCGACCTCATCTTCACCGGCACACCTGCGGGCGTCAGCCCGCTCAAACCGGGCGACAGGGTCGATGCGTGGCTGAAGGATGGGAAAGGAAACTCAGTCAGTGAGTTGCACAGCATCTGCTATTGAAATCGAGTGTCCGCGAGGCCAAACCAACTTCAAGGCGGCACAGCTTCGTGCAGGTTCAAGGTCTGCCGCGCCTTCTCTGTGTCATCGACGCTGAACACCAACTCAGCGTCTCCACGGTACTTTGAGAGGATGTAGATCGACTGGATGTTGACTCCGGCGTCAGCGAGCCTTCGAGCGAACTGGGCGAGGGCACCGGGTTGGTCTGGCATTACCAGTTTGATGAGTTCGGAGGTGGTGTACTCAATGCCCAGCGAGTCGAGAACCGCACAGGTTTGGGGGACTTGCTCAACGACCATGGCGACATTTGGAGCGACCCTTCCAATCGCGCAAACCGTCTCGATGTTGATGTTCGCGGCGGCCATCGCCTCTGTCACACGGGCCAACTGTCCCGGCTCATCGGGCAATTCCATTGAAACTTCCATCATGCTCTTCAGCCCCATTTGCGGGCCTCCTCGCCGCTATTTAACCCCCAATGCCTCAACTATGGGTCTATCGCGGGCTTGAAATAAGGGTGGTCGGTCGGCGAGTCGCATGGCACAATGGCATGGCATCTCGCGACGCAAGCCCAGTGGGGGCCGACTCAAGCGTCCGAATCGATATCGGGGTAAGCGCAGAACAGAAATTGCCTCAGAGAAACAGTTCACAGTATTGGGTGAACCAAGCCGCAAGGTTTACCGAAAGCGTTCGGGTAGTCAGACAGTTCGAGTCATGTCTGACAATATCATCAATGTCAACGACCCTTCCAAGGGGAAGACGGTGCGCGCTACAATGGTGACCGTGCTGGACAGCCCCGCAGATGCAAACTATGTTCGAAGGAACATTTTGACCAAGGGTGCCGTGGTCGACACCGACAAGGGCAAGGTCCGAGTTACCTCACGTCCCGGCAAGGATGGCGTAATCAACGGCGTTCTAGTCGACGAGTGAATACCGGTCGCAGCCCTGATATGGGGCGGGCTCATCGAACACATGAGGACGCCATCGTGACTGAGCACAATCCGGACCGCATCGTTCTCTGGCCCGGCTACTTCAACTCGAAGTTGTCGCGCAAGCAGGGTCGGCGAGTGGCCAAGAAGGCCTCAGTCGCTGACCCTACCCTCGACGGCCTCGCCTTGGCGGCACGCAATGTCGGTCTCTCCAAGATGAAGAGAGAGGCGGACACACCTCATCCAAAACGCCCATCGGCGAAGGAGGGTAGGCTCTGGATCTCAAAGCGTGACGCGGAATCGTCACTCGGATTCTCAGGAAAGGAGCAGGTCATGCAGGCGATTGGCGGCAAGTGGCGCTTGAGCGTGAAGGAGTTGAAGGCGCAGGAGAAGGCTGCCAAGAAGAGCGGCCCGAAGGCTGGCGACAAGCGAGGCCGCGCCCAGCGCAAGCAGGTCAAGGCGAAGGGTTCCAAGAAGAAGAAGCAGAAGTGGCGCGTCTGATTTTCGGGCATAGGCCAGAGAGTGCTCGAACCTATTCGACGGATATCTTGGGAACAGGAACCGCCCGCACCCAGCCGAACTCGTCTGGAGCGGCTTGGGTCTGGATTCCTGTCAGGGCGTCGTACAACTCCTTGGTCACCGGCCCCAACTCGTTGTTGCAATACATCGTGCAGACCTCACCTTGACAGATGGCTCCGATGGGGCTGATGACAGCAGCGGTGCCGGCGCAGAAGCACTCGTCCGCCTCTAGAACGAAGTCGATGTCTACCTTCTCCTCAATCACCTCATAGCCGAAGTGGCGAGCAAGGTCAATGATGGAGGCCCGAGTTATTCCGGGAAGAATGGTGCCTGTGAGTTCTGGAGTGTGGATGACCCCGTCCTTGACACAGAAGAAGTTGGCAGCCCCCACCTCCTCGACATAGCGATGGTGGACCGCATCGAGATAGATGACCTCGGCGAAACCCTCCTTCTTGGCGTTCTTGGATGGCATCATTCCGGGCGCATAGTTTCCAATCGCCTTGACCGAACCCGAACCCCCTGGTGCAGCGCGGTGGTAGTCCTCCGAGACCATGAGAGCAATCGGGTGCATCCCCCCCTTGAAGTAGGGCCCGACAGGGCAGACATAGACCATGAAGGTGTACTCTGGTGAGGGTGCGACTCCAAGGATAGCCCCCGAGCCCCAAAGCACCGGCCTGATGTAGAGCGCTCCCTTACCGGTTGGGGGGACCCAGCGGGCGTTTGCGGCCACAGTCTGCTCGATGGCGTCGAGGAACATCTCTTCAGGAACCGGAGGCATCCCAAGACGGCGCGCCCCGTCCTGCAGTCTGGCGGCGTTTCGCTCTGGCCTGAACAGCACGATTCCGCCGTTGACGCTGCGCTGTGCCTTCATCCCCTCGAACAGCCCTTGACCATAGTTGAGCACACCCGCGGCTGGTGAGATGGTGATGTCGCCGTACGGTTCGAGAACGCCGGGCTCCCACTCCTCACCCAACTTGCAGGTCGCAGTGTACATGACATCGGTTGGGGTGAACGAGAAGGTCAGCGCATCCCAGTCGATTGACACATCATCTGACACGCCGAATCTCCCCCGATGCGTGGCTGGCTATCGCCCAACCGAATCGCAAGAACCTCCGCCGGTTATCAACGGTTGCGACGCGACGCTCACCCCCCCGCTTTCCGGACCCAATCCACAGGCTCACTTCCCGACGGGTCTTTGGGGAAGGCGCGTCCAAGGCGGCTCACATGGCGCCCACGACGACTGTCGAAAGTTGCGTAGTGCAGGGTTCCTACATCATGGACTCAGCCTCCCGTTCCGACACGGTCATCGAACTTTGGTGCCGGGCCCGAGAGGGTCACTCCGTCATGCTCCTCGTTACCGGCATGCACCCCTTTCTCGAAATCAGCCTGCCGGGCCGACCGCATACTCCCGAGGACATTGAAGCTCGTCTCGCCACGGTCAAGTCGGTGAAAGGCGTGACCGGATTGCATGAGCCGGTCGACAAGTGGACTGACCTCGGAATCAAGCCGCACTGGAAGGTCGAGATCAAGCGACCGTGGATGATGACTGGTGGCCCTAAAATTCGGGACAATCTGGAGAGGGATTGGACCCTCTCAAGCGCCGACATTCCGTTTGTCAACCGACTCTTTCTCGACAACGACATCGGCCCTCACATCACCACCGAGGTCGAGGTGCTCTGGGCTGGCGACAAGGCTCCCGAGGAGTTGCTGACCGACTTGCCAGAGTCTCACAAGGGTGAGGAATCACGGCGGGAGGCGGCGGACCGAATCCGGGAAGCTGGCGGTTCCGGCCTCTATCCGGTGGACCTGATAGCGACCTGTCACTTCGAGAAGGTGAGTCGCTGTGAGCCGTTTCCAACTCCATTCGTGCTGATGTCATTTGACTTGGAGACCTCCATCGCTGAGGAAACCATCCTCTGTGCTGCTGCGGTCATCGAGCGAGGACCTGATGAGCGAACCGATCACACCTTCACCGGGAGTGAACGTGAAATCATGGCCGGCCTCACAGCCCTCGTTCGGGAGGAAGACCCCGATATCATCACAGGCTACAACATCGACAATTTCGATCTTCCGAGAATCAACACTCGTATGGCCGACTTGACCGGCAGGTCCGACAAGGCGGGCGCCGCAGATGCCTTCGGGTGGGGGCGCGTGCCTCTGCTCGACACCGAGCACAAACGCCTCATCCCCCAACGGGATGGAAATAGGCGCACTTGGCGAATCCAGGGACGGTGCGTACTCGACGCCTGGTGGCAGGCGCGCATGGTCCTGCGTCCGAAGCGAGAGACCCTCAAGTTCGTCTGTCAACTTCTCTGGCCCGAACGCGAGGATCTGCAGAAGATGGATGTCGACGCCTCCCAGATGGACAGAGAGTGGGCTGAGCGCCCCGATGTCGTTCTTGAATATTGTCTGCAAGACTCGCTCCTGCCGCTTGAGTTCCTCTCTCAAATTCGCGCAGTCCATTCAAAGGAGGCGTTGGCCACCGTCTGTGGAATGCCGCTCGACATCGCAGTTGCAGGAACCACCTCACAGTGGCTTGATGGCCTCGTGATTCGTATTGCTGACAGGCAGAACATCGCCGTGCCTCGAACCAACCGTGGTGGTGGCCGTGACCAAATCGCAGGTGGCTATGTCCACGAGGTCGAGGCGGGAGTGCATCCGTGGGTAGCAGTTCTCGACTTCAAGTCGATGTACCCATCAATCATGATTACCAACAACATCTGCTACACCACCCGAATCGATGAGTCGGCAAGACCCGATGAAGTCGTTGAGGAAGGCATACACGAAGCCCCCGACGGCGCTCGCTACCTGCCGGCCACCTACAGACGAGGAATCGTGCCCCGACTGTTGGAGGACCTGATGGACCTCCGAGACCGCCACAAGGAGGAGTTGAGGGAAGCCATCGAGAAAAAAGACCCAACAGGGGAGATTTTCCACGGCCGGATGCAGTATGCAGTGAAGATTCTGATGAACTCCTTCTACGGCGTATTCGCCTCCAAGTTCTACCGCTTCACCCACCCGGAACTGGGCGCATCAATCACCGCCTGGGCCCGTTCGAACATCAAGAGCATCATCGCACAACTCGAAGAGGAGGGTCACCCTGTCGTCTATTCAGACACCGATTCCGTGTTCGTGAGAGCCCCTGTGGATGAGACCGTCCCCGGCAAGGAGCCAGAGGAGGGCGAGGCGCGGGGAGCGTGGGAGGGTGCGTGCACCACTATGGTCGAGTTCGGTGAGGAGTTGGCCGAGAGGTACAGCAGGGAAGGGGCGGAACTCGAGTTCGAAACCGGCCTCTCAGTCTTTTTCAGTCACGGTGCCAAGAAGCGCTACATCGGCAGGGTCGTCTGGCCTGAGCCCGAACTTCTGGTGCGTGGCTACGAAGTCCGGCGAAGCGATTCCTTCACTATCCTGACCGACACGATGATGGAGATTTTCGAGATGATTCTCGACGGTGATTCGAACGATGCGGTGCAACACTGTCTGCAACTCATCAAGCGCCTTCGAGCCCGCGAGGTGGCGCCGCGCGACCTCGTCATAAGCCGTTCCTGCAAGGGCCGCGTGCGGCCGGGCGGCGTCATCGACTTCGATGCAGTTTACGCCAACCCCGACAGCCTGCCATTCGTACGGGCCGCGAAGCAGCGAATCGAAGCCGGACTCAACTTCACGCCGGGAATGAAGGTGGGCTGGCTGGTCACCAACGGCAAGAACAGCCCGATGACCGTGCAGGCTTGGTTGGAGGGAGAGACCGGAGTCGAGCAGACCGAGTATGACCCGGAGTTCTATGCTAAACGGATTGCCACCGCGCTCGGCAGAATCACCGAAGCGTTTGGCTGGAGCAAAGATGACCTTCTCAAGGGCAACCGACAAGCAACACTCTTCTCATTCTGAATGTGGCGCCATCTGCACCTCTCGGTGAGAAGTGGTAGTCAAAGGAAGCCCATATTCGACATCTCACAAAGCCGAATGGTTGATGGCGGACAGGTGCGCAGTCGATGTTGATGCAGATGTCGCGTGCCAAGGTAATACTACTCGCCGTGTTGGTCGCCTCAGCACCCATCATCGCAGGCTGTCTGGAGTCGTTTGGCTCTAATTCGAGGCCCACGGCATCCTTCAGCGTGGCGGAGACTGGCACCCTGAAAGCTGGCATGCTGCTCCATTTCAACGCCCAAGCATCAGATCCCGATGGCGATGACCTGACATACGCCTGGGAATTTGGCGATGGAGACATAGGACAGGACAATCCGGTTACCCACACCTACTCAATTTCAGGTGACTTCACCGTCAAGTTGAGCGTCTCTGACGGAGAGTTCGAGACAACCTCCGAACTGTCCCTCACAATCTTTCCCGCCGACGCGCAGGAGCCTACCGCTGCCATCGCCACCTCGAAGATGAACAACTGCGACGACGATGACCCGCCGGCCTCGGGCACCTACATCCTAGTCTGGCTCTGTGATGACATGGAAGACACCGACCGAGACTACGACCCCTCCACAACCGTCACCCTCGACGCCTCAGGAAGTCAGGCAGGTGGCTCCGAAGCGTGGCTAACAGAGTGGAAGTGGGACCTCAACATGAACCTCGACAGCGACGGCGACGGCAACAAGGCGAACGATGTCGACGCAGAGGGTGAGACCTACCAGTGGGCTGTACCGGCCGGAGAGTGGCGAGTGCAGGTGACGGTGTACGACGATCAAGGGATGAGTTCGTCCGAAGATTCATGGGTCTATGTCAACGCCCGGGCTACTTGGACCACCATCGAGATTGGCCGCAACAACTCGGCAGACAACCCGACCGAGGAATTCACCTTCCCGCTCACCTACGACCTTGAGAACAGCCACAAGATCAACCGGGTGAAGAGCCGCCTCGTCTACCCAAAGGAAGATCCAGGCATCGGCATAGACCTGGCCAACCACATGGACATGTACACCTACAATGATACCGACGAGGATATCCGAGACACCACCGCCACAGCCGACGAATCTAGAACCGATTCAGACTGTAGTGACGACGACCGCTGCTTGAGCATGACCTCCAGTACTGGTGACTTCCGAGACTTCTGTTCGGGAGGACCCACTCCATCAGGAACATGCCTTGGCGATACTTGGACCATCATCGTGCAGAACGATGAGCAGCACAACGCCGAGATTACAGAGTTGAGAATCGAACTCGTCTACAAGTGAATGCCGAGCGTTCGGAGGCCTCGGATTTACTATTTGGACAGGTTTCAATGTGAGGCTGATGGGTCGCAGTACCCCATTTACCCACCCTCTCGTGTGCGTGCACCATGCGAGTGGTTTAATTAGGGGGCGGCTGTCGGCGGGTCGCTCCATAGGAGAGGAACAACCATGAGTTCACAATGGGAAGACAAGAGTAAGCCGCACCTGAACATAGTTTTCGTGGGTCACGTTGACCACGGGAAGTCGACCACAGTAGGTCGCCTTCTGCTGGACAGCGGACACATCGAACCTCACGTCATCGAGAAGTTTGAGGAAGAGGCGAAAGAGCGAGGAAAGGCGGGCTTCGGGTTCGCATATGTGATGGACGGACTGAAGGAGGAGCGCGAGCGTGGTATCACAATCGATGTCGCACACAAGGAATTTTTCACTCCTAATTACTACTGGACCGTCATCGACGCGCCCGGTCACCGTGATTTCGTCAAGAACATGATCACTGGAACCAGTCAGGCAGACGCTGCAGTTCTTTGCGTAGCCGCAAACGACGGTGTCAACGCTCAGACCAAGGAGCACACCTTCCTTGCTCGAGTGCTTGGTGTCAAGCAGTTGATTGTCAATGTCAACAAGATGGACATTTCCGCTGTAAGCTGGTCAGAGGACCGCGACACGGAG
>CAZPJQ010000049.1:0-11249 GCA_964586945.1 uncultured Candidatus Poseidoniales archaeon
AGGTGAACGAGCCGCGGGCGATGACCGACTCGACCATCAATAGCGAGTCGGGGCTGTGGAAATCCCATCCGTCAATCGTCTGGTCGTACTTGAAGTCCGTACCGACCCTGACACCACTCCAGGTGAGGTCCTGCTGAGGGCCGATGTCCTCGACCACGAATGGCAGTTGCTCAGCGAGTACATCCGAGTCCTCATCGTGGTTCGGATTCGGATCAAGAGTAACAGACCACCAAGGGATGACCTCGTCGGTCACTGGAATGATGTCGACGCCGAGGTGGAAAGTGAGGGCGATCAACTCGACCACATCGCCTGTGGCGGTCATCCACCATCCGTCGCTGTTGTCGTATGCCACATCCTCCGCCATCAGGGTGAAGTTCCAGCCCATCGAACTGCCGTCAGACCACTCCTCTATACCGTCGTCAGACATGTCCCAGTCCAATTCAAGAGAGACTCCAGCGTGAACATCCTCCGCACTCGTGATGTTAAAGTCGGTCAGGCCAGTACCACTGCGGGTGTAGTCGAACACACCGTTTCCAGAGGTGTTTGCCTCGTCACCGGGAACTCCAGTGTCCTCGAACTCAATGATGTGAACGAGGCTGGTTGCAAAGACAGTCGCTATCGGCAGAGGTACGCCGGGTACCGACATCCCCTCGACAGGGAAGTCCTCCAAGTTCACCCCTCCAAGGTACTGCACCTCAAGAGCTGCAATGCTGATTGGTCCGGGATTTTCCTCCGAGCCCCAACATACTGCGAAGTAGGAGAAGCGGGCGGTGACATTCAACATCACATAATCGCCCATGCACCAGTCATCCTGGTCTTCGTCGTTGTCTTCAAAGGCGTCCTGAGTTCTGATGTTCTGGCCAGCGTCAGCACTGGTGATGAATTCGACATGGTCGAGAGGATCCATGCTGGAGTCAGATTCCAAATCTGCAGCCTGAGCGCTGCCAATCGGTCCGAGGAGAGCCTCAAGCCAACCGTCAGCGACCTCATTGCCTGTGTCAATCGAGATTGCAGGTGCGGTCAAAGTCGCTACCATCATCAGCATCACCAGCAGACTCGAGCGCACTGCGGTCGGTCTGCGGATTCGTCCATTCATTCGGTTCAATCGGGGTGTTTCACTCATCTTGTTCCGCTCCACTTACTATCCTTGTGTCGCAAGTTTGGTATATACCTTGCGACACAATGTTTGCTCGTCCAATAAATTATCCATGGACTCAGTACATCGTTTGACAGGCTGTGTGCGTGTGCCATGAGAGGCGCAAGCGTGCCCGCGCGCGAGCCGATGTGAACCCGGGAGAAAATGGCTGTGGACCCGAGCACAGTTTCGTGGGAGGGTAGGTCTCTGCCGGTCTGGCGGCCCGTTCAGAAATCCTCATCATCTTCCATTCGCTTGTAGATGTCACTCACAGTATGGATGTCTTTGTCGACCTTCGCCTCCCCCTCAAGACCACTGATGGTGCCTTCTCCGAGTTCCTCGGCATCGGCCTCGATTTCGCCTTCGTCAATCGCCTCGTCATCCTCTTCCTGGGCTGCCGCTGCTTCTGCGAACTGCTTCCGAATCCGTTCACGCTCCTTCTCTGAATCGGCGCCCATTTCGATTTGGAATGATTCAACGACTGCCTCGCCCTTGCCTTCCATTCCTTCATTCAGAGCATCCCACTCCTCTCGGTGACGCTGCTTGTGGAGAGGTATGCGAGAGAGCACCGCCAACCGCCTTCTCTTCATCCACCTGCGGGCAGCTTGGTCGGTGATCAAAATCAGGAAACCCAGAACATTGGCGACTAAGTAGCCTGTCTGCTCGAGAGGTTCGTAGATCCAGTACATCATCTTGAACTCCACCTTCACGGTGTTGTCAATGTCATCATAGAGCACCTTTGTTCCGTTGGCGTAGAAAAATTCGATTCGCAGTTCGTATTCACCCGGCCGCACTGATTCGTTCAACCGTGAGCAATCCTTGTCTATCCTACCCAAGTGACTCGCTTCTGGCGCGTACGCACCGTCTCCTCCCCCGTAGGCTTCGTTGGCCGCTTTGTCCTCAACGTTCCAAAGTGTCCAGGAGACCGTCACCCCATCGAATTGGGGGCTGACTGGCTCGACTTCGCAAGTGACCTCCAATCGGAGCGTGTTGCCCATAACATCGGGGACGGTCATCCAGTAGTATTCGCGGTGTCCGCCATCTTCGGATAGCACGGGTTGAGGGGTGCCGACGGGTGAGAGGCCCATCCATATCATGTTGAGCAGCAGCCAGGTGATGAGCGTCGCCCAAGGCCGTATCGGAGCGTTTGGATCCACCTTCCGGCGCCGCTTTCTACTCATCGTCTCCCCACCGTGGTGAGTCTTCTGAGCACCTCATCCATCCATTGGAGTTTCTGCATCTTGATTATCGGGTCAGTGGCACCTGTCCAGCGGCCAATCCGGTCACTCCGGAAGCCGACTAGCGAGAGTCGAGAGTGGTTTACGCCGAGGGCGGCGAGCAGACAGGCAGCCCTGTCTCCATCGGTGAATCCGCCGGGATTGTGCATTCCTTCAATGGCGGTCGAACATTGATGGGTAAGCAGCATCAATTCACAATTCCCTGCAAGTTCGGCGAGCAGTAGAGCCCACTCACCGGTGTTGTCTCCGTGGGCGTGGAGTGCGAATGGGATTCTCCGCTCAATCGCCTCCTTGAGTGCCTCACCGCCATCTCCATCAGAGACCACGAGAAGCAGTCTCTGCCACGCCATCTCCCGAAGCTCCTCTGGAAGTTCTGAAATTACCCCCACACTTCCGTCCGCAGCGACAAGAAGGCAGTCTTCCGGCAGTGCCAACAGGTCTTCGACAGCGACCGCGGCGCCGAGAACAGCCACCGGGCGCTCACCCGAGAAGAGCTCTCGCAGTCGCCCGACGCCATCATCCAAGGCCACCGCCAAGGAGTTCCCCACCCCTGAGCCATCCCGCTTCGCAGCCGAACCGGCAGCCGCCACAAGCCCATTCGCACTCTCCAAGTCCGCTTCAAGCGACCACCCGAAGGCTTCGCGCACCTCATCTTGGATTGTCACGAGACCGGAGTCGAGCGGCTCAAGAGTCGGATTGACGACGGTTACCATCTCGCTCCCACAGGGTGGGCGTGGGACTGAGACTTCAAGAACCCGGGCGTAGAACCCGTTCCCCAATGCCGATGCCGACGCACCCACCCGAAATCGAATCACCGGTGCTTCTTGCCCGGTTTCCCTTCTTGCCGCAAGGCGAACCATGGATGCAGTCGCTGCTTCACGACAATCAGGTCGATTTCGAGACTCTAGTCAACGGGGATTGGATGGAGGAGGTTAGGGCCCGGGGCAACATGCGGATGTTGGAGTCGATCAAACATGATGAGGGGGTCAATGTGGCTACCCGTCAAGACATCCATACGGAGTACGGCCAGATGATAGAGGGTCTCGGTTTCTACTATGCGATGTTCGTCGTCTGTGCATCATTCGATGAGCGGCTGATGAAGCGCTGGATTGAGGGCGAAGCGAGTCGCGCCGACTCTCTGCTCGGTAGCAGCGTTGACGGCGAAACCTTCGATTTGGTCGCCCGCACCTACCTCTCAGCCCTGCGTCAGCAACAGAAAGAAAACAACGCCACCTCGATTCACACCACCCGCGCCCCCGCCGAATTGTTCGAGATTCCAATGGTCGACTTCATCGAACTCTCACCACGCATCACGGGCCCATATTGGCGCCTCTCAAACCGTCCACTTCGGGATGGTTGGGTGACCATGGATCCAGCCAGCGGGGAGAATTCACGAGAGAGGTTGGCGAGGTTGTTGAAGGAGCGCATCCGGGAGGTTCTAGTCGCCCGCTGCAAGGCAAACATGGAGCGGCTTGACGAGGAGACGGCGGCGAAGTTGGCAGAACCCGTAGGGAGAATCGTCGCAGAGTTGCAGAGCCAACGGAGCCACGATGTGCAGGTCACTGCAGCCAACGAAGGCGATTGGCCACCTTGTATGATTGCTGCGATAAATGATTTGGATTCAGGAGAAAACGTCAACCACGCCGGCCGCCGATTTCTCGGAAACATGTCGCGTGCGCTCGGTCTGAGCCAAGAGCAGTGCTGTTCGTTCTTCGTTAACGCGCCTGATTACAAGGCGGAGACGACCGAGTATCAGGTGAACCAACTCTACCAGACGGAATACACACCCGAAAAGTGCGACACCCTCCGACTGCACGCCCGTTGCCCGGTGGCATCGGGACTTGTCGACGACCAACTATGTCGTCGTGATTGGCTTACTCATCCGCTGAAATATGTCCGCGCTCAGCAGCGTCGGCGAATGCGCGATGAACCTCCGCCTCAACAACCGGTGGAGCCCGCTACGGAACCTGCTGCGCAGGACAATGCTTGATAGCAGACCTATCACCCTCCTCCGAGCGAGCCAAAGGCTCGGGAGTGGATTTCAGCGTGACCCGTTCACTTGTACTGTGCATCGACAGGGACGACGACCTCGGAAAGAAGGCGGGAATTCGCGGCCCGGTCGTCGGTCGAAAGGAGGTGCTGACCGCGGCCCTCCGCCTCGGCATTGCCGATCCGGAGGAGAGTGACACCAACGCGATGCTCGGAGCCCTTCATCTACACGACCAGTTGAAGGAGAGTGCTGAGTCGAATGACGCAGTAGAAATCGCTGTACTGACCGGTGATGAGCGTGTTGGAGTGAGGTCCGACCGAGCCGTTTCACAGCAGTTGGAGGAGGTCATCGAGAAGTTTCAGCCCGACAGAGGTATGCTCGTCACCGACGGCGCGGAAGATGAGAGCATCCTTCCCATCATCCAGTCACGGCTACACATCGACCATGTCCAGAAAATCATCGTCAGGCAGAGCAAGGGAATCGAGGGCACCTACTATTACATCGTCAAGGCGATTGAAGACCCGAAGTGGCGAGCCCGACTTCTTGTGCCGCTCTCTGCGTTCCTGATTTTAATCGGCCTTGGAATGATTCTGCCCAACGGGGGCGTCATCATTGGATTGATGCCGCTTCTCATCGGAATCTATCTTATGGCCAAGGGGTTGGGTGCTGAGCAGCATTTGAACAGCATCATGAGAGATATGCGAGAGAACGCCGACGCCGCGTTCGTCTCTTCGATTTTATGGGCTGGAACCGTCTTCAGTGCAGTGGTTTCCGTCGCTGAGGGGATTCGAGTCTACAGTTTTCAGATGAGTGAAAAACCGACAACCGGCGGGCTCGAAATCATCCTCCTAGTGTTGCAGGGCTCACTGACTTGGATCGTTCTGGCCTTCCTCACACTTGCACTTTCACTGCTCGTGCTGAAGATGAACCGTGGTACCTTCTCTGGGCGAACCCTCGAGGTTATCGCACTCGGCATATTCATCTGGACATTCAGTGGTGCAGCGCTCGGCATGGCTCTGAAGGTGCTCGACAGCACTTACTCCCTCGAGCCGGCGATTCTGTGGGAGGATTGGGATCGAGCCTTGGGCGCCTTGGTTCTGTTGTGGGCTGTCCGTCAAGCGGTCCGTTCAATCAGTGAGAAGGAGAAGCCCACTGGGAAATACTGGGGCATCTAGAATCCTTGATTCGGTGGCTGCTGACCTCCGATGGGTGGCAGAATAGTTCCGCTCGTCTGTTCGACCACCGGTGGCTGCACAGCCTGCGGCTGGGCGAATGAGGGGTGGACTTGACCACCAACCGTTTGTCCAGGTTGCATCACGACCATCCCAGTTGCAGGCACACCCTTCATCGACAGTGCCATAATTAGTCCAATAATCAATGCGATAACCCCCAGGCATCCTACACAGCAACCCGAACTCATTGCGCCAAGACTACCGAAGATGCCACCAAGCGCATCTAGCGTCATTTCAATATACAATTCATCATCGACGACAATGATATCACTTGTAGCGTTGAAGTCCATCGTACAGGGGCAGTCAGGATAGTCGATGTTGCCAACCCAAACCCATGCTGAGCCAGTATTGTCACACTCATCCCAGTCATCATCTGGGTTCGAGTCCTCACATTCGTAATCGGAATACTGTTCTACTCCCTCCGAGCCGTTAACGGAGATAGAGGTGATTTCCCCTCCTCTCGCCACATAGACAGAGTAGGTATTCTTAGAATCCAAATCCAAACTAACTGAAGTAGCAGACGTGCCGTTCCAAACCGATGCCCCCTTTTCGTCAAACGCCTCCTCATCTGGCAACTCCATCATTGTGCCACCGACAATCGTAATCAGAACTCCAATGAGGAGCAGAGCCCCACCTATTCCAAGTGTTACTTTGGCCGCAGTATGCATGACGCGTCGTTGGTTGGCACGCCTATCATATCTTTCGTAGGCGCATCAGTTGTTGAACTGCGACTCATTCATGCAGTTGGGGCAGGTCACTTTGATTGGCCTGACGGCAGGTATTCCGAGAGGTGCACCACAGTGTGAGCACATGATCGCCTGGTCGATTTGCGATTGTCTGGACTGCCCATCATGGCTCGGGTCGTAGCGGACTCGGTAGCGGTGCGCATCTTGAAGATAGTTCGGATCGGCTCCGACGGGTGCTGCATCTTCCGGTGGTGGTTGAACAGCTGCCTCATATTCAGCATCTGGGGCGATGGTTTGCGCACCCCCCTGCTGGTACGCTTTGAGTTGGGTCTGCACCTGCTCAGCAGTCATGTTGTTCTGCCTTGCTATTCTGTCATAGGCGAGCGTTCTGTCGTAATCATCCATCGCTGCGAGTTCCTCCAGAGCCGCTGCCGATAGTTGTGTCATCATCCTTCGGCGGTGTACCCTCAGCCATCAAGTTTCGCACTCTTCGGGAGCCCTCCTCAAAGCCCACCCAATCGCCCGTTTGTTTGATATAGGGTCGGTTGTCCGGCCCGCCTTGAGGAGATAGTATGAGCTTCATC
The DNA here is from genome assembly GCA_964586945.1 of uncultured Candidatus Poseidoniales archaeon. GTDB lineage: Archaea > Thermoplasmatota > Poseidoniia > Poseidoniales > Thalassarchaeaceae > MGIIb-Q1. Next base: position 6,866 of record CAZPJQ010000049.1, read on the forward strand.
AGAGCACGCAAAAACGGAGGCACGAATAGGGTGGCCAAGTCTACAAAGAAGATTGCCAGTGAGATACGCGAACTGACCTGCGCACGGGTCATGTTGGCGGCTCACGAGGTCGACGAGATGGACTCCATCGACTATGTCGTGAGACTGCTTGCCGCGAAGGACTGGGACCATGTCATGGTCACCGACGACAGGGGAAGTCTAGTCGGTCGGGTCCACGCTGTGGACCTGCTGAAACTCATCATGAATAAGCGCATCAACCTCGATCTTCACTGGATGGAGGCAGTCCCCATTTCACAGGCGGTGACCCAACCACCGTTGCAGGTGAGGGCAAACACCCCGCTTATGGTCGCCGCGACCCTGATGCTGACTCACGACCTCAACCAAATTGCAGTCACCAACTCCAACGGCACACTGGTGGGATATGTCTCTCACGCCGTCGTTGCAAGGCATCTGCCCCGCTTCCTTCTTTGATTGTTCAGGGGACGAGGTGTACTCGTAGGAAGTCAGCGAGTTGTGAGGCCAATTCCTCATACGGCCTTTTCTCTGACTTGACCGTCACCGAAGTCTTCGCCTCGGTTCCAGAGTTGCGAATTCCGATGCTCAGACGCTCGCCATCCACACTTCCCTCTAGTAGCAGGAGGTTTGACTCGCCGGCAATGTTGCCTCGACGAAGAGTCGCTGTGGGTAGCGCCTCCTCGACAAGATTGACGACCTCGTCTGCGAGTTCGTTTCTTCCGTCCCAGCGAGTTCTGTCAACATCCTGCACCGCGATTCGTTGCTTCCAGCCTCTTTCGAGAATTTTTCTGTTGCTGCCTAGTGCGACCCTCGCACACAATTGAGAAAGCAGGGTTGCTGCACCATCGCCCGTGAGACCCCAGTGCCTATGCTTCAGTGGATGAGGGGAGGGCATGACTAGATGACCAGAGTCTTCACTTCCGCAGATGTTCGGCATTGAATCCCCCACCAGTAGCCTGCCGGAGTCATCGGAGGAAGACATCAGGGCGTTGGAGAGCCAGCGGTCACCGACGGCTGTCTGAATGGTACTGACTCCAATCTCAGAACACGCAGAGGATAGATACAGGTCTGATTCAATGCTATGCGCCAAAAGTTGCTCTTTCACCCCGACCAGCCGACCTGCTTGTAGCCAATCATATGCCATTTGATCTCCATCGACCACACCAATGCCATCTTGGATTGCCTCTAGCAGAAGACAGCGGTCTCCATCCCCATCCAGGGCTGCTGCAACTATGTCACCCTCCGACCAAGGTGGTATTCCATCGTTATTTTGCATCTTCTCTGCAAGCGCCTTCAATAGGGCGTGGTCTTGCTCCGTTTCCAACAATTCATTGTTTGTCCACTTATCGGTTGGATTGAAACCACCAGCCCCGCAACCTTCGTTGATTGGCTTGAGTCGGGATGACACCTCGTCGCAATCGATACCCCTCTGAGAGAGTTCGTAGCAGAACCAGTCGGTTGCAACGCCTCCGCTGGAATCGAGTAGCATCCCATCGTGTGGTGTCACTCCTGGCCACTGCTGTGTAGACACATCAAGCCTTGAACAGATGATTTCTAACCACTCACTCAAGTGCTCTCGGTAGGCTCCTAATCCCTCGAATGGAGGTAATGTGTCACAATCTCCATCTCTATCCATGGAGGGTGCTGAAGTCAGACCCCACGCCTCGTGTGAAATCAGATCCTCCAAGTCCGGCATCGACTTGCATCCATCTCTGTCCAGCAACTTGACTCCGGAGTCGGTCGCCGGGTTGTGACTGGCCGTCACCATCATTCCAGCGTCAGCATCGAGCAGCAGTAGGCAGTGATGTAGTCCCGGCGTCGGCACTTCGCCGACCCGTTGAGTGTTACAGCCTGCCTTCAGCAATCCCAGCTCAAGGGAACTGACTAGCGCTTCGTTGCCATCCCGCCTGTCCCACCCTATGACAACCAGTGGAGCGAAATCCGCGGGCTGAGGTTTTCCGACCTCCTGTTTTCGAAGAACAATCCCGGTGGCTTCACCGATGATAGCAAACAATTCGGGTGAAACTTCCCGTTGGGAAATCAATTTTTCAATTGGATTTTCACTAGCCCCACAAGTTCCGACAAGGCCTCTAATGCCATCCGTTCCATGGAGCCTCTCGCCGGCCATTGCCTCACTCCCTGAGAGTAGAATCGGCGGCGTGGACTCCGCTCACTGTGACATTCGGCCAGACATTGCTGTTTGAGCCGATGATTACACCGGGGTTGGTGACCGCATTGCAGCCGATTGCCACATTGTCACCAAGTATCGCGCCAAACTTGCGAAGTCCCGAGTCAATGTCACCTCCGACCAGTCCACGCACGAGCACCGCACGCTCGTCATTTCTGAGGTTGGAGAGTTTGCAGCCCGCGCCGAGGTTGACTCCTCTTCCGAGAATCGAGTCCCCAACATAGTTGAAGTGAGGGGCTTTTGCACCGGGAAGAAGCAGTGAATGTTTGATTTCGCTCGCATGTCCGAGAACCGAGCCTTCGCAGAGCCAACTGTTCGGTCGCACATAGGCACCATGCCTGACCTCCGCCTCAGGTCCGATGTAACAGGGTCCCTCGATTCGAACACACTCCCCAATGTCTGCTCTATCGTCGATGCAGACTGGGCCCGAGGTTTCATCGATTGACACTGAGTCGGGTACGGAGTCGGGAACCACATGCCCGAAGCGATCGAGAAGTGTTGCCAACTGCGCCTTTAGTCCAGCATCGTTGTCAGGGTCTAGAATCAGCCAAACCGCCTCATCATGCTCTGGCACTTCTGGGATGTGACCCCTGACCTCTGAGCCTGCAAGGCCAGGCCAAAGGGCCTGTGCGGTCAACTCACTCAGCGGGGTTGCCATCAATTGGCGGAGCCGGCCAACAGGCTTGATGCTTTCACTCGTCCGCTAGCCGTGGTGCAGCGGCCAAAACCGCATCACTGCACCCTGAAGCGAACTGTTCGAAGTTGGAGTTGAACATCTTGGCGAGGCGTTCTGCGACCGCATCGTATGCTGAGCTATCTTCCCAGGTGTCTCGAGGGCTGAGGATCTCTGCTGGGACGTCCGGACAGGAAGTTGGTACACCAAACCCAAAACGTTCATCGACGACGAACTCAACATCGTCAAGAGTTCCGTCAAGAGCTGCGTTCAACAGAGCGCGAGTCCACCGAATCTTGATGCGGTCGCTGTTGCCATATCCACCTGCAACCCAACCGGTGTTGAGCAACCAGCAGGAGGCGCCGTGCCGCTCGACCTTCTTCGAGAGAATGTCGGCGTATACACTCGGGTGCATCGGCATGAAGGGCGCTCCGAAGCAAGCTGAGAAGGTCGCTTGAGGCTCGACGACACCGATTTCAGTCCCGGCCACCTTGGCGGTGTATCCAGAGATGAAATGGTACGCCGCCTGCTCCGGCGAGAGCCGGGAGATAGGCGGCAGGACGCCAAAGGCGTCGCAGGTCAGGAAGACGACATTCTGCGCGTGCCCTCCCCTACTGCCGAGCACCCTGTTCTCAATTGCCTCAATCGGGTACGACCCGCGCGTGTTCTGCGTAAGTGAGACATCATGAAAATCCGGCACCCCGTCAGCGTCGAGAATGACATTTTCGAGGATGGTTCCCGGCATCCGGGTGGTGGCGAAGATGGCGGGTTCGTCTTCGGCTGAGAGGTCGACCATCTTGGCGTAGCATCCACCTTCGAAGTTGAACACCCCGGTGTCGTTCCAACCGTGCTCGTCATCACCGATGAGAGGTCGCTTCGGGTCGGCGGACAGAGTCGTCTTTCCGGTTCCGGATAGGCCGAAAAATACAGCGCAATCACCCGATTCTCCGATATTTGCGGAGCAGTGCATCGCGAGATGTCCTCGAGATGGGAGGAGGTAGTTCATGATGCTGAAAATCGACTTTTTTACCTCCCCGGCATACTCTGTGCCACCGATGATTACGCACCTTTCTGAAAAGCAGACAATCACGAAAACACCAGAGTTGATGCCATCCTCCTCAGCATCTGCCAAGAAACTCGGAGCGTGCAGAACCGTGAATTCAGGTTGGTGGTTTTCCACTTCGCTTACACTTGGGCGAAGGAACATGTGTCGGGCAAAGGCGGCGTGCCATGCATTTTCGGTCACCACTCGAATCGAGAGTCTCTCCTCCTCGTCAGCTCCGGCGTGCAGGTCTTGGACGAACAACTCGGGTTGGGTGTTGAGGTGAGCCCTCACCTTTTGACGCAGATTGTCGAACACCGCGCGGGTCGTAGGCATATTCACCTTACCCCACCAGACGGTATCCTCGACCACCTCTTCTCGGACGATGAACTTGTCATTGGGTGAGCGCCCAGTCCTATCCCCTGTTCGGGTTACCAATACCCCATGTGCAGAGAGGACACCCTCC
>CAZPJQ010000050.1:0-10708 GCA_964586945.1 uncultured Candidatus Poseidoniales archaeon
GCTCTTGCTGCAAATGCCGAGCTCTCTTCGACCCGTACTCAGATAGTACAGATGGGGACTTTCCTTCTGGTCGCGTTCGTGGTTGGAACCGGAGGTGTTCAATCGCTGATAGGTTGGAATCTGACTGCCCTCGCAGTCGCGGGCGGAAGCGCGGTTGTTGTCGCCTTGGTGGTGTTGGGCGTCACGCGCACGAGCGCGAGGTACACCGATATTGTGATGGATGAGTTTCACGCCTTGGAGACTCTCTATGCACTCATTGTCTGGGAGAAGGTCGACAACATCGAGGACCTCACCGACGAAATTAGAATGATTGAACAATCGACCAGAGCGAAGATAGACGCTGAGAACAAGAAGCACAGGCTGCTGACCGGCACCATCCTCCACTCGATGATTCACTATGAGCGCCACAGCCCCTACTCCGACGACATTGGTGACTCTCGCCACCACCTGCACCTAACCGATGCAGACGGCCATCGACCTAACTGATTCTCAAAGGATTGCATTGGCGAGGTTAGAGCAGCGTCGCTAATTGATTACTAATGCGGGCTCGGGGTGAATTGCTTCGATTCTTAGCGCACTCAAAACAAGCCGAATAAACCGCTTGACGGGCGAGCCCACAATGTGTAGCAGTAGGGCGTTTAGAATCGGATGCTCGTGCCGGGATTTGAACCCGGGTCGACGGATCGAGAGTCCGTCATGATGGGCCGAGCTACACCACACGAGCCGTAGCAGCCCGCCGACCCGGCCCCGGTTTATGAACGGAATGGCTCGGCTCGATGGCAGCGGATTCCGTTCACTTTCAATTTGGGAAAGGTAGGACTGAGTGAGATTTCACTTTCACTTTCAGTCGCGCCTCTTCATCGTCCGTTGATATGCTCTCGCTTTCTGGTGCTGTCCATGAACCGAACCAAAGATGGCAAGGAATCGATTCAGACTACGGAGGAAGTCGAGGTAATGATTCAGACACCTCTCTCCAGTCTGCGAACGACAGGTAGTGCACCTGTGAGAACCTCCCACGGACTGGTCCGCTTGGCGAGCAGTACGGGACGGGTTGAATCTCCCACATGGGTGCCGACCGAGGTGACGCGGAGCCGTCCGGACTGGTCCACCCTACGAACACGGGCAAGGACCGTCCGAACGAGCGAGGTGGTTGGATGAGCCGAACGAAGAGACTTCGAGAGGCTGTGCGAGTCTATCTGGCAGAAAATGGGCGCTCGCACACTGTGGACATCTTCGACCACCTCAATGACCGCTTCTCATGGGGTGCGACGATGAATCAGGTAGGCAACATACTTGCCAAGGACAACCGCTTCGAAAAGGTGGGACATGTCCGGGACTTCTTCCGTGGCGCTCGATACACCGTCTGCGTGTGGGATCTCGCAAGTGACGCCCGACGAGAATCGACGGCACAGGCATGAAGAACCACCTTCACTACCGCCATTTCCAAGATGGGCGCGAAGGATTGGTGGACACTGGCTCGCGGAGTCAATGTGGTGATGGGTGCAGTCACAGTTGGAGTTGGTGCACTTATCGTTGGGGCGGCCGGCGAAACTGGCAACTCTCTGACAATTGCACTACACGCCATTAGCGTAGCCACATTCATGGCAGGGTGGAATGCGCTCAACGATCTAAAGGACATCGTCCCAGACAAAGTTAACCGCCCGGACCGCCCATTACCCTCCGGGGCGATTTCAGAGAGTGCTGCCAAGAATTTCAGCATGGCAATGATGTCAATTTCAGCCCTTTGTTTGGCGATCATCGTATGGCACGCAGAGAGACAGGTCGGCGCAGCTGAATGGATGGATTCGGTTGCGATTTGGCTACTCGCTCTCTTCTTGATGGTCGCCTACGAATTTGATGGCATGCCATCCAAGGTCTGTTGGAAACGCCGCGGCTTTTTGGGGAACCTTTCAGTTTCGGGTTTGATTGCAGTCGTCATCGTATTCGGCGCGGCATCGGTCGGGCACGGCACAGACCCGCTTCCCTGGCTCGTAGCAGTCTGCGCCATGATGATTGGAACAGCCCGTGAAATTGTGAAGGATGTGGAAGATCTCGCTGGTGACACGGACCGAGAAACTCTGCCGAAGAAAATTGGCCCAAATCCAGCACGCACCTTGGCGTGGATTCTCAGCCTTCTAGGATTTATCGCGATGGCCCTTCCATTTGGATTCGAGCTTCTTCCGAAAGGTCTCATCATCGTGATGCTTCCAGCAATGCTCACTCTCCTAGCAACAAAACCACCTCTGGCAAAAGGAGAGGATACGAAAGCATCCAAGTTTCTGAAGCGTTCCCTGATGTTGGGGCTCGCCGGCTTCACAGTATCGGGAATATATGCCAGCCTAGGCTGACAATCCCGTTTCCGGTCTCCTCAAAGTCATTCGAGTTCGAGGAACTCGGCGTAAGTTTCCCAGGCCACATCTGAAATCAGAAATGTGAGCAGTGAAATCTGAGCCCACATCCGGTTCTCCGCTTGATTGAAGACGATTGAATTCTCGCTATCCATCACTGAATCTGTGACCTCGTCACCCCGGTGGGCTGGAAGACAGTGCATGAAGAGGTATTCATCATCGGCGTGGGAGACCAGTTCGTCATTGATTTGGAAGCCGTCAAAATCGCCAATCTTGTCGGAGAGCCCTTCCTCACCCATCGACACGAACACATCTGTGTAGACGACATTCGCATCGGTCACTGCCTCGACGGGGTCGTTTGTCCCTACCAAGCTCGAGCCGGATTTTTCTGCCAACTCAAGTGCTCTAGTGACAATGTCCTCATCGGGTTCGTACCCTTCGGGTGTGGCCCAAGTGATATCACTGCCAACTATTGCAGCCGCCAGCATCAAGTCATGGAGAACATTGTTTCCATCTCCGACATAGGCAATCTTGACTGACCCGAGGTCGTCGAAATTCTCCTTGATTGTCATCAGGTCTGCTGCTGCTTGACAGGGATGATGTTTGTCAGACAGGGCGTTAATGACCGGGACCGTCGAATGTTCTGCAAGCTCAATAACATCCGCGTGAGCGAAGCAACGGTAGGTGATTCCGGCGAGATAGCGAGATAGAACCTGTGCGGTGTCCCCGACAGTCTCGCTTTTGCCAAGTTGAATGTCGCCCTTCAGAAGTGTAAGGGGATGCCCCCCCAATTTGCTGATTCCGACTTCAAACGAGACCCTAGTTCTAGTGCTCGGCTTTTCGTAGATTGAACCTATTGACAATCCATCAAACGGCTTGAAGTCCGGAGCAACATCTGTGTCGTGTTTGAAGGCAATCGCCCAGTCGATGATGCTTTCGAATTCCTCGGCAACATCATCGATTGCCAGCAGATGGCGCATTCAATCATTCCACCCATCAATTTCGGAGCCGATATCACTGGCGAAGCCGTCCTTTGAATCTGCCATTCCACCGAATAGGTTCTGGGCGAAGGAGAGAATGTCCGCTAGACCCTCTTCCTGCTCACTTGAGAGTGGAATGAGTCCGGGTTGGATCTGAGACTGTTGCATCATCCGCAGTTGCCCGATTGCGAACTCCGTCCTCTGTCCACCTGCCTCCTCATAGAGCGCGGCCTCCAATGACTCCAACCGCTCACCCCACTCAAGTACTCGCTCAAGGTCTTCGGGCTCGAGGAGGTCGGCCTTGGAGAGGAAGTTTGCAGTCGGTAAACCAAGTCGGAAGTGAACGATGTTGGATAGCAACATCTGAGAGACGAATCCGGACGCTGACTGTGAGAGCATCGGGTCGAACAGGAATATGAGGGCAGCACGGTCTTGGCCTAGAACCTCGACAAAATGGCTCGATGCCTCTCGGAAGGCGAACAGTTCGACCTGGCCGGGAGTGTCGATAATCAGCAAGTCCCCTGAGAGGCCGTCCAGTTCCGCCTGAATCTCATTGGCTTGCATCGCCACGAGGTCTGCCGCAAGAATCTGAGCGCCGTTAGGCCCCAAGTCGTACTCATCCATCACATCTGACAGAGAGACGATGTCTCGCACATCGAATTCGGGATCATAATGAACTCTTTCAGCACCAGGGTCAAGATTAATGGTCAATGCCTCAATCTCAAGAAATCGTGCCCATCGTTGGAAAGCAGTCACTAAAGTTGACTTTCCTGCGCCTGCTGTTCCTACGATAAATAGTACCGGGGGTGAGGTGCCGTCTCCTGCTGCCATGATTATAGCCCCATGCCCATGGTTTTTCAAGGATTCGTCCGGGATATTGAGGTCTACCCTCCGGTCATCCGATAGGCTACGCCTACCCATCCTGTGACAATGGTTAAAGAAGCGAGCGCGTTGGCGGGAAGTGCTTCATTGGAAGGAGAAGATACAATGTCAGATGATGAACAGAATGCACCCCCGCCCCCCCCGCCCGGATTCGACGCACCACCACCACCACCGCCGCCCGACATGGACACCGAGAATACACCTCCGCCACCGCCGGGTATGGATGCACCTCCACCTCCTCCTCCCGGAATGGACTCACCTCCACCACCTCCTGGGTTGGATGCACCTCCACCACCTCCCCCCGATGGTCCGACATCACCGCCACCACCCGAAATGGATGCGCCTCCACCACCTCCCCCCGATGGTCCAACATCACCGCCACCACCAGAAATGGATGCCCCTCCACCCCCACCTCCGGGAATGGATGCGCCTCCACCACCACCCCCGCCCGGTCTTGAACTAGAAACTCCAGACGAGGAGCCTGAAGAGGCTAGCCTCGACATGGGTTCAGCCGCCGACCTTCTAGGAGCATTAGCTCCGCCTGAGGAAGAGGCTGATGAGGATTCAGACGACGACGAAGATTTGCTTGACGCCGCCGCCGCAAGTCTGCTTGACGAACCGCTTGAAGAGAGTTCTGATGACGATTCAGAGGATGAAGGCGATGAGGCCGGCGACGAGGATGCCGAAGAGGCAACCGAAGAGGCGCCAGCCATTGACCTGTTAGGGCCAATAGGTGGCGATTCCGACGATGATTCTGGCGACGAGTCGGATGACGACGGCGAAGAGGCTGCTGAAGCCGAAGAGGCGGAATCCGATGACGAGGATGAGGCCGAGGCTGAAGAAGAGCCGGAGCCGGAGCCCGAATACCTTCATGCCGGAGCTGGAGTTCGAGATATCGCTGATGTCGATGCAATACCTGGTGACAAACTACACGGTTCACTGCATGAGGAGGAGACATCCACATTGAGCGCAGATGGCGATATCATTGAGCAGACAGTGAGCGGACTTCTCAGTATTAACAATCCTAGCGAGAAGGACCGACTTTGGGACATCGACATTTTCCTGAGTGGACTATCAAACACCGATATCGAGCAAGGTCATTTGCCAGTACAGGAATTGGACCCCGGAAAGGACCATACCCGTGAATACGAAGTCTCGGGACCACGGATGTTGGTTGTTAGAGAGCGACTCGACACCAAACCCGATCGCGGACAGGACCGAAGCACATCCTCAGTCTGTTCTGAGGAGGCACAAACAATCTCTATCGAAGTTGAAGTAGAGAATGTTGGACCTGTCGACCTACACGATGTCGAGGTCACCCGAGACATCCCTTCGCAACTGACCGTTGCAGGAGGCGATTCTCACACAGTAAACCAAGGAGCACTCACATGGGTAGTAGGTACCCTCTCGCCCGGCGGCAAGAGGACTCTTCCATTGACAGCCGATTTGGTCTCAGAAGTTATTGACCCAATCGATGCAGGCACCACCAGCGCTACCTATCGAGCAGATGCAACCCTTTCAGCGATGTCCGTCACTGAATTGGATGCGTTCTGTCGCGGATTCAGTTTCATGGATGTTGATGAGGACGAACGCCCAGACAACTGGGCCTGTCAAGCGATATTTGAAAATCGCTCGTCTTTCGCTGTCGACTTGGTTAGACTTCAAGTGAAGCTGGCCGGTTCAGATGATCTGCTCTACGACATCACCGATGTCGAGAAGGATGTCCTTCCTGATGGAATATGGAAGAGTTCAGTTGAAATCGTGCCGTCAACCGAGAAGCCTAACTTCAATCAAGAACTCGGCTTCACCGTAATCCCCCGAGTGACTCACAGCACAAACGGTGCAATAGAGTTGCAGCAACATGTGATTACCGTCCTTGAGGCAGAAGTCAATAAGAACTACTCAGTTGATGTTTTGAGAAGTTTTAGAGAGGCCGCTGTTGATGCAGAGATAACCGTGAAGAATACTGGTTCATCGGCCGTCAATCTGATGAGAATGACCGACGACATCCCGGGACTCTTCAACCACCCCGACATCGAGCAGGTATTGTGCTCGATAGATGGCAAGGATCTGATTCGAGACCAGTTCAGAATAGAGGTAAAAGAAGGCCTCTCACTGGAGTCTGAAAGAGTCAGCCCGGATGGCCCAGGCCACACAATGTTACTGACAATCGGAACCAAGGGTCCAATCGGCCTAGAGCCTGGTCAGACCCTAACGGTATCCTACCCGTTGGTTGCTCAGGACCCGAGCCCAGATAACGATGTAGTCGCGGGACCACTCCGCTGCGACTTCAGCGCCGAGAGGTACGGACCTGTAGCTACCAGAATGCTCGACGAGGTTCCCATCGTCCGTGTCATTCACAAGCGACGCAAGTTCAGTACTGGAAAGGAAGTGTTCCCAGCTGGTGGCGCAGGTCGCTACGAGGTGATGATCATGTTCCAAAACCGTTCAGACTCGGCACTTGAAGACCTTATTCTACACGATGTAGTTCCAGCGGCCTTTGAAATCAAGGGCTACAACATCCGCTCCGATGCCAAAGGCAACCGAGAGGCAGAGATGGAAAAAGAGGCAATGGATGATGGCACCAAGGTCACTTGGCACCTCGACGTCATTGAGAAGGATGAGAGGATTGAGGTCATCTACGAGTTAGTCGGCGATGCTGATGTTGAGTACAAGGTCAGTGAGGCGCAAGAATTCCACGGCGCTTCATTCGGTGACGAGGTCGACGAGGACCTCCCACCCCTGCCTAGTGAAGATTCTCAGGAAGAGGAACCAACGGATGACGAGGAAGACGACGATGCTGGCGGTGAAGAGGCTGACTCAGATGACGGTGATGACGCTGACTCGGACGCCGGTGACGACGCTGAAGATGCAGACTCAGACGACGGTGACGACGCGGACGATTCTGACTCCGACGGCGACATGGACGCCGCCCTCCAACAGATAACCGGTGATGAAGGCTCAGAAGAAGATGAGTCGGGTGACGATGATGTCGCCGACGAGCCCGCAGCCGAAGCCGATGCTGAAGGTCGAACTTGCCCAATCTGCAGTTCTGCTAACCCCGAAGGAGCCAATGTTTGCGGAACCTGCTCATTCGAATTCGAGTGATTAACGGAATTCGCACCGCTGAGGACACCGCGTTTTTCCCACTAGGCAGTATGCTCTTTCGAGACATGCCAGGGACTCTGTAGATTCTCTCAACCCATCATAGCGAATGAGATTGGTTTCAGAGGTCTGGCCAGTCAGCGAATGGATCGTCGTCGTCGGGCGCGGTGGCTTTTGTTTCGGCTGCTGCAGGGGTTGTCACGACGGCCACTTCGGATTGCGATGTGTCCTCGGGTTCGGAAAAGTCCAGGTCGCTAGTGGCTACCTCTTCTGTCTCAAGGGGATTCTCTTCTGTTTCAGAGGGTTGATCTAGAAAACTTAGGTCAATGCCGAGGGATGTCTCACCACCCATCTTAACAGAATCATCGAAGAGATTCTCAATTTCCTGAACATCATCCTCCACGAGGGTTTGCTTGTCGACACCAGCCATGGCCTCAATACTCCCAGCATCGAAACTTTGGCCTGTCAAAATTGGGTCCAAGTGGTCTCTTCGAACTTCTTGTTGGGTCTGTTCAACATCAGCCATGTCAAATTCGTTTAGCGGAGGGACCGCAGCGCCAACTATTGGTGACATCTCTTTCATCAAAGCGTGCAACTCTCTGCATTTTCTACCTGAATCATTGAACTGTGACAGTGCTATCTCCCACGCCTCAGCGTGTCGATTTCTAAGCGTGAGTGAGCGAGCGATTCCTGCGTTTGCCTCATCGAGTGACAGCCCCAGTCCGATGGCGCGGCCGTACAACTTCTCTGCATCTCGCCCCTTTCCGACTTTTATCGCTGAATCGGCAGCACCTCGGCAGGCGTCCAATCGCTCGGGCGCCTTCCTCATCACCTTCCGATAGGCCTTGAATGCGGCCTTGTCTTTCCCCTGCTGACTCAAGACCCTCGCGTACCGAATCGCAAACTCCGGCTCTCTCGACCAACGCTTCGATGCCATCCGCAGAGTTGCCTCTGCAGTATCCAAGTCGTCGGCCATCATAGCCTCACGAACTGCGCTAAGAACATCCTCCGGCGTATCCATCTCTGTCAAACCGCGAGATGCGTCTTCACACTCATAACTTGCCATCAGAAGTTTACGCGCCGTAGGCGCGCTGACCCAAGAGTTGATGCGACGGCGTCATTGCCGAGGCACTGTGTCAGAACTCGACGACGAGCCCGAGATGCCCGGCCTGGGCTCAATGGCGACCCCGCTCCTGATGCTCTTGATGATGTCACTGCTCCTCATCAACCCGAAAATCCGCAACTCTCTCGCTACCGGTGCAGACACGGTTTTGACACCGCTCATTCCCTTCTCGGACATTTGGTTCGTCCTAACAGTTGGACTGGTCGGCTCGTCGATCATGGTGGTGAACACGGTCTTCAGGTCGTTCTTCATGGACCCAATCCAGCAGGCTCACCTTGGCCACAGGAACAAGCAAATGGGGAAATTGCGCAAAGAGGCAATGCAGGACCGCGACAAGGTTCGAATGGACAAAATCGCCAAGATTCAGCAGCGATTGATGCCTGAACAGATGAAATTGCAGAATGCGATGATGCGGCCGATGATGTTCACCTTCATTTTCATCATCGCCATCTTCTCGTGGATGAACCTGAGTGTAGAGCAGTATAGAGTCGATTATGTCTCACTGCCATGGACTGCGGAGTGGAACCTGCTGACTGACAAGGTCATCATCTTCCCCGCTTGGATTGCGACCTACATCTGCCTCTCCGCACCCCTCGGCAGAATCGTTGACCGCCACATCAAACTGTTCCGCTACCGAAACCACCCGGTCGTCGTGGCAGGAGAGCCACTTCCAGAACCACTCCTAGAACTTCTGAGGGAGGACAAAACGACGAGCAAGGCCCGAGGGGGCTCAGGGAGGGGGTCATCGCGCGACGGTCCGCTCAAGAAGAAGGGAAAGGCAGCCGCAGCGGCGGTCGCAAAGGTCATCGGCGCAGCTCCCAAGGAAGGGACCAGTTGCCCCGAATGTGACTGTGATTCCGTCGAACGGGCTCCAGACGGTAGACTGCGTTGCGTATTCTGTCGCCACACCTGGAGGCGTTAGATGGTACTCCTGACCGTGAGCGGCCACCCCGGAAGTGGGACCACGACCTTGGTTGGCAATGTTTGTGGCCGCCGAGGCTGGAGCAGTCTGAATGGAGGTCAGGTGTTTCGAGAGGCCGCGTCGGAGAGGGGAGTGTCGGTTGAGGAGTTCAGCGCACTTTGCGAGTCTGAGCCAGAGGTTGACAAGATTCTCGATGAGAAGTTGCTCGACGCAATGCAGAGCGCAGGCGGCCCGGAAGTAGTGGAGTCCCGACTCTGTGGTTGGTGGGCCCACGACAATGAAATCGATTGCATCAGACTTTGGCTTGCAGTCAGTGAGGATGAGCGTGCGCGCCGGGTAGTGAGCCGTGAAGGTGGCTCAGTCGAAGATGCGCTTGACAGAATCCGCCAACGAATGTCAGATGACCAGGCGAGATACGAGACACTCTACGACATCACTCTCGACGACATGACCCCCTACAACTTGGTGGTGGATGGTGACGAGCTCTCCCCCGATGAGGTGGTTGACGCCGTCGAAGCCGTACTCAATGCGAGGGAGGGAGCCTGATGAGTAGCGAAATACTGGTCTTGGACCCTGAGGCTTCGAGTGACCCGAAACATGGTTGCGATCCAGAGATGCGTGATGTCGAGGCGAGGCTCGCTGCAGGTTGGTTGCTCATCGACAAACCTGCTGGTCCAAGCAGCCACCAAGTGTCCGCGTGGGCTAGGGACATGCTCGGCCTCGACAAGATGGGACATGGTGGCACTCTCGACCCATTCGCGACCGGCGCTCTCATGCTCCTTACCGGAGGGGCGATGCGACTGACCTCTCGGATTTTGAAGGGAGGCAAGCAGTATGTCGGTGTCATCCGAATTCCCGCCGACACGAGTGAAAAGGCTCTAGCAGAGGGAATCAAGAACCTGACCGGCAGGATCCACAATGTTCCACCGAAGGAATCAGCGGTCAAAATACAGGTCCGCCAGAGGACCATCAGTTCCTTCGACCTCATTGAGAGAGACGAAAGAATGGTACTAGTCGCCATCGACTGCGAAGCGGGCACCTACATCCGCACAATGATGAGGGACCTCGGGCTCCTCCTCGACGGTCCAGTCAAGTTGATTGAACTGCGACGAAGCCGCACCAGTGAGCATCTGGAGTCGGAAGCGGTCACAATGCACCAATTGGCTGATGCCATTCACCTTTGGAGGGAACATGACCAACCAGAGGCCATGCTGAGGCTGGTCCAACCGGTGGAGACCCTACTCGACTCTCTTCCACGAATAGTGGTGAAGGATGGCGCCGCTGCAGCACTTGCTCATGGCGCCCCACTTGCTAGGCCGGGGGTCGTGTCGATTGACTTGTCAGCGAG
>CAZPJQ010000051.1:0-10559 GCA_964586945.1 uncultured Candidatus Poseidoniales archaeon
ATGTACGGGGAGGGCACTGTAATTCCGAGGTCCGGGTCCGAGTAACTCCACAGTGGGTCATTCGTGTCAGTGCCACCATAACTCCAGCCAGCCTCACTGCAACTGAGTTCAGGCCCCCAGAGTTCGGTGTTGAAAGTGCCTTGAGCGTCGTATGCGATGAGAATTTCCAAGGTTCCATCTGCGTCAGCGTCCACAATCACCGGTGCCGCCATCACCTCGTCCGTCGCTCCGAGGTCAGCCTCCCACGCCTTCTTGCTCGAGCCGCCGTCGACAATGCTCAGGAACGAATGTACCGAACCGCCCGAGTCCCGCTCTGAAACCATCACAGTGAACAGTCTATTCTGGCCGCAGCGCTCTGCAGCATTTCCGGTGAGTTCGATGTTGGGTGAGAAATCAGCGACAAC
This sequence comes from uncultured Candidatus Poseidoniales archaeon, assembly GCA_964586945.1. Classification (GTDB taxonomy): domain Archaea; phylum Thermoplasmatota; class Poseidoniia; order Poseidoniales; family Thalassarchaeaceae; genus MGIIb-Q1. The sequence continues at coordinate 405 of CAZPJQ010000051.1, forward strand.
GCTCGCCAGTCCGACTGCCCCGTAGTCGCTGGAACTGAAGTGGTGCCAGTTTACCTCAGGTTCATCGATCGTCGCGAGCGTCGTGACATTTACCACTGAACCACTGCCTGGGCCACCTGTGGTGCTGTGGTCTGGTGCAGTGGCGTTACGACTGCCATAGCGTCCGAGTTGAGGCCATGCGATTCCACCGTCGTACCAAGCGATGTCCTCTCCGCCTGAGAAGTGAGTAGGGGGGGCCTCTTCAAGGGGTGTTGATGTGGCTAGGTGTGAGGCGCTTTGGAAGAGCATCAAGGCCATCAGAAGGAGGCTCAATTGTGCGCTGGCACTGCGGCCGTCGCCGACAAATTGTCGATTCACAACATTCGATGCCCTTCGACCGCTACTTCAACCTTCACTCAGTCCGTGACTCCGTTAGGCGGATTGTAGCAACCGTGACCCCCTTGGGGTCACCCATCTGCAGCGGAACCTTATCGAGTGAGGCCAGCATGGAATTGCCAACCCAGTCCGACAGCCTGCTCAGTTTCTGATTCACAGCCCTTAAATGGGGGCGGTAGGTCGGCGGGCCACTGGGAACCTCTCCTCTGGAGGCGCTCGCCTATGAGGGACGGGAGGGTCATGAGCCCTTCCGTCCCGGCGGGTACTTCTTGAGTATAGGCGAACGGAGGGAACGAAATGTACACACTTGAAGTTAGAGAGGACACAATTAGGATTCCCGCGGAGTATATCCGCGAGGGACAATCGCTCAGCCAGCATGTCGACAGACTGGCTCATCAGGCGTTCGAAGGGCGCTTCGATGATGACGACAATTTCATCGTCGTCACTTATGACCACGAGATGATTGGCCGAGGCCGAATCATCCACGGCGACGGAGCAATCTACCAGAAAGTCCGCTTCAAGGCAGTTCTCTTCCACCTCGAGACGAACGAGTTCGGTGCCTTCGTGCAGATTGGACCACTTGAGGGACTACTCCACAAGTCGCAGATTCTTGAGGAGCCGGTCAACATCAACCAGAACGAAGGTAAGGTCGTCGGCACACGCTCAGGCAACCAACTTGCACTGAAGGATGCAGTCCGCGCCCGCGTAGTCACACTATCACTCAACCCTCACGACCCACGCTCGAGCAAGATCGGTTTGACCTGCAAGCAGCCCGGCCTTGGAGCACACGACTGGCTCGGCGAAGAGAAGGAGGAGTGAGAATGGCGAAGAAAATCCCAATGGCATGTTCTGAATGCCACCGAATATTGGAGGATGACCTCGAGCAGTGCAACGCCCACCCGGAAGCTCATTGTACCTCAGACTGGCAGGGATATGTCGTCATTCTCGACCATAGTCGCTCGGAGATTGCCACCAAACTCGGCATCGAAAGAGCAGGAAACTACGCACTCAAGGTGAATGTGCGCTGAAGGAGGAATAGAAATGGAAGTAATCAACAGATTGGACAACCCCCTACTGAACAGAGTCGAGATTCAATTCAAGGTGACGCACACCAACAAGCCCACGCCCAGCCGAAGTGAGTTATGCTCCTCCATCGCATCGTTGGAACCAGGTGCATCAGCAGAGACGGTCATCGTGAAGGAGGTCGCCACTCGATTTGGTCAGCCACTGACCACAGGACTAGCCTTCATCTACGACTCAATCGAGTCTATGCAGAACGAACCGAAGTACATCCTTCAGCGCCACGGCGCAGGACCAGAAGAACCCGCAGCACCCGCTCCAGCACCAGCAGCCGCGGAAACCGCCTCCGAAGAGGAAGCGGAAGAGCCGGCCAAAGAGGAAGCAGCAGATGTCTCAGGAGGTGAGGAGTGATGTCCAACAGAACTTCACTTTACGCAGTCGAAGATGGTAAGTTGGTTCGAAAGAACGAGACCTGCCCCAAGTGTGGACCCGGTGTCTTCCTCGCAAACCACCCGGACAGGAAGTCCTGTGGTCGCTGCGGATTCAATCCAACAGCCGGAGCTGCACCTGCACCAGTAGCAGAGGAACCTGCCCCCGCCGTCGAAGAGGCAGCCACCGAGGCACCCGTCGAGGCAGCAACTGAGGAAGTCGCAACCGAGACCGAATCAGAAGCCGAAGCCGACGCAACAGAAGCCGAAGCCGACGCAACAGAAGCCGAAGCAACAGAAGCCGAAGCAACAGAAGCCGAAGCCGACGAATCAAAAGAAGAGTGAACGGACCGGCGGATTTCCGCCTGCTACACCTTTACGCCACTCGGCTTCAGTGTTTTCCGACTCTTTGGCCGTCGCATCAACCGCTCTTCCCGCCACCGAATTTCGACCAATTACCGATGTTGTCGAGAATGAGAGCTCCACGCTTCGGATGGTCGTAGAAAGCAACCCCTATCTCTTTTCGAGGTTCGCTTTTGAGCCCATGAATGTCCCAGCGAAGGTCCTCTCTCCAACCTGCGATCGACCAGCCATTATCTTCCCATCGAGCTAAGTTGACCGGTCCTTGGACAGTAGCGATTTCAGCCTCGCTACCTAGCTTCCATCGAGCGACAATCTGGGGAGGGGAACTGAGCAACCACTCGCCTAAACCGTTGGACCAAGCCGACTCCAACACGATTCCTACATCCAAAGTTCCTTGCGCCACTAGGTCGCCGTCTTCCCACGAATAGTAGGCCCAACCGCCGCCTGCACTCCAGAGCCAGATTCGTTCGATTGTCAGGTCTGCCGGGTCGGGACCGCAGGTCATGCAAACGATGTGCGAGCCGTCGGATAGGTGATTCAAGTCGAGCCATTCCACCAACGGTTGTCGCCAAAACTCCTCGGAGTTCGCTGAAGTACAGTAGATGCCCCTGCCATACATGCAGAATGCAATCCGCTCCCCATTACTCGCTAGGCAAAGCGGTTCAGCCTCCAAGACATGTGACCACTCGGCGCCAGCCACATCTCCGGCGTTTGTTTCGTGGATTTCAGAGCCATTCTCACTTTCAACGCCGCGCAGCGCCACACGCAAATCTGAGCGACTTACGCCTCCTTGGAACGGCTCGGAGAGTGAAAGCGCGGCCATCCTAGCGATTTGCAACTCATATTCAGTCCAAGTACCGATGAATTTCCCCTCAGCAACAACCGAGTGTTGAATGCTGGAAGGGAATGGTTTGGCGACCTCGGAGGATGGGTGAAGAGTTTGGCAGTCTAGGTGTACCAGTTCTCCGTCTACTCCAACGGCTAGAACCGTCTTGCCCGTCAGGTGAATTCTCAGCGGCGGAAAGGGGGTAGGTGGCAAGTCCAGAAAAAGTCACCGAGCGCAACCCGTTGGCGAAGTCTCATCAAGGTGATGGTCCACAATTCCTCGTTTTCTCAGTCGTCATCAATCGGTTTCTATGGTTGGAGAACCTCTCGAATCAGTTTTCTCCGGGCAGGTATAAGGGGTTGAATCCCAGTTGTCGGGAGATGTCCTTCTCTTCGAAAACAGCATTGACCCGCTCGTGAATTTTCCCCTCAAATACCCGCCAGACATCGATAACGACGGTCTCTAGTCGGTTGCCCGAGGGCGGATGGATGCCGTAGCCTAGACCGGTGTGAGTTCCGCTGACTAGGTAGGTGATGACTACGAAGTCACCTTCTGAGATGCATTCTCTAATCTCAAAGTTCCAGTCCGGAAATGCGGTGAGGAAGTCGTGGACATACCGCTTGTACCCTTCAAGCCCCATCCTTCTGCTGGGCCTTCCTATGACCTTAAAATCAGGGTGAAACAACTCGTCGATAAGTGCAGGATTTCGGGCGTTCCAACCCTCCTCAATCCATTTCTTGACTATTGTCTCATTTTCACTCGTAGTCAAGGACCCACCCCTCGACTACGAACTTTGAGTAGTCCTATTTTATCGGCTTGGTGTAGCAATTTTGTATCAGTCGAGGCCAAGATGGGATTTAGCTGCTGAAAGGGCATCATCGAGCCCATCTGCATTCGAGCCGCCACCTTGTGCAATCGTTGGCCGACCTCCTCCGCCAGCACCAATGTGACCCGAGATCGCTCTCAGGATTTCGACTGCGTCGTGACGGCTGGCTGCGGCCGAATCCTCAGTGATGGCGACGAGCAGTTTGCCTCCATCCTCTCTGCTACCGAGGACTGCAACAGTCGGCACGCTTGCATCCCGAGTCAGTTCGGCAGCCATTCCCTGCAGTTGGCGAAGGTCACCCCCACCTTCGAGAATGATATAGCGAACTCCATCCTTTTCGACGCTGCCCCCACCGCCTCCGCTAGTACGCAACCGAGTAATTTCGCCTTCGAGCGCCTCGATTTTCTTCTGTTGTGTCTTCCACTCATCGAAGAACCTCTGAACAGCGTCGGGAAGGTCCTCTGGTTGGACTCCCAGGACATCGGATGCCGCGCTCAACAGACGCTCCTGCCGCCGGGCGTGCTCCCGTGCCGTTTCTCCCGCCACGATTTGCAGACGCTCCACCCCGTCTTGAACCGCGCTGCTGCGAATGATGCTTACCTCGCCAACTGAACCCGCTGAATCGTGGTGCGTTCCACCACACGCCTGAACATCGTGGTCACCGATTTTGATGACCCGAATTTGTTGGTGTTTCGGGGGGCCTCCTTGGTAGAGTGAGAAGCCGAAGCGGTCGTCAGCCTCAGCCCGGTCGAGCACCAGTTTCTCTACGGATGGATTTTGGGAGATGATTGCATTGGCGTGGTCCTCGATTGAATCCAAGTCATCTCGTGTGAGTCGTTGGAAGTGTGTGACATCGAGCCGAGCATAGCGTTCACCCTTGTTGCTGCCCGCTTGCCAGATATGCGGCCCGAGAATCGCACGGGCGGACCCTCCCACGATGTGGACTGCGGTGTGATGGTCCATCAACTGCCGCCGCCGAGATTCGTTGAGATGACCTGTCACAGCCCCTTCGACAGGTCCATCAGTTAGGTGGAGAATCACCTCACCTTCGATCCGGGTGTCGAGAACATTGACAGTCGAGCCATTCACTAGAGTGCCTTGGTCGCCCAACTGACCGCCACCCTCGGGATAGAACAGAGTGCGGTCGAGAACAACCGCGTGGGTTGGTCTGCCATCGACTTCGACAGAGAGGTTGAGCGAATCGACTTGAGCAGAACTCAACTCGATGGAAGCGAGAACATTGCCATCGAATTCCATCTGACTAGTGTCATCATAGTAATCAGCAGATGTCGGGGGTAGAGGTTGGTCGAATATCTGCGCCCCCTCCTTCGCCCCCTCACCCTTTACCAGAGTGGCATGGCGGGCCGCCATGTCGGCGGCTAGTCCGACACGAACCGTCAGATTTGACCAGCCTAGACGCCTGGCGATTCCGACAACCATTTCGGGTTGCAGGCCGCGGGTTTCAGCGAGGTGGAAGAGCAACTCGTCCTCGACAGTTTCCGCATCTTGGGGGACACTCTGCAGGGCGGTCCGAACCGCAGCTTCTCCAGCCCGCAACATCTCACGGTAACGCACCTCTTCCAGTTCTAGAATTGTCAGAATTCCCTCTCGGCTTTGGGAGAAATTGGAGCAGTCGAGGTTGATATCGAGGTGGTGAGCGCCAAGTTCGGCGAGTGATACCTCGATGCCAAGTCCGTCCCGAAGTTTCAGCGTTCTACGCGCCAACATCCGAGCCAGATAGCCTGCCTTCACATTCGATGGAACTAATCCGTCGCCGAGCATGTTGCATAGCGCGTGAAGATGATCGGGAATCGCATAGATGGCCGACAGCGGCTCTGTGATCGCCTTCAACTCAGCGAGCCCGATATTGATTCCGCGGCTGACAAGTCGCTCGACCAACTTGTCATAGAGTGCGCCGACATCAGTTCCTACATCTATGTTCAAGATCCCAGCAAGCCGCGACAATTCGCCCAGCAATTGTTCTGAGTCAACATCTCCCTCAGCGAGTTTCGCATCGAATCCAGAGAGTTCCCTCAGCCAAGCGACGGTCTCGGGGTAGATGGCCTCGTAGATGGTCGGAGTCCCAGCCGCAGCCCAGCAGAAACGCTCTAGCCCGTAGCCGGTGTCTATGATTTGCAGCTCCATCTCTTGGTACCGCTCACCTTTGACCTCGACATCTCCATCCGGGTCCTCCTCCAAATTCATGAAGACGAGAGTTGCCAATTCCAGACCTCCCACGATGACCTCAACCGCCGGCCCTGCATTTCCTCCGCCTGCCCACGGGTTTTCGACATAGGTGATCTCATTCTCGGGAATCTTCAGATGATTGACGAAGAGGTCGTCACAGAACCGAATGCACTCGTCAATCCAATAGACTACTTGACCATCCTTTGGGCGGTTGAAACAGTGGTGAGCCATCATTTCGAAGGTGGTGAGATGGCGGCCGGAACGGCCTACTGCGGCGACATCTGTCAGTCGGATGCAGGGTTGGCTTATGGTCAGCGGATTTGCAGGTGGAGGGACTGAGCCGTTGGTCACATGAGGTTGGAAGTCGGCGATGGAAGCGATGGTCAGATGAATGTCATCACGCCAGCGGGCAATCACCGTGTAGGGTTCGACCCGAGTGTGTCCATGCGCCTCGAAATAGGAGAGGAAGGCCTCCCTCATGCGGTCCTTCAAGGCGCGACCTCGTTCCTCAAATCCGGGAATCAAAGGTGTTCCTATGAAGGTATACTCATCTTCGACAGTGTCTCCTGAAGTGTCCCTAGAAGGGTCACGGGTCCAGAAGTATAGGTCGGTCACCTTGCACTTCTTGCGAACGAATCCCGCCTCGCTTAGAAATGGAGCATCGATGTCACCAAACGCCATGCCGTGGCCTCCTACGGAGGCCGCGAGTGATAATCCGCACTTCATGGATGCGGCGTAGACGAGGGGAAAAGCGCTTGAAGAGGGGGCGACACCGTCAGCCGACCAAACGGGGGTGAGAAGCATGAGTGCAGAGTGGAAGGACCATTTAGAGCAGGTGGATGAAGCTCTGTTTCGGATTGCCCGGCACGGCGAGATGAGGGCGGATGCGATGCTGGTCGCTGACGCAACTCACTGGGCGGCCAATTCGGACGACCGCTCACCGGGCCAATTGGTCAACACGGCAATGCTTCCTGGGGTGGTTGGCGAGGCTTGGGCGATGGCCGACTTCCACTACGGATACGGTTTCCCTATTGGAGGCGTAGTGGCCACCGACATTGATGGCGACGGAGTCATTTCACCAGGTGGAGTTGGTTTCGACATCAACTGCGGAGTCCGTCTATGCTCTACCGAGTTGACACTCGACCAGATACCAGACATGGCTGCGCTCGCGAAGCGACTCTCGAATCGGATACCGGCTGGCGCTTCGGGCAAGGGGGGCGTCATTCTCTCGGAGGCGGAGTTGCAAACCGTTCTCGAAGAGGGCGCATCAGCCTCAGCAGACCTCGGCTGGGGCTTCCACGAAGACCTTGCCAACATCGAGTCGAACGGGCTGCTCGACGGTGATAATCGCACCCTCACCGAACGGGCGATGAAACGGGGTTCCAAATCACTCGGAACACTCGGTTCGGGCAACCACTTCCTCGAATTGCAGGTGGTAGAGAGGGTGGTCGACGAAGAGGCCGCCGCCTCCTTCGGCCTTCGAGAGGGACAGGTCTGCGCCATGATCCACACCGGTTCAAGAGGTCTCGGCCATCAAGTCTGCTCGGACCATGTGGCGGCTCTCGAATCTCGCTACCGCGCCCATGGCGATTCATGGCGAAGCGAGGAGTGGGACATCACTTTGCCAGACCGTCAACTTGCGGCAGCTCCATTCTATTCCAAAGAGGGACAAGCCTACTTTGAGGCGATGCAGGCGGCGGGTAATTTCGCATTCGCCAACAGAAGTGCTCTCACCCAGCGATTGAGAGACAATCTTTCGGCAATAATCGGGACTAAGGATGCTGAAGTGAGGGTCGTCTACGATGTCTGTCACAACATCGCAAAGGTCGAGCAGCATGTCATTCACGGCTCAAGTTGCAACTGCTGTGTGCACAGAAAGGGGGCCACACGTGCGCTTGGCGGAGACCACCCTGAACTCGCCTCTCGGTTTTCGGGGATCGGCCAACCTGTCCTGATACCGGGTGACATGGGGACTGCCTCATGGGTGCTGGCTGGACCCAAGAAAGGCTCCAACAGAGCGTTCACCTCCTCCTGCCACGGTGCTGGTCGCCAACTCTCCCGCAGTGCGGCTCGCAAGCGAATCAGTAGCGAGGAACTTCAGCAGACTCTCAAGGCTAAGGGAATCCATGTTCACGCTCGCACTCCAAATGTGCTGGCGGAAGAGGCGCCTGAAGCCTACAAGGATGTGGACGAAGTCATTCGTCTGACCTCAGCGGCAGGGCTCGCTCGGCCCGTCGCTCGAATGCGCCCGCTTGCTGTAATCAAAGGGTGAGTCGGTTTGAGAGCCTAAGGAAGCACAGGTCATCCGACAAAACGAAATCACTTGAATTGAAGGGCCTGACGAACTGTTGCGACCAGTTCATGTGGTGCGTTCAGGTTCTTGAGACAGTAGAGTATTGACTGCCCGCTTGGTGACATATGCGACGGTCAACCACCAGGCGATTTCAAGGCCTATTAGTAGAAATCCAAACTCCATTCCGGAGCCAGCATCGAGTTGGTCCAAACCGGTAGTAGAAGACGCTTGAGACCACGCTTCACCGACTGTTACCACTCTTGTTCACATTTCCCCCAATCACATGCAGTAGCCCTTTTTGGGCTGATTTGGGATTGTCGGTGCAGCTCCACTCTGCACACCGTCTGCTTCTTCCATGATAATGGTCAGAAGGGTGTTCACCAAATTGCGAAGCTCCTCCACATCATCCTGCAATTGCACCATCTCTCCATTGAGTTCTTCTCGTCGTCTTTCCGCTGTCTCTCCGGCCATGCTCATCCCATCCGAGGAATTGCTTCCTCGGCGAGCCACCCATTCGCGCAAGCATATAATGTTTGAGAATAACAGAAACCCGGCGCGCGTATTTTGGCAGTGTTTCAAATTATGCGCGGGCGAAACCGCTACCGCGCGGCCCAACTCGCCAAATCATTCAAAACGAGTTTTCACAAAAACCGAAAATCTTCATCTGCGCGCGAAAACGCGCGAATAATCGGTTTTCCAAGCCTCGCCCTGACTTGTTTTCGAGTACCTTTGGAGAGGCAGAGTGATTCTAGGGGAGGCCCCTCTACTCGACTTTGGGGAGAATGTCCACCTACTCGGGGTTGTTTTCCTTCCACTCCACTAGTTGTTCAATGGTCCAACCGTTCGACTTGTAGCCAAGAAGAGTCTCATCTGGCCAATCCGGCAGTTGCTCTCTCGCCTTGAGGAGCCACTCCTGCTCCGAACCCGGCGGAGGTGCCTGTTCGGGAAGCGGTGCGTCTGCTGGGACTTCTTGCCCATGAGGTGAGAAGGGACTTTCCTGACCAGTAGCGGGTTCTGCAACGGAACTTGGGGTTGAGTCGAGCATCTCCGTAGCTATCGCCTCGACCTCCTCCCACTCCTCTTCATCATCCCACTCGTCCTTCTGTCGCATCAATAGGGCTGCGACCGCGACCGCTACACCCAAGGCTAGGATAGCGAGGATGCCGACTATGATGCCGCCCGAACCCGATGAGAACAGCCCGCCCTCACTCTCATCCCTCTTCACGTCGATTTGTGGATTGATGATGGTGAGCCGGGTCGGGTCATCGTCCCACATGATGTAGAGGTCCGGCTTGCCGCTGTCCCACGCCTCCCAGGCAAAGCCGACCACTCGCTTGTTTGAAGGAGCCAAGTCCTCGATGACATGACTGTCGTAGTGCTGAAGCGTGCCATCATCCAACTCCTCGACAAGGGTCACGTTGACGCTCCCCATCGTCGTGCCATTATTTCGAATTGTCACCTGAATGAAGACATCATCTGCGACATCTGGATTCAGCGAGTCGATTTCAACCTTCGACACCTCTGGCATGAAGACTCGGATGATGATGCGTGGCGAGCGTGGAATATCAGCGGTACCTTCGCCGAACAACTCGTTGCCGGCGAGGTCAGCACCCTCCAACCAGATGGCTACTTGGTCACCCTCCCGCAACTCAAAACCGTTGGCGGGTGTCATATTAATCTGTGCCGAGTAAATCCAAATTTCACCAATGTTGGATTCATATCCAACAGAAGAGGTTCCACCAGAGTCGGGCAGATTCAGTCCACCTCTGAGGTAAACCCAATGAATGACCAGTGGGGTCTCGGGCATACCACCGGACTCCAGCACATTCACCCTGAC
>CAZPJQ010000052.1:0-4457 GCA_964586945.1 uncultured Candidatus Poseidoniales archaeon
AGAGATGAGCCTCGCATCGGTAGCCAGCTACAGTGACGCCGACAATGACCCGCTACACGTGGAGATGGCTGACGAGTCCATTCACCTGCCCGGTGATGATCTCGCCTCAACCTACCTTTCCGGCTCGGCCATCATCAACGCCTGCCGCGCCGTCGGAGCAGACGCAATCCATCCTGGATACGGTTTTCTCTCTGAGCGAGCAGACTTCGCTGAGCCGGTCGAGGCGAGCGGCATCATTTGGATCGGACCTCCGGCGAAGGCGATTGATTCGATGGGTGACAAGGTGAGAGCGAGGAGACTCATGGCTGAGGCAGGAGTGCCGCTCGTTCCCGGCGCCGAGTTAGTCGACTCAGGAGATTTGTCAGAGGTGATGGCACAACTCCATGCAAGGGCGGCCGAGGTCGGCTTCCCCTTGCTTCTGAAGGCTTCTGCCGGTGGTGGAGGCAAGGGGATGAGGGCGGTTGACGGAGCGGGTGAATTGGATTCGGCCTACTTGGCGGCACAGCGGGAAGCGCAGTCGTCCTTTGGTGACGGAACAGTCTATTTGGAGCGCCGACTGATATCTCCGCGCCACATCGAAATCCAAGTTCTCTGTGACACCCACGGCAACGGAGTCCATCTGTTGGAGAGGGAATGCAGTATCCAGCGGCGGCACCAAAAGGTCGTCGAGGAGGCACCAAGTCCCCACATCTCAGAGTCCCTGAGAAACGAGATGGGGGCAGCAGCCCTTGCCGCGGCACAGTCGGTTCACTACGTCGGGGCGGGCACGGTCGAGTTCCTCGTCGTAGAAGGCGGGTTCTTCTTCCTAGAGATGAACACCCGACTGCAGGTTGAGCATCCGGTGACAGAGATGGTAACGGGTGTCGACCTCGTTCAGGAACAGTTTCGAATCGGTTGTGGCCTCCCACTCACACTCAATCAGGAAGATATCACCCCGCGCGGTCACGCCATCGAAGTACGAATCTATGCGGAAGATGCTGGCAATGATTTCCTGCCGGCGACCGGTCCTCTCTCGCTTTGGAGACCCCCGGTTGGACCTGGTATCAGACTCGACAGCGGAGTTCGTGAAGGCGATGAGGTGTCCATCGACTTCGACCCGATGCTCGCCAAACTCGTTGTTCACGGCTCTGACAGGGCCAGGGCAATCGAGCGGATGCGGGGGGCGCTGACAGATTTCGTGATTTTGGGAACCACCACTAACATCGAGTTCCTCCACGATGTGGTCTCTCACCCTTCCTTCGTCGAGGGGGATACGACCACCGACTTCATCGAACAGCACTGGCCATCTGGATGGTCGGCACAGGCAGAAGATTCTGTAGCAGTTATTGCCGCTGCATCAGGTGAGAAATGGGGCCTCTACTTAGAAGAGGTCGGGGAATCTTCGGGCGATTTGGTCGATCCGTACAACCCGTTCATGACATTGAGTCGAAACTTTCCATGAGGTGAAATGAATGAAGCAATTTGTCAACGAACGGGATGGAGAGGTGTGGATCGCCGCGGTGGTCGACGATGATGGCTCACTCCGCCCTTTCACTCTTCGTTGCGCTGGCGACGATGTTCCGGTTGGCGACCTACAGATTTCCCTGACGCAATCCGCTGATGAGCTGTTGCTTGAAAGAGGCGGAGTGAGTGAACGGATTCTGCTCACCAAGGTCGGTGACATCTGGTGGGTGCACCACGCCGGTCGTGTCTCAAGAGTGAGAGTGGTCGAGCGGGGCTCATCCTCTCTCTCGGGTGTCGGAGGTCTCACCGCGCCAATGCCCGGAAAGATTCTGACCGTGATGGCAACCGTTGGCGAGTCGGTCGATGAGGGACAACCTCTCGTAGTGATGGAGGCGATGAAGATGGAGCATCGAATCTGCGCCGATGTCGCCGGAACGGTCACGGCGATTCACTTCTCAGACGGCGATCAGGTTGACCAAGGCGCAACCCTCGTCGAAATCGATTCGGCTGAGTGAGCGACGCTCTCTGGTGGGGTGAGTGGCCTTGGTTGACAACTCGTTTCTGCCGCCGAATACCGTCATTTATTCAATTGGAAAATTGCTTTCACCAATTGGTAGGTTCCAACACTTTCTTTCCGCCCATGATAAGCTGCAGAACCTCAGGAACTGCGACTCGCCCATCCTCCAACTGATTTTGCTCAACAATCGCCACCAGCGCCCTACTGGTCGCAATCGCAGTGGAGTTCAGTGTGTGAACCGCGGAATTCCCTTCCGCGGTCCGATAGCGCATCCGCAGTCTGTTGGCCTGATAGTCGGTGCAGTTGGAGCAGGAGACGACCTCCTTGTACTCCCCACGCCCAGGAAGCCACGCCTCAAGGTCGTACTTCCTTGCCGCCACCGTACCCATGTCACCGGTGCAGATGTTGACCACTTCGTAGTGCAGCCCGAGTGAGTCCCAGAGGTCGACGCAGTTTGTGAGGAGTTCCTCGTGGTAGTCCCATGAGTCGTCTGGATGGCTGATGACGATCTGCTCGATCTTGGTGAATTGGTGAACTCTCCATATCCCCTTGTCGCCCTGTCCGTGCGCCCCCACCTCTCGCCGGAAGCAGGGAGAGACTCCGACCATCTTGATTGGAAGTTGGGACGGTTCGATGACCTCATCCATGTACATGGCTGTGAGTGGGTGTTCGCTGGTCGCTATCGTGTAGAAGCCGTCGGGTTGAACATCGTACATCACCGTCTCAAAGTCTGCGAGGTCCGTGACCCCCTCGTACGCCTTGCGATTCATCATTACCGGCGGCTGAACGAAGGTGTAACCTCTCTCTGTCAAAAAGTCGACAGCATACTGCTGAAGCGCCAACTCAAGCCTTGCGAGGTCACCTTTGAGGAAGTAGAATCGACTGCCTGCTATCTTCGCCGCCCGCGGTAGGTCAACCCAGTTGTTCATCTCCAAGATGTCGTTGTGGGTCTTTGGCTCAAACTCGAATTCAGGCTTCTCCCCATGTAGCGAGAGCTGGGTGTTTCCGCCCTCATCATCGCCTACCGGTACATCGCTGTGAAGGACATTCGGAATTCGCATCCGTAGGATGTCCCTCTCCGACTCCAACCGGTCCGCCTCACCGGTCAATCGCTCAATCTCGGTTCCCAAATCTGAGACCTCCGCTAAAATTCGCTCAGCTTCGGCAGTGTCACCGGACTTCTTCGCGTCGGCAATCCCTCGTGCCGCCTCATTGCGCTGCCGCCTCAGTTGGTCGGCATCGTAGCGCGCCTTCTTCCACGCTTCGTCAAGTCGGATGACTTCATCGATGGAGTCGTGGGAGATTCCACGCTTGTCATGGTCGGCTCGAACGATATCCGCATGTTCGCGAAACATGTTGATGTCGAGCATATTCCTCGTCCCTCGGATAGGGCTCGGCCCTTCAATCCACGCCCTCGCTCAGAAGAAGGTGATGCCGAATGAGAGGGCAACCGTACCAACCGATAGCAGTCCGGCCACCAAGTAGCCGAGGATGCTGCCGCCATTCAGCAGAGGCAGACCAGCCTGTGGTCTACCCATCGCCACGTATGACATCAGCGTGAAGTAGCCCACAAGCCCGCCGACAAGCGTACCAAGCGCTACGAACATCGGCGCGGAGAGTCCGAAGTAACCATCACCGTCCGGAAGGAAGGTGAGTGCTGACACCACCAACATACCGGGGAAGATGACATCGCCCAGCCCCATGAAGAGAGCGTCGCCACCAGACTTTGCCGGCTTTGCTCTAGGGGGTGGCGCTGCTGGGAGGCTTGAGTCAGCGGAGGTCGAGCCGGCGTCTGTGGCCACTGCTATGTCCCCATCCTCAGTTCCGACCATTTGGGAAGACTCGGTTCGAGAGTCCATGTCAGTCATCGCGCCGTCACCTTCGTCGAGGAAGGAGTATCCCTTGTCTTGTGGCGCGACCAGAAGAATCGGCAGTTTGAGCCCGATCATCGTGTCGGCGAGATCAAGCATGTGCTTGGATTTGTAGACCGCATACCAGTCGTAAACCGCGGTGACCACCATGAAGATGATAATCAGGGTTGGAACGAAGCTAACTCCGATGATTGTAATCACGCCCGCGCCCGTGAGGATTCCTGCCGTGTTCACGACATACCATTCCGGACGGATGGTGAGCGCTGCCATGAGGGCTGTTGCGAAGACCATAGCGAAGATGTGCGACCAGTTGACTGCTAGCCAGTATCCGGCTGAGTCCTCAATAATGAAGGCGGGTTGTGTGGCCGGTGTCGAGATGACTCCACTCTGCCAGCCGTCTGCTTGGATTGTGGTTAGGACTCCAAAGTCGATGCCAACCTTCTCCCATGCCGGATCGTCCACTGTGTGAATCGTCATTCCAACGGTTCCATTTCCTGCTGGGGCCGCGACATTCAGACGCTCGACGAGAGACCAGCCGGAGAACATTCGGAGTCTATCGTCGTCGACCACGAAGACATCGATGTAACCGTCACCCTGGTCGTCTGCGAGCATCAGCCCACGAATCG
>CAZPJQ010000052.1:4467-10379 GCA_964586945.1 uncultured Candidatus Poseidoniales archaeon
TCGGGCCATCGAGCGCCTCTCGCTCGTTGAATTTGACATGCTCCTCAACCGAAAGGGCGCCATTCACCCAAGATAATCCCTGGACCTTCCCATTCTCACTACCTACTAGAAGCAATCTCTCATCGCCATCGGCGGATGTGGCATAGGGGCTTTCCCCCCAAGTCGCCGCGGTGAACCGATCACCGGCGTCGGGGGTCATTTCCCAGACGACGGTGACATTCACATCTCCGAACTCGCCAGCATGCTGCTGCTGTGGAACTTCGATTAGTCCAGCCCAGCGCTCTGCGACGAGCAGGATTCGGTCCTCAGCCGGCGCTGTGGCGAGAAGGTGTTCGTTTCCGAGGTATCCCTCAGGCATGACGAATACCCAACCGTGGTTGGATTGGTGTTCTTTGAAGGGGTCTAGTTTGGTGAGATATCTGTCTATCACAGACCACTTGTTATCCTCATCTCTGAAGCCGACTTCGCAGTTCCCGTCATGGCTGTCGAGTTCGGCGCCGGTCGAAGTCGCCAACTCGACCCAGCGAACATAGTCGCAGTAGACCATCTTCTCTCCTTGAGTGAGCAGTCGGACTGGATGTGCAGAGTATTGGTAGGAATCCCCAACAGTCCCGTTTCCACCTGTGTGTATCGACCAACTCCAGCTTGTGTTCACGCCGCCACCCGCCTGAAGAGCAGAGGCGTCTTGCATACGCATCAGATGGGTGTCATTTACGAGCATGAAGGCGCTGGCATCGACTTCACTCAGCAGGAATTCTCCCTCTATCGCCGCCTCGGCGCGGAACTCGAACGGTTCGTTTGGCGTGTCCATGGCGTAGGAGGCGAGAGGAATCAGAGCATATGCGAGTGAAATCCAGAGGATGAAGAGAACTGCCCACTTGATTATCCATTGCAGACCCTTGCGTGCCAACCAGATGATGAGGGCCGTGAAGAGAAGAATCAGAACGAATTCGATGAGGATGAAACCCGCCTTCGTGGTACCCGCTTCCCCAAACGCCCGAGATTCCGGTCTGTCCCAGTAGGGTTGGATGTAGATTGCTATGAGAATAGTCCCTACGAACATCGCCGCCATACCGCCCATGGAGCGCCACTGCGATAACATCGCATCCTTCAGAACAGCCACTCTTCCCACGCCGCTCATGGCCGTCCGACCCTCAAAGGTCATTTCAAGGCGACCGTGTAACGGTAGGTCCCGGGGGGAGTCGAGTGGGTGATGTGCGAGGCTGGCTCGAAGAGTTGCGCGGCATAGGCATGAGGCCTGGACTTGAGGTGACTGCGGTGCTGCTCGCCCGGCTCGGAATGCCTCATTTGCGCTTCCCCTCAATCCATGTGGCTGGCAGCAACGGCAAGGGCTCCTGCTGTGTGATTCTCGCAAATGCACTTTCCCTATCTGGTAGAAGTTGCGGTATGTTCAGTTCACCGCATCTATGCTTCGTGGAGGAGAGGATCCGAATTGACGGTGTTCCGATAACTCCTGCCAGTTTTGATGCTGCATTGGGTAGGGTGCGCGAGGTGGCTCTGATGGAACCGGTTACTCTCCCCTCATACTACGAGGCTACTTTCCTTGTGGCGATGCTGGCGTTTTCCGAGGCGGGCATAGATCGGGCAGTCATCGAGACAGGCCTAGGCGGTCGATTGGATTCGACGCGGCTAGTTCACGCCGACATATGCGTTCTAACCGAGATGGCGCTCGAGCATACCGATGTGTTGGGTGACACTCTGGCTGAAATTGCGGCCGAAAAGGCGGCGATTGCGAGACCCGGGGCTGCGCTGGTGGCTCGCTGGAACTACGACGCTGATGCGCGGAAGGCAATCGAGGATGCCGTGATTGACCACGGTCGTGCCTACTGGTGGAGATACGACCGAGCGATGGGAATCCGCTTCGACCGCGCCAACGAGAGCCATCGGCCAATTCCCGACTTCGATGGCTTCGACGGTTGGTCAACCTATCAGAAAGAGGCGGCTAGATTGGCGAAGTTGGTCTTGGACATCGCTCACTTCCATGATGCCGCCAAGATGGTCGAGAGCGCCGTACACCACACGGTTTGGCCGGGCAGGATGCAGTGGTTGGAAGCAGATGGTGTACCGATTCTGCTCGATGCTGCCCACAATCCGAGCGGTATGGAGAAGGTCTGCGAGCAGATGCGAATCCAGATGGAGGGAGACGCCGCACCGATGCCGGGCGTGATTCTTCTCGGCTGTACCCCTCAGGCTGATTTGGTGGGCTTTCTGCACCCTCTGGTCGAACTCATAGTCGGCGGTGAGGTTGACCATGTGGTTGTAACTGAACCACAAAAAGGGCGGCGGGAAGCAGTTCCAGCGAACTTGGTTGCAGCGGAGTTGGAGGCACAGGGGGTTCCATCGAAGGTTGAGCAGGTCACAGACCCGACCGAGGCATTGGCGCGGGCGATCGAGTTGGCGAAGGGCAATCCCATCCAACCGGTTCTCGTAATCGGCAGCATCTATCTAGTCGGAAACCTACTGAATGCCCTCGGTTATGACGACAGCGATTCGATGACCACACTCCGCCCCACTCCTGAGAAGAGTTACTGGACTTGACGAAGGCTCATAGGGCCTGTTCGTCAGCGAAGAGAGCGTCGGTGGCCAAGATGAAGGAGAAGCATCTTCGAATTCGCATTGAGCAGTGCCTTGCGCTCTCAAAGGCGAGCAATTGCCCACGAGCCAAGTTTGGCGCTCTCTTGGTCGACCCGGACCGCAATGTCATCCTGATGGACGGATACAACGGTGGCCCGCGGGGCGGAGGAGAGTTGTGTGGTGGCGAAGAGTGCCTGCGGGACACTCAGGAGATAGTCTCGGGAACTCGAATCGAGATTGGTTGCCATCACGCAGAGATGAATGTGGTCTGCAACGCGGCGGCTAACGGGGTGTCGACGAAGAACGCCTGGATGATTGTGACAGGGGAGCCGTGCATGATGTGTGCCAAGTTGATTCACCATGCGGGAATCACCAGGGTCATTGTGGTCGACGGTGGCTTCGGTGGTGCGAACGGGATAGATTATCGAGGGTTGCATGGGGTTGTAGTTCAGCGAACAGAGGGTCCTAAGGATCCACGCGGTGAGCTCACGGATTGAGCGCCCAACACGAAATCCCACTTGTTCGGGGCCTCGTCGTGAGCGCAGATGATTCAGTCGTCGAATGATGCGGTGAGCGTTTCAAGTTGGGCGTGTAGTTCCTCGAGAGTGCCATCGTTGTGAATCACGACATCGGCTAGTTTCGCTGTGGCGAGTAGCGCCTGTCCGCTTTCGTCGTGCGCCTCCAACTCCGCTTGGTCGGCCGCCTTGAACTCCTCGAAGGTCTTCGAGTCGCCGGCTCGACCTCGAGAACTCAATCGGTCCCAGCGAATCGCCTCGCCAGCGCGGATTTCAATCAACAGGAAATCATCGCGTGCTCGCAGTGCCTCGACTTCAGCCGGGGTGCGAATGCTGTCGATGGCGTGATTCTCTTCCTCGCCAATCAGGGCGAGCAGCATCTCGGCGAGAACGCCTGGGCCACCGGCTGCCCTCAGATTTCGGCCTCCTTCGATGAGATTCTCGCGAGTCACCTCTCGGCCTTTGTTTCGTAGCCAGTGCCGAATCGAATCGGAGCAGGAACTGGTGGCGTAGCCCCTCTCGGCGAACCAGTCGATGATTGCGCTCTTGCCCGAGCCGTTTCGGCCGGTCAGTCCTAGGAGCATGGACCGTTGTCGGCGGTTCCGCCAATTAACCAATGGGTTAGAACGAATTCAGATTCAATGGTGTGTGTAAACTGGTTTTCTCATGCCATCCCTCAGGGATAAACTCAAGCCACAAAATACTTTGGCGAAGTGACGAGAATCATCGAAGAGGGGGGCTGAAACCATCACTGATAGCAACATGATCGAGTGGTCAGTCCTCGCAATCGTGGTCTTGGCGACCATCACCATAGGAATCGAGCCCGAGGAAGAGGTTGAGTCCGAACTGGAGGTCAGTCGGATGACTGGAACGGTCATCCTCTCGACTCGCTCGTCAATGGATGCACTCGGCTTCGTCGGCTTTGAGACCGAAGCGTTGGCGACTTTGGACTTGGAGTCTCACCCCGTGTTTAGTGAAGGGTGCAGCGACTGTTCGTCGACCCCCCGTGGAGTGGAGGTGAGCGGAAGTGTGGTCATCACCGACCTCATCGACGACATCGGCAGGCTCGGTCGCGTCGAGGCACAACTGAGTATCACATACCTGCGTGAATACTTGGCGGACGACCTCATCGTCAGAGAGTGGTTGGTAGTCGACTGGGAGGCTGGAGACGCCTCCTTAGAAATTGACCTCGTCATCAAGCACGACCCGCCCCGTTGGATTCCTGATGACAGGTATGTGGCCGCCTTCGTAAATGTAGAAGGAGGAAAGGAAAGTCGGTCGGGACCTTGGATTATGGTCGAGCCACTAATCGGAGGGGCTCACGATGCGCGCGGCTGCCTGCCTGGCAACTTCTTCTGTGACGAATCGACTCGACCCGACATCAGCCTAAACGCTACCTTCGTCGAGGCAAGGACACCTACCCAAGTTCAACACCCGGCTGCATGGCAACGGCTGGAGGGGACATTCGACGACGATCAGACTCCCACAGAGTTGGCAGGCATACGAGAGATGTTCAAGCTCGGTGAAGAGGTGGAAGATGCCAACCCTTGGTGCCCAGTCACCGGCGACGAGGTGGTCGCCGCCCAAGCCTGGGGGGTCTCCAGTTCAGGTGGGCCTGTGTTCTCGCCACTACGCACTTGGCTCGATGCGATTGGCCTTCCTAGCAGTTCGTTCACCCATGGTGGGGGAACTTGGGCCGAAGCGGAATTCGACGGCTGGGGGTGTGCATCCCTGTTGGACGAGAATGGTGCGCTTAGTCTCGGAATATCATTTCGTTGAGGCATTGAATAAACCACCCATACTCATATCAAGGTCTCGTGCGTCGTCCGCGCATGAAGAGAACTGCGGTAACGCTTGCGATTTTGCTTGTTTGCATGACTTTCGCGCCGACCATGGCACAGATCCCAGCACCTAACGACAGCCAGCCCAGCAGCGGTGCCACGCGAACCTTGAGCATCGACGGACATGTCAACACCAAGTTTGCCGGTGTTGGTGCCGATGTGGAAATAATGGCCCTTACAAGAGGTCACACAGATTCTACTCTGGTTTACGCTGACATCATCAAGTATCCTGAAATCGACCCGATTGAACTCATTTCCTCGACTAGCCTACCCGGTTCGGGAGTCGTCATCGATACCATCGTACTGACACGTGTTGGAGTCCACGAGGACGATGGAAACACCATGAGGTGGGAAGGGGTTTACACCATTCCCAGCAACTCTGTTGGCGGAGTGTACGGAGCCAGAGTGATTGCAGAAGACGGGGTCTTGGTCGCGGTGGATGACCCTACGCAACTGGGTCAAGTTTTACGTGGCGAAATTGAGAAGGTTCTCCAAGCCATGGACGACGCTTGGGATACGGCAAATCCCTGTCTGGAAATCAAGGGTGAGTTCGATTCATTGGAGGCGATAGTCATCGGTAACGGAGATTGGTCCACATTCGTGACGGTTGCAACGGAGGGTCAAGGGATAGGTGGCAGTGAGCAACTGTGGGATTCCATGATCGATGCAGGACACAACCAGTACAACATGTCTGCCGGAGCAAACTTCCTAGAGGCACTGATGGTATTGTTAGATTCAGATGATGTCAATGCTGGATTATCATTCATCACGGGGCTCATGCTCTATACAGCCGAATTCCCACTGCCTCGGACATTCGATGATTTCGATGAGGTTGGTGAATACCTTCGACTGTTTAATTCGGTAGAGAACTTCACACGATTTGAGGGAACTGGTGATTTTGAAGCAGCATACAATGCACTTCTCGGCAGCGACGAATGGCTCGCTCTGAGGGCGGCGTTCG
>CAZPJQ010000053.1:0-10353 GCA_964586945.1 uncultured Candidatus Poseidoniales archaeon
TGGGGGTCGCCTTCTCCTTGGCGCGAGTGGTCAATTCGAGGTACTTCTCGACCAACACCACAGTGACTCTGTCGTTGGAACCCTCTGTGGCCACATCAGCCACCTCGCTCCTTGATTGCGAGTAGCCGATGGACATCTTCTGACCTGCCGAGGGTGCCATAGAGTTCGACCGCGCGGGTCAGCAGACCATTGTCCTCAGCATCCCTCGCCGCCTCAAAGATGACTTGCCGCTGCTCCCAGTCGACCCTGCGTCGCTCCTTAGAGACCAACTTGCGCAGAAGTTCGCTCCTTCGTGAGATGAGGCGGGGCGATTCCCACCAGCGGAGCAGCCCGTCGCGTGTGGAGGATGCCATCACATCAGCGTCGTTGCTCGCCAGAATCACTCCAGCTGGCAGCGCATCCCCTTCACTTGGTGGAATCCGATCGAGAGAGCCGTCCATCGTCAGCATCCACCAGCCGTCCCCGGTTCGGACCGCCTCCAATGGGTCGCCCCCCGTCGATCCCAACTGCTCCAAGGAGTCCCACCCGAACGGGTTTGGGACCCCTTCGAGAATACTACCATCCATCGCCTGCACTAACATTCGACCGGATGAGAGGCGGCTAGCCCATGCCCAGCGCCTCTCCTCGATGATGCGCTGACTATCCTCGCCGAACAGGCGCAAACAGCGGAGATGACCATCGTCATCCATTGCCAACAGATGCTCTCTGTCGAGCCAGCCGACCAACTTGCGAATCCTACCGGGACGTAGTCTGCGGATTCCTCGCCCCTCGTTGTTGAACAGGTGGACATGGTCACCCCTGTCAGGGAGCACCCAGCCACCGCCGGGCCGAGAAAGCACATCCCGGAAGCCCCCTGAGACGGCGCGGCCCTCACCAAGTGGGTCACCTGTCGCAAGGCTCAGCAGATGGAACCCCGGACCAGAGAGAACGGCCACATTCGTGGAGTCGGCCACAATCCTGTAGACGTCGAATTGGAAAGTCCTCTTCCAGACAAAGTCCCCGAGGTCGGAGATTAGCCGTACAACACCTCCGCAAGCGACGATGATTCCATCCGAAAGGGCGCAGATGGCACCCACACGATCCTCCAACTGGTGGCTCCACGAGACCCGCCAGTCGCCCTTCATTCACTCACCTCCCTGTCCGAGGTTGGTTAGATGGTCTCTGGCCTGAGCACTGATTCGGAACAGTCGCGACCTTCCCTGCCTCCGTGCCGTGAGAATGCCGAACTTCTCCATGCCGTTGAAAAGTTGTGACAACCGTGGCCTTCCCACATCCAATTCGGTCTGCAGCAACTCATCAGATGGTGAGACCTCACGCTCAATCGCCTGCTCCAAAATAGTCATCTCGGACTCTCCAAGAGACATCAGTCGGTTGATGTCGAGCCCCGGAGCGTGTTGGATGGGGCGGGGTCGGCGTATGTGAGCGAGGGCGTTTCTGACCTCTACCGGTGCAGGCTCAAAGGGCTCTTGCTCGTCGATTTCTTCGTCGAGTTGCCCTGCTGATTCCAACTCATCATCCACATCTGGGATTTGGTCAGCACCCGCAGGAGTCCAATCTGCCGGTTGGGGGATCCCGGGAGTGGCGGATTCGGGGGCTGGATCTGAATCATCGAAGGGAGATTCTGCCCCTTCAGCGACCCAGAGGTCAACGCGTGGGTCGGAAGTCTCCACCTTACGGCCTCTGCTTGGCTGCGGTTGGCCTTCTTGGGGGCGAGCCTTGTGAGGACCCTGGGTCTTAGGAGCGTTTGGCGGTCGCTTCGTCATGCCGGATGGTTGGGTCATTTTGGCGCTGCGGTTCCGGCCAATGAGGGCGCCGAATCCTCCAGCCGAGCGCGGAGGGGCTGTCCCGGGTGCCATCTCTATGATTTCCGCGCCACCCGCCTCGTCGCGCGGCAACTCCTGTTCGGGCTCAGAGCCTGTGGGCGGCTGTTCGGCATCTGCTGAGGGGATTTGCTCTTCAGTTCCAGGTTTGAACTCCGTTTTCGGATCCTCGTCCCAATCATCGGGCCACTCTTCATCCTCCTCTTCTTCTGGGTCGTCAAGGGGGGTCTCTGGTGTGACAGCATCTGCTTCAGCGGCACCTCCCCAATCTTCGGCGGCCTGCGCCAGAGAGGGGAAGAGGGACTCTGGTTCCTCGGCTTCAGTTGTGAAAGGTGATGTCTCCTCTTCTTCAATCACCGTGTTTGAGGGGGCTGACTCAGAGAGCTCGGGGGACTCGGGGGACTCGGGGGACTCGGAGGACTCGGAGTCGGCCGTTGGCTCATCATCTACCTCTAACACCTCAATTTCAGTCTCAAGTATGGGGGGCGCAGCCTCTGATACCCGCTGAAAGGTTCCATCGTCGACCTTCGTGCGCCCCCGCTCGTAGAAGGAGATGCTCAGTTCGAGGTTCCGGGCGTCGGTGACTGGCATTCCACGGGAATGGTCCACTAAATCTCGCAGCAGGCGAATCGCTCGACCGACATGGCCGGAGGTCTGCCCCATCACCATGTCCAGCAGCGGCCCGGGTGCGGTCCAGGCAGCCCTGCTCGCCTTGTGCACGCGCTTGCCGATGAGTTCGGCCATCTGGTCCCTGTTGAGCGGTGCAAGCGGCTCTGTGACATCCATCTCAGCGAGTAGTTCCTCTGGGAAGGCGGCTAGTTGTCCCGGGGTCATCGTGATGACCGTGAGAGCACGCAAGTTGGTGAGCACCGGCATCAGTGCGCAGACCACCTCTGATAGCAGAGGGCCGTGCACATAAGGGACATCGATGACGATTAGTGGGAGCAGGTCTGAACGGCTCCCCAACTCCTCCTGCAGGGTGTGGATCAGAGCGCTTGGAACCGGGGGTGTTTCAAAGTCTCCCATCAGGTCACAATAGAGCTGGTTCAGAAGGGTAGGAACGACCTCAGAAGAGGGCCAGAAAACGGTGTGGGTCTGGGTGGTCACTCCGGCCAAGGATTGGACCACGGAAGTGCGCCCACTCCCCCTCTCTCCGACCAGTGCAACCACCTTTGGTGAGAAGAACCGAATCGAGTTCCCAAGTGCGCTGAAAACATCGTTCCTGCCAACCATCAAATCGAGCTGGTCATGGGTCAAGGCTCGAACATCGAAAGGGTTCGACCTCAGGTGAGGTAGGTTCAGTCTGTCAGGACGCTCTGACTGCATTAATACGCGCCAACTCAAAGTCCACTTAACATGTTTACGCGTCGGACCTTGGTTTCGGGACCCGTTTGTAAGCGTTGAAAGGACCACCGAGCCCCCAAATGCTCCTAAAACTGTGACTTTTTGTGGCAATTATATTCCTCATTAACGCGTTAATAACGCATCGAAAAAAGCGTTAACCCGTAAGCACCCCCCGATTAACGATTCACTAACGCATTAGGGGTGGCAGCGCGCAGCCTCTTTCATCCAAGAAATGAGTCTGGACTCCTTCACTTTCCCACCCTGTTCTCAGCAGGTCTGCATTCCCTGCAGAGAAGGTTGGATGTCCGGTGGAGGCGACCAGAGGTTTGGCCTCGGAATGCTTTAGGTGGGCCGCTGAAAGTGACAGCGTGAGGAATCACAATGCCGGTCGAAAACAGCCGCCTGAAAGGCTTCTACAAACTGAGCGTCGAGGAGCGTCGCGAGAGGGTCGCGGAACTGGCCGGATTAGGCCCTGAGGCGGTGGCTGCATTGGCTGCTACCGGAGAGCTTTCTGAGGCTGCTGCGGACCGCATCATCGAGAACGTCATCGGGACCCTCGCGCTGCCTGTCGGAGTGGCCACGAATTTCATCGTGGATGGGGAACATTATCTGGTCCCATTTGCCCTCGAAGAACCCTCTGTTGTGGCTGCTGCCAGCAACATGGCAAAACGCTGTCACGCCAAGGGTGGATTCGTCTCAGACAACACCGACCCAATCATGATCGGACAGATACAAGTGGTTGGCTGTGAGGACCCCTTTGCTGCCAAGGAAGCGCTGCTTTCCGCCTCCGATGAACTGATTTCTGCTTGCAACGAAGTCGACCCGATTCTAGTCAGGTTCGGTGGTGGTTGCAGGGGGTTGGAAGCGCGTGTTTTAGACACCCAATCCGGCCCGATGGTGATAGTTCACATCCTCGTTGACTGCCGCGATGCGATGGGCGCAAACGCGGTCAACACGATGGCTGAGAGCATCGCTCCGAGAGTCGAGTCCATCGCTGGAGGAACGGTCATCCTACGCATCATCTCCAACCTCGCGGTCCACAGGTTGGCTAGGGTCAGTGCAACGTTCACACCAGAGGAGATGGTCAATGCGGGCGAGTCTTCTGAGGAGGGTGCCAAGGTGATTGATGGCATTATCCAGGCGTATCACTTCGCAGCCGCAGATTCATTTCGCGCGACCACCCACAACAAGGGCATCATGAACGCCATCTCGGCGATTGCGGTGGCGTGTGGGCAGGATTGGCGTGCTATCGAGTCAGGAGCGCACTCCTACGCCGCACACGAGCGAACCTACGGCTCCCTGACCCACTGGGAGAAGGACGACGAGGGGAATCTCGTCGGTTCAATCGAACTCCCCATGGCAGTCGGACTGGTAGGTGGTGCGGTTCGAGTACATCCCACCGCCAAGGCGAATGTCGCAATCATGGGTGCGAGGACCGCTGATGAACTCGCAAAGGTGATCGCAGCGGCAGGAATCGCCCAGAACCTCGGTGCTCTACGCGCATTGGCCACGGTTGGCATTCAGGCTGGACACATGAAACTCCACGCCCGCAACATGGCAGTCACCGCAGGGGCGAATGACGACGAGGTCGAAAATGTGGTCGAACTGGCAAAAGAGAGTGGCAGAATAACCGCCGAATCCATTGAGGCTGCTCTCAAACAGGTACGCGGCGAGTAATTCACTCGGCTTCCGCGGCTTCGTGCTCTTCTTCAGATTCACTAGCCAACTCCATCGGCGCACTGTTGTCGGATTCCCCGACCTCAGCAGATTCGCCATGCTCTTCGGATTCGTCCTCGGATTCTGAGTCTGCTTCGGCTTCTTCGACCCCCTCCTCGTCGAGTTCGGCCTCCTCGCCATCACCGTCATCCTCCGATTCGCCACCTGAGAGGACATCTGCGAGTTGGCTGCCAGTGAGTCCGAGCTCCCGGGCCTGCTCCTGGAACCAGGAGGCGACATCTGAGGTCGCGGTGTGAGGGCAACCGAAATACTCAGAGAAGCGGCGAGTGGTGGTCAGACGGCGTGTGTTGCCGTCGAGTCGCTTGTCGATGAGTCCCAATTCTCGTAGGTCACCGACATGCTCGTAGGCGACCTGCCCCAACATCTCGACAAGACGGTTCTGCTTCATCGGCTGGTGGTAGGCGATGAGTGCCGCTGCCCTCAGAAGTCGCTTCGGAATCTCGGTCCGTGCAATCTTCGGGATGTGGTTGGAGAGTTTGGGCTTGACCTCAAGGACCCAATAGCGGTTGATTTCGGTCAACTGGATTGCAGTCCCCTCTCTAGCGGTAATTGTCTGCTGCAAATCGAGAAGTTCCATCCTGATGGTCGACTCGCTCACTCCGAACTGTTCCGCCAACTCGCTCTGCTTGAGAGAACGCCCTGCCCCGAACAGCGTCGCCTCCAACAAGGTTGGAAGTTGAGGCTCCTCACTCATGCTTCCACCACCGGTGTGACTTCAACGGTGACCGCGTCAAAGTCGGTCAGATGAGGCCACTTGTCCTGAAGGAAGATGTCTCCATGGGGGTATTCCACCTGCCATATGTCGGTGTATCCGCGGTGGGTCAGGAAGAGAGCTGAGACGAATCCGACGATGCCACCCTCGGTCTCCGCATCCTCTGGATTCCATCCAAGGTCCATTCCCTGCTCCTTCAGTCGATCAGCTACTTTCTGGACAGTGACTGGTTCACCAGTCGGTGCAAGTTCCCGGATGGCGGACCATGTGCTGCGAATCTCCTCTTCGAGGTTCTCTTGATGGACACGGCCCTTGACGTCGGCGATTGCGTTCTTCACTTCAGCCGCATGCTTAACTCGAGCCGCCTCTCGAATCTGCCTCTCCTCGGCATCCTCGTGTGCCTCTGCGAGGCAGCCCAACAGCTCGGCGAGTGTGACCGGCCGGCCCGCATCACGTTTGATGCGGCCATCGAACAGATTCGGAAGGGCATCACTCGCCTCGCCCGATAGAATGCTAGTTGTGAAGGCGAATTCGTCGTCACCGTACTCAGTCTGCCAACCCGGCATGTAGTCCCACTCATCATCTTCCCACCCGTCGGCATTTTCAGCCCTGCTCAAGAGGGTGGAGGCCTGTCCGTGAAGGACTTGCCAAGCCATACGAATCAGGCGGCCACAGGTCGGCAGATCGATGTTCTCAGCGTCCTTCATTCTCTGGTTGAACAACTCGATGAAAGTCTCCAAGTCGATGTCCCACGGGTCTAGGTCATTGCTGTTGAACATCTGCAGGACAAGTGCGACACTTCGGTCAAACGGATCGATGAGCGCCTGATGCTCGGCCTGTTCCATCTCCGCGAGTTCCTGAATGTGGTCGGCGTAGCGGCTCTTGTGCAGCCCGACCTTCTTGTCGTGGCCAATCATCGCTGCAATGATGTCGTCGCGCAGTGAGTGAGAGTCCATCGTGACCATTGGGCTCACTCCTTCTCGTCCTCTGTCGGGAGTTCGATTTCGATTTCGCCCTCTTCCGCTTCCGCTGCTGCCTCCTCGGCGTCGCGGGCGTCCAATTCGTCGCGCTGTTCCTGCTCGATGGGAAGTGCGACGCTCAACTTGTCGTCCATGTCTTCCTTGGAATCCTCGGCGCGGTCTGCGAGTGACACGAGAGTGCCTTCCTCATCTTCCAACTCGACTTCATCTGCAGTTGTGATATCGCCGTCTGCGAGTTCGCTCTCCGCCTCCAACTCAAGTTCGTCGGCCTCGACTGCCTCGACCGGCTCATCAAGGGGAATACCTCCCAGACTGGAAGGTGATTCGACTTCTTCTGGAGCGCGCGCCATGTCTGCCGCCTTTGGAAGGTCCTCGAGTTCCTTCTTCTTCTCCTCGGTGGCCTTCATCGCCTGGAGTTCCTCGTGGGCGGCGTCGCCGAGTTCAATCGCCTGCTCGCGGTCGAAGTCTGTGATGAGACGGCTGCAGCCATCACCGGCGTGGGTGATTCCGATGTGGTGATCGGCGAGTTGCAGACTGACCTTTCGCAATGTCACCATGATGAACTGCGCCTGTTTACTGCGAAGTCGGCAGAGCGAGGCGATGTTCTCGGCGTTGAAGGTGTCCAAGTTCTGGTCGACTTCGTCGAAGTAGTAGAACGGTGAGGGTTCGAAATCTTGGATTGCGAAAATGAGTGCCAGTGCCGCCATCGATTTCTCGCCGCCAGAGAGAAGGCCAAGTCCGCTCTTCTTTCCAGGTAGTCGGGCCCACATCTCGAGACCCCCCTCAAAGGGCTTCTTTGGGTTCTCCAAGCGCAATTCTCCTTCGCCACCCGGTTGCAGGTGCTTGAAGACTCGGCCGAAATTCTCATTGACGATATTGAGAACTGTTGTGAAGCGGGCGCTGCGCTCCTCTTCGAGTTGCTCGGCAAGACCGACCAGTTGGTTTCTCCGCTCCCGGAGTTTCTTTGCGTCCTCCGTGAGGTTTCCGCTGCGCTCCATCGCTTCGTCGTACTGCTCGATGGCTCGCATGTTGACATCGCCGAGGTTGTTGACCTTGCGCTCGAGTGTTCGGACAATCGCTTCGATGTCCTTGACGGTTGGAAGAGTATCGCCATCCTTTGGTGGCTTAATCTCGAGAAGCTGCATCTCCTCTGTGAGTTCCTCGAGTGCGCGACGCCTCTGCTCTATCTGCAAGTTGAGGTCGTCGATTCGCTTGCGGGTTGTATCCCTTTCGCGAGCCTTCTGCTCCAATCGGGCGCGCAGTGTGGCTCTGTCCTCGCGGAGGTTGAGGCGCTGGTCATCCAACTCCTTGTGCTCCTCGGTGACCTGTGAGTGTGCTTCGACGACGATGTCGAGTTCCACTTGATAGACCTCGATCTCGCCCTCCATCTCTGTGATTCTCGCCTTTGCCTTCTCAATGATGCCAATCTGCTCGCCGTGTCGGCGGGCGTAGTCTGCCGCCTGACTACCGAGAAGTTGCGACTGATTCTCTCCACCGGAGAGAGTCGACTCCGCTGTGAGTCTGGCCCGCTCCGCCTCGTTGCGTAGTCTCTCCGAGTCGCGCAGAAGCAGGGAGAGGCGAGCCGGGCTCGCCGCTTGAAGTGTCTCGGCAGCGGTCGCTCGGTCTTCGACCGATTGTTCCAATGAAGTGGCAGCCGCTTCAGACTTCTGCTCAGACTTTTCCTGAGCCGTCTTCTCCAGACCGACCTTGTTGTTGGCCGAAGTGACCTTGCTCTCGGCTGCGGTGAAGGCGGTCTCGGCTCTTTTCAAGTCGTCCTTCCACGCACGGACTTGGAGGGCGTGGTCGTCATTTGTGAGGTTGGCAATCCT
This sequence comes from uncultured Candidatus Poseidoniales archaeon, assembly GCA_964586945.1. Lineage (GTDB taxonomy): Archaea > Thermoplasmatota > Poseidoniia > Poseidoniales > Thalassarchaeaceae > MGIIb-Q1. The sequence goes on from CAZPJQ010000053.1 coordinate 8,423, forward strand.
CTCCCGGAGGTCGTGTTCGTTGCGGCGAAGTTCGTTGAGGGCTGCCCGGGTGGTCTCAGATACCAACTGCAGTCGCTCGACTTCCTGTTGTGCATTCTCCACCGCTGATGAACCTGCTATTCGGCCACCAAATTGCATTCTGCGACCCTTGGATGAGCCACCGACCATGGCGCCACTCGCTTCGACGACTCCGCCGTTGAGAGTCACCATTCTGACACCACCCATGTGACGCCGAGCGATTTCCATCGTATCGACGATGAGCGTGTCACGGACGACATTCCTAACAGCGTCCTCGATTGACGGGTCGAAGTCGAGAAGGTCGATTGCCAATCCAACGACTCCCGCCTCGCGGGAAACCATCACTGCCTTTCCAGCCGGCCGGCGTGACTGCAGTTTGTTGAGTGGGAGGAAGGTGGCTCGACCAGCGTTGTTCTTGCGCAACCAAGCGATGCACTTTGCCGCAGTCTCATCATCTCTGACAACGATGCTGTTCATTCCGCCGCCCATCGACCAAGCCAATGCCTCTTCGTGACGAGGTTCCTTTGGAGCGCAGAGCTCACCTACTGAACCAAGAATTCCGTTGACTTCGCCGCGGTCTCTGAGGGTCATTACCGCCTTGACAGCCTGAGCCATTCCGCCTCGACTGCCACTTCGGTTTTCCAACTCGCCACGGGCGCGGAGGAGAGTCATCTCGGCGGTTCGCAGTTGAGCCTCAGCTCTCTCGACATCTTCGAGGAGTCCTCTCTCCTGCCGTTGAATCCTGGCGTGTTGCTCAGCTAGTGAGGTTCGATCTGTCTCGGGTGCGCCTTCCTCAAGGTCTTCGCCATGGAGGAGCAGGTCGTCGCGAGTCAGTCGCGCTTCGTCGAGCGCGACCTCGAGTTCCGCAAGTTGTTCGTGGAGAAGTTCGACGCTTTGGCGCGTCCTTTCTGCCTCGAGGTGAGCCTCGTTGGCATCTTTCTGCGCCTTCTCGACAGCATCTGTAGCCTTGCCGAAGGCGCGGTTCGCCTCGTGAGTCGCTTTGTCACCTGAATCGAGGGCGGTTCGCGCCTCCTCCTCAGCGTCTGCTGCGGCCTGCAACTTGCCGTCCGCCTCGCCAACTGCCGATCGGGCCGACTTGAGGGATTCCTCGTGCTCTTCGAGTGCTTTCTGAGCATCATCTCGCTCAGCAGCGAGAACATCGGCCTCTGCATCTGCCTCTTCGCTGGTCTTCTCGAGGTCACTAATCCGGTCCTTTCTGGTCTCGACCTCAACTTCTAGGCGGCGTTGTTGGTCAGCCAATCGCTTACCATCATCCCCCAGCACCTCGTTCAACTGACGCTGAATCTCGGCCAGTTGGTCCTCAATGTCAAGCTCCAGCTGGGCACCGGACTGAATGTCTTCACCAATCGTTTCCAACCGCTCGATGTAACCGCTTCTCTCATCGGCAACCAATTCGATCTCCTCGAATCGGCTGCGATGTCTCGACTGCATCAGAGTCTGGCGCGAGTTATCGAGTGCTTCCCTCAACTCGCGATACTTCATCGCCTGCTCTCTCTCCTTTGAGAGAGTCTTGATACGGCTGGTTATCTCTTCCTCAAGAATCGCAATCTGCTCGAGGAACTGCTCAACCTTGTCCTGCTGTTTGCCAGCCTTGCGAATCTCATCGTCGTAGGCGGTTACACCGGCGACATCCTCGAGCACCTTTCGGCGCTGCCTCGCGGTCATGATTGCCAGTGCGGTGACATCGCCCTGCAGTACGATGTTGTATCCGTCCCCGCGTGCGCCAGCCCCTGAGAGGAGCCTGCGAATCTCTGTGGCGGATGAGGGACGATCATTGAGGTAGTAGGAAGAATTGACATTTCCCTTGCGACCGAGTTTGATGGAGCGAGTGAGCCTCACTTCGTCGGAATCGACCTGCATTCGGCGCGCCCCATCCTTCCCCTTCAAGTTGG
>CAZPJQ010000054.1:0-6272 GCA_964586945.1 uncultured Candidatus Poseidoniales archaeon
TACCTGATGCTCAAGGAGCATCCGTACGGCCGCGAGATGCTGCGCCAGATGCTATCCGAAGACTTCGTCCCCACCATTGTCATCACCGAGGACTCCGCAATTGGGGACGAGGAGCGAGAGAAGTTTCTCAAGCGAATCGAGGGCAACCCAATCGCCCCTACCATTGAGTCCCAGCTCGCAGACTTGGAAGCCACCGGAATCGTCGTCCCACACATCACCGTGCCCATCCACAACTCGGAGCATGTCATGCCCCACATTCAGGACTTGGATCTAGACCTAATCGTATTCGGCGGCACCCGAATCATCCGAGGCGATATTCTCGACCACCCTCGAGACGGGGTGATCAACAGCCACCCCGGACTTCTGCCCGACTGCCGCGGCTCAGCCTCACCCGCCTGGTCGGTCTACCACGACATCCGAATCGGCTCGACGGCGCACTTCTGCGACAACGGAATCGACACTGGAGAACTCCTTCTCCGCCGCGAGGTTGCGGTCAAGCGGGGAATGACCTACGAGGACCTCTGCTACGAGACCCTCGCCCTCGCGTGCGTGCTCATGAAGGAGGTTCTGCTCGCCTACGAGGCCGGAAAGTGGCCCGAAATGAGGTGCCCGCAAGGTGAAAGCGAACACCCGACCTTCCGCAACGCACCAGAGGAGGTCTTGGAGGCGGTCTGCCAGAAACTCGACGACCAGACCTACGCCCACTACGTCGACTAGGAAGTGAAACAATGGAAGTGAACTCACCGCTATCGCCAGACGCACTCGCCGGACGCCACGCAATCGTATGCGGCGCATCGGCGGGCATCGGACGAGCCACCGCGCTCGCGCTCGCTAGCGCAGGCGCGGAACTGACACTCGTCAGCCGCTCAGCCGACAAACTCGCCGAACTCGCCAACGAGTGCATCGAGCGTGGCTCCCCCGCCGCCCATGTGGTTCCAATCGACCTTGAGGACGGTCGCGCCATCGATGGAGTGATTCCCCGCCACATCGGCGAAAACGGGCCAATCCACATTCTGGTCAACAACGCCGGCGGCCCCCCTTCAGGTCCACTTCTTGATGCCGGTGACGAGGACTTCCTCAAGCCGCTTCGCCGCCACCTCTTCGCAGCCCAGCGAATGGTTCGCCACTGTCTGCCGGGAATGGAGGCCAGCGGCTACGGCCGCATTGTCAACGTCATCTCAACTTCGGTTCGAGAACCGATTGCCAACCTCGGCGTCTCCAACACCGTCCGAGGAGCGATGGCCGGCTGGTCCAAGACCCTCGCAAGCGAACTCCCTCCCGCGGTCAGCATCAATAACATCCTGCCTGGCTTCACCGACACCGGCCGTCTCGACTCGCTGGCCAACCAGATTTCCGAAAACCGAGGGACCACCCCTGACGATGTCCGAGAGACCTGGCTCGCAGGAGTCCCCGCTGAACGCCTCATCGACCCGTCCGAGACAGCAGCGGCAATCGCATTCCTATGCACCGAAGCAGGAGGCGCCATCCGAGGAGTCTCATTGGCAGTCGACGGCGGTCGCATGCGCTCGATCTGAGGTGAACCCCACATGGAGTTCGACATCTTCTTCTCAATCAGCCAGACGCCCGACTCTACCGGTTTCTGCCCCGACGAACAGACGATGTATGCCAACTACCTCTCACAACTCAAGGTCGCAGACGAAGCTGGTTACGGCGTCGCATGGCTCGCCCAAGCGCACCTCTCCACTGAGACTCAGAAGCTGAACAAGCGCCCGGTTATCCCCCACTGGGAGGGCGAAGTCGGGCTCTGCACCGACTTCTTCCAACTCGCCCAAGTCAGCATGGCCGCCACCCAAAACATCGAGGTCGGCTCGGCCGTCCTCTCAATCCTCGCCAACGGCGGCCCAATTGCCGTCTCCGAGCGAATCGGAAACTTCTGCGCCCTCCAACAAGCGAGAAGCGACACCCGTCGCCTGCATGTCGGCTTTTCCGCCGGCCGCTTCCAGTTCATGGCCTCCCCCTACGGAGTGGTGCCGAGAGACCAGGTCGAAGAGGCGGCATGGCCAGCCCTACGCGGCCAGATTTTCTGGGAAGCCGCCGAAATCATGCTCCGCCTACTCAACGGCGAGGCCTTCTCTTCCGAATCAGTGAGGCAAACCACGCTCACCCGCGCCAACTTCCGCAGTGACGAAGACTGGGCAGCAGTCCAACAGGCGGCAGTTGATGAGCACGCCCTTGAGAAGAAACCCAAACAGGTGGAAATCCCGAACCGTTACTGGTTTGAGGATATCAAGTGCATCCCCCAAAATTGGGACCGCAGTCTCCTGAATCTAGTTCTCGGCAGCCACGAGCCAGCCCTCCAGGTCGAGGTCAACAAGTGGCGCCCGGTGCAAGTCTTCAACCTCAGCATCACCCAGCCCGAGGTCATCGAGGCAACCCACGACCGAATGGCCGAATCCTACCACCCGGACGGCGGGGAGTGGCAGCGCAACATGATGCCACGCACTATCATGGTCTTCCTGAACGACGAAGATGGTCTGACACCTGAAGAACAGTCCGCCGCAGCCCACGAAGACTCCCAATCCACCCTCGCATCCTACTGGCGCGCCCTCGAAGGAACCCTCGACCCCACCAAGGTGTCCAAGGCCGCCGACAACGCGGTCATCGGAAACGCCGAGGAAATCGCCGAACAAATCAGAAATCGCTTCCACCCCCAAGACCGGCTCATGCTCTGGTTCGACTTCTTCCGCCATGACTCCGCCCGAGTCTCCCGCGACATGCGCGCCTTCATGGCCAAGGTCGCCCCCCTAGTCAACGGAGGCCAGTGACATGTCACCCGAACACCGTCCCTCGTCCGTCGCCCCCGGTCGCCCCGGCTCAGGTGTCTATCCGACTACACCACTAGGTGAGGCTCACGAAGGAATCGCCACCGGCCGTGACGTCGAATGGGAGCCGCTGGTCGATTTTCGGAGGAATGATGTCAGTGAGAACACGATTCACGGCGCAGTCGCATGGGCGCACGGCAACGAGGTAATCCACTCGTTCGGCGGGAATGTCCTCTGCTACGGCCGCTCGATGATGAAGCCGCTGCTGATGAAGACTTTCGTCGACGTCCTGACAGACGAGCTCGACTGGGAGCAGAGGGCAATCGCCTGCTCGAGCCACAACGGCGACACCGAGCACATCGCCGCCGCCCAATCAATCCTGACAGAATCCGAATGGGGACTGATGCAGTGCCCGCTCGATGTCCCTCTCATCCAGTTCGGTAGACAAGTCCGCCGCCCCCGTCGCTGGTACCACACCTGCTCAGGTGAGCACGCGGCAATCCTGCGCGCCCTCCGCAACATGGGAATCAACAGGGCTGGCTACACTCTTCCACAGGCTGACTGGTTCCCTCTCTTCATCGAAGTTCTCAGGAATTTTCTCGGCGAGCCTGATTGGACACCACAGCGAGTCAGCAAGGACGGCTGCGGCCTACCAACCGTCTCGAATACCGTGAACGAACTAGCCGTCATGTTCGCCGGACTCGCCGCCACCAAGGATGACGACTGGATTTGGGAGGCGATGCAGCGCAACCCGGACCTCATCGGCGGCTTCAACCGCCTTGACTCGACCATCCTAAAGGCAGCAGAGGGAACTGTCCTCGCCAAGGAAGGCGCAGACGGCCTGCTCGGCCTCTCAATCATCCATCCAGACTACCCGAAGGGGCTTGGAATCGTGGTCAAGATCGCCCACGGCTGGAACGCGCAGGCGACCTGGTATGTCGCTCGCGCCGTACTTGGAGTCCTAGGGGTGGAACTGCGCAACCCCTACCCGCTTCACCGCCAGAAGGCGTTCATTGTCCCTGGAGTGGTTCCTCCCGACCTGCTTGGGAAGCTCGAGGAGGTGGTGACTTGGGATGAGTGGGACCCAGACAGTGACCGCTGGTACTACGACTGGGAGAAGTATTCCAAGGCGATGACCAAGGCTCATGTCCATTCGGGAGAGGGCCACAGTGAGTGACGACGTCGTAGACCTTCTCAACTATGTTGACGGCGAGTTCAGACCGGCATCGTGCGACCACTGGATTGACGACCTCGCACCCGCGACCGGACAACTCATCGCCAGAATCCCTTGCTCCGACCACCGCGACATTGACGCCGCAGTGGAGGCCGCCCGAAACGCCCTGCCAGAATGGTCAGCCTTGGCACACACAGAACGGGCAGACTGGCTCGACAAGATTGCCGACGCCCTCGAAGCGCGCTCCGAAGAGGTGGCACAACTAGAATCACTTGACGCTGGCAAGCCAATCACCCTCGCAAGAACTGTTGACGCCGCCCGCTCGGTCGCAAATTTTCGATTCTTCGCCGAAGAGGTCAGAACTTTTTCCCCTGAAACTTTTGAGATGAAAGATGCCATCAACCATGTCGTCTACAAACCGGTCGGTGTCGCAGGTCTAATCACTCCGTGGAACCTTCCCCTCTACCTGCTGAGTTGGAAAGTCGCCCCCGCCCTCGCCATGGGAAATACCGTTGTCGCCAAACCCTCTGAACTCACTCCGATGACTGCGAGTCTGCTCGCCGAAGTCGTGGACGAAGTCGGCCTCCCTGCGGGAGTGTTCAATCTCGTCCACGGTTCAGGCGAACATGCCGGCGCCCCGCTCACCAGCCACCCCGGAGTAGACCTGATTTCGTTCACCGGCGGAACTGAAACAGGCGCCAAGGTAGCCGAATCCGCCTCATCCACCTTCAAGAAACTCAGTTTGGAACTCGGTGGCAAGAACGCCACGATTGTCTGCGCCGACGCCGACTTCGGCAAGACAATTCCCGGCGTCGTGAGAGCAGGGTTCCTCAACCAAGGCCAAGTCTGTCTCTGCGGCTCCCGAATCCTCATCGAGGAGAGTATCTACGACCAGTTTGTCGATGCTCTACTCGCAGAAGTCCAATCACTCCAAATCGGCGACCTCTCAGACCCCGAAACCACGCTCGGCGCTCTCATCTCGAAGGAACATCTGGAGAAGGTGGCAGGTTACATCGAACTCTCCCAAAAGGAAGGCGGCACCATCCTCACCGGCGGCTCGCCTCCAGAAGGATTACCAGAAGAATTCGCAAATGGAAACTGGCTCTCTCCAACCGTAATCGATGGACTACCACCGGACAGCAGGACTGCAACCGAGGAAATCTTTGGGCCAGTCGTCACCCTCCACCCATTCGCCGACGAAGCAGAGGCGCTAGCCATCGCCAACAACACAGACTACGGTTTGGCCGGCAGCGTCTGGACCTCCGACCTAGCCAAGGGCCGCCGAATCGCAGAAGGCATCGACACCGGCATGGTATGGGTCAACACTTGGCTCCACCGCGACCTCAGAGTCCCATTCGGCGGCGTGAAGGAGAGCGGAGTCGGCAGAGAAGGCGGCCGCTGGAGCCTCCAATTCTACTCACACGCAACAAACATCTGCATCAAATTGGACTAATCTGAATGCCTCTGTTCGTCAGATTCAGTCAATCTCCATGTCCCATTCCGGGCAAACCTACAATTCACCTTTCACTCCTACCCAGATTATGGCGTGGATAGGCTGAACGCTCACCCAACATCTGTTCCATTGAACCGGAGATATACCAAGCCAATGAGGACTAGAATACAGATTACACCCACAATTACTTGGTTCCCGAAGAGCCAATCGACAATTGAAATAAGTTCGCCTTTGTGGTAGATATCGAAGTCTGAGCTATAGTAGGATTGGGAGAAGCCGGTCGACTCTGTGTCATTCATTGGAGTAACAAATAGTGAGAATCCATCATTTGTCAGGGAATCGAACTCAAGAGAAGCAGTTATCTGAATCTCCACCACTATCGAGGAATTTTCTTCCAAAAGAAGGACTCCAGACGGGTGATATGTAATCGGAAACCTATCATCAATAGAGTCGTCTGCGCCAGGTATCGAGATATTTACTCTAACCGGCTGTGCTGTGGGGTTTATGATCTGCACCGTCAACTCTTTCCTCTCCCCAGAGTGAAAGACAAGGTCACCACTAGATGGGGTAAGAAACAAATCAGTCATTCCCTCCTCCCATTCGTATTTTTCTTCATTGAGTATGTCGGCTTGATTACTTGAAGTCAGCCAAGTGAACCCTACTGCAAACAACATGAATAACACTGCAACACAGGTCAAGAGTATCGTAAACAGATTTGGCCGCTCCACTACCCTTCACCCCTGCTCATCCGATGTGATTAGAGTACTAATTGACAATTATAGTGGTTAAACGATCAGAACTTCAGTCTCCAAAACATCAATCTGTGAATTTGCTGAGCAGCTCGTCAGAAAGTTGTTCGCTG
>CAZPJQ010000054.1:6372-10256 GCA_964586945.1 uncultured Candidatus Poseidoniales archaeon
TCCAAAACATCAATCTGTGAATTTGCTGAGCAGCTCGTCAGAAAGTTGTTCGCTGATTAGGTAAGTCGTGACTAATATTAGAGACCTCCCTTTTCGATTATTTATATTAGTAATATATGGTCGCATATCAGTTTGAAGATGCCAATTTGGTATAAAATTAATGTGTAGGTGACAAAACCATCGAAACCGATACACTGGTCGCCAATTGGCGCCTGTCGGATAATTCACGAACATATGTCAGCCGGTTTCATACTGCGACTGGGGTCCACAACCGTCGCATTCGACTCACACGCCGTCAACATCTGCATATCGCTCGCGGGCGCAGCGAGCGATAGCGAATAATCGCTGATAGCGAGCAATTCGCACCTCTGGGACGCACCCGCATCAAAAAAGTGAGAAAAAAGTGGTGTAGAGTCCACCTCTAGAGAATACTCTCTTTGTTCATCCACCCTTCAAGAGGAGCGCCAATGGAGTCACTTGCGTAGGCAACGCTGAAAGCGACCGCCGAGACCGCCGAAGCCATGACGAGCCCCTACTGGGTGATGATGGGAATCATCCTCATCCTCACGCCAGCCATCTGCTGGCTCTTCACGCTCCACCGCAAGGAGCTCCGCACCCCGATGTCAAGAGTCGGCCAGATGATCCACGACCAACGCTACTACCTGCACATGGCTGGCTACATCGTCATCATCGTCTGGAAAGGCATCACAGACAAGTTGAACGAGCCCATCAAGGGAGCCACCGGCCATTGGACCGATTGGGTGTACGCCATCGAGGGTGAGCCCGTACTTTGGATTCAGCAAACCTTCGAAAACGCCACTTTGACCTCGGTTTTGAACTTCCACTACCTCTTCATCTACCTGTTTCTCATCTATGTCACGACCGTCTACTACGCCTACACCGGCGAGCGGGACATGACCGACAAGGTGACCCTGAACTACCTCCTCATCTACGCCATCGCGGTCCCCTACTACCTCTTCTTCAACGTCGAGGTGACCTCCTCTTGGATTCCCGAGATGAAGGCACTGCTCTACCATGACGGGATGTACACCGCCTTCTATGTGAGCCACGACCCTCTCGACAACGCAGTTCCTTCGCTGCACGTCGCAATCCCCTTCGGCATCCTGCTGCTGAACTGGATGCACTGTCGAAATCTAGGCATCAGAGTAAGGGATTGGGCGCACTATCGCTACCATGTCTTCATCTTCGCCAACACGGTGCTGTTTTGCTTCACGATTCTCTATCTCGGGATTCATTGGATTGTCGACATTCCGCTCGGCATGGCCGTCGGTGCTATCGGTGCCCTCTTCATCCATCAAATCCAACCCCGCCTGAGAAACGACTACGGCAGCGTCTTCAAGGGTATGACCGGCAAGCGGTGGCGTAACCACTTCTTGGTTGAGGGAATCGTGACCATACTCATCGTCGCCCTGATGATGGGAGCCGTATCCTACCAAGCCGACACTGGTGAGGAGCGCCCCTCGTTCCGGCTTGGTCCGGGCGACTCGACCTTTGAAATCGTACAGAAACTCGACCACGGCGAAACCGTCGACTTAACCCTCACCAACTGGCACGAGACAGAGACATTGCAGGTGATGCTGGTGGTGACGGAGGACACTGTCGAGCAGATGAATGCAGGTGTCCTCAATTGGACGGAACTCTCCGATAAGTGGGCTGTTCTCGAGGCAGCACCGGGCGAGAGTATCGACCTGCAGGTGAGTCAGCCCAAGGTCTGGCACATCGTCATCATGCACCACCCAGGAGAAGAGGAGGCCGGCGTCATGGAGGTGAAGGTTCTCAGCGACTACAATCAAGATGCACTTTGGAAAGCCTATCTGCTCAGCATTCCATCGCTTTGGATCACCGCTTGGGTAGTCCACCGACTCTGGCGCATGAAGAAGAGTGGAGTCCACTGGCTTACAAGCACGCCGAGCCACACTTGGCCAAACAACGGCGAAAGCGAATGAGTACCTCGCTCAGAGCAGGAAAAAGGCCAGCAGATTTCCGAGAACGATGGCGACAGCGCCACCGAAACCGAGCCAAATTCCTGTCCGTGGCGGAGATAGTCTGTACTGCCCCCAAACCACGGTCACGAGAATCCAACCGAGAATGATGAATCCCCAACAGATGACGCTGAGGTAGACCACACCGAGCAGGCAGAGCGAGACCGTCAGTGTCCCTCCGAGCAGGAATTTCACACGGCTTCCCCAATCAGCGTACAACTTGATTGATAATACGAACAGCGAGAATGTGAAGATGTCTCCACTGAACAACAGGATTCCATTCGCCAGCCACCACTCGCTGGTCAATCCAAGCATCGGCCCGACATGGTCGTCGAAGGTCAACTTTGACAGAAGAGATGCTACCAAACCGAGCACCACCGGCACCCAAACCTGCCAATTCACCCCTACGGGTGGAGCCGACTCCCCTCCAGTTACGGTGACTCCCCCTAGCTCATCGTTAGACTCAGTATCCAGTCCTGAGACCGGCTCGTCCACCGATTCTACCGCATCGTCGTCTCCGGACATTACTGGGGCGGCGTGGGCGGCGGGAATTGAGTCTTTGCAAGCGGCGGCGCATTGAAAGAGCGCCGCCCTATGGGCGGCGTGATAACATGGGTGAAATCGTCATGGGTTGCCTTGCGCCACATCCACCTCACCTCGTCTACGCTGACAATCCCGAACAGAACGAACCCGTCTCCGAAGGCGGCTGGGAAACCCTGCGTTGGGGTTACCAGCGACTGGCACGCAAACTGAAGGATGTCGACTACGACGCCATCGTCATCTTCACGCCGCACTGGCAGACCTACATCGGAACCCACTTTCTGGGATTGCCCAACTTCAAGTCGAAGTCGGTCGACCCAGTCTTCCCAAACTTGTTCCGCTACAACTACGACCTCACTGTCGATGTCGAACTCGCCACCGCGATGCGTGACGCAGCGGCCGATGCGGGAATCGTCACCAAGATGATGGAAAACCCCGACTTCAGAGTCGACTATGGCACCATCACCTCCTGCCATCTGCTGAACCCCGACTGGGACAAGCCGATTGTCACGATTTCCTCAAATCGCAACCGCCATTACTACTCCATCGAGGTGATGAACGAGCAAGCCACGGCACTGGGGAAGGCCTGTTTGAAGGCCATTCTTGAGTCGGACAAGAAGGTCGTATTGGTGGCCAGCCACAGCCTCAGTCACCGCCATTTCGTCGAGGAGGCCCCTCTACCCGAGGACATGAGCCGCGAGCACATCTACAACCACAGCCAGTATGTCTGGGACATGAAGATCGTCGAACTGATGCGAGACGGTAAGATGCAGGAGGTCATCGACCTGATGCCTGAGTTCACCGAGCAGACGATGGCAGAGACAGAAGGTGGTGGTCTGACCTGGCTGATGGCCGCTATGGGCTATCCCGACTACTCCGCTGAAATATACGGCTACCAGTCTGTCATCGGCACAGGCAATGTCATCGCCGCTTGGGATCCAAACGAATCCACTCGGGAGTTGGTACTGTGAGTGACGAGCCTGTCCTCTTCGGCTTCTATGTCCCGCCCCACCCGCAACCCCTTCTCTCCCCAGATGGGAATGATGGGTATGCCCAACTCCGTGCTGCGTTTGACACAGCTCGCCAGCGAATCGAGGAGTCAGACGCTGACATCATCCTCGTCTATTCGACTACCTGGCCTTCAATCGTGGGCCACCAGATCCAAGCACATCCAGAGCCGGAATGGACTCATGTCGACGACGACTTCCACTTTCTAGGGAGCATGCCCTACAAGTTCCGCATGGATGTCGAGTTCGCCAACGGCTACAAGACGGCCGCAGACGCAAGAGGCCTGCACGCTCGAACCGTCGCCTACCACGGCTTCCCCATCGACACCGGCTC
>CAZPJQ010000055.1:0-10240 GCA_964586945.1 uncultured Candidatus Poseidoniales archaeon
GTCCTGCCATTCGGGGGGATTTTCCCTGTCTTCGAAGAATGTCCCAGAGGTGTAGACCTTGACCATGTCAATGCCTTCAAAATCGTTCAACTCCCGCTTGCAGTGCTCCCACTGAGCCATCACATCGTCTAGCGTGACATCGTCCCTGACATCGTTGAAGTAACCGCAGAAGGTACAGCCTGACTTCCACCACCAGACGCACCCCTTGGTGCGGAAGATGAGGGTTGCAGCAGTGCACGGAGTACCGTCAGGAAGAAGCTCGGGTGTAGTGTAAAAGACGGCGGGTTCAGTCGCATCCCACGACTCCCGAATTCGAACCGAACCCGGTGCATTTTCGGGCGCCTTGACGAGATGGTGAACCTTCACCGCTCGTTCGCTAGAGGGCATCACACCCTTCGTGCAACCGCTGTGCTCACCTGCCAAGGCCAATCCACCCGATTATCCGGGGATGGCACCTCAACATGAACCCCTCGGAACCTCTCAAGCGCAGGGTGCAACGCTAAAACCGATTCGAACATGTCCGAAGACATGGCTGGGGCTGCGGGGGCGACCAAAGCGAAAACGGACCCTGCACTAGTCAAGCAACTCATCGGGGAAATGAGTGAGGAAGAGGATAAGGCGCTCAAGGGATGGTACTGGTACGACTGGGCCAATCAGGCGTGGGCGTTGACCGTCCTCACGGTGGTGGTTCCAGCATACATGGCCAACCTGTTTGATAGTGCGCATGGAGGGGGAGGGGACTCATTCTATGGTTATGTGAACAGTTTCTCAATGATGATCGTGGCGGTCATGGCTCCGCTGCTCGGAATCATCGCTGACCGGATTCCAATCAAGAAGAAGTTGCTCTGGTGGTTCACAATCTTCGGTGTGGCGGCAACTGCACTGATGGCCCTGACCTCATACACCTCACCCTACGACTACCAATACTTGGCGACAGTTTTCGTGATTGGTAATGTCGGATTCGCCGCTGGAAACACATTTTACTACGCCTTCATGCCCTATTTGGCCGACCGCAGATGCATGGACCATGTCTCAAGTTGGGGTTACGCCTACGGCTTCATGGGTGGCTCAATTCTTCTAATGGTCCATCTTGCGGTGGGTCTCGGATTTGGTTGGAGTAATGGGGCAATGATGTTCATTTTCATCTCGTCAGCGATTTGGTGGATGGGGTGGTCACTCAGGCTGTTCAAGAACACGCCCGAGCCGGAGATTCCCAACCCGATGGAAATCGACTCGGTGGGACACGCCATCAAGGTGGCGACCTCAGAATTAATGAACACGCTGCGTGAGATTCGGAAGTTCAAGGTGCTCGCACTGTTTCTAGTCGGATACCTGCTCTTCTTCGATGGGGTGAACACGATAAACGGAATGGCTTCCGCTTTCGGAGCTTCTGTTCTGAGGCTCAACCCGGTGATGAACATCGCTCTGCTGTTGACGGTGAACATCGTAGCGGTGCCGATGTCAATCGTGTTCGGGAAGTTAGCAGACAAGTACGGTACCAAGGAAGCACTGATGACTGCGCTGATAATCTACTGTGGAGTAGCAGTCACCGCAGTCAGCTTCGCGCCGCTAGCCTTGGAGGATGAGCATGGCCGCTACGACTTCCAATACGACTGGAACGAAGAGGAGGGGGCTTACGACCTGACCACGCTCTACGGAAACGGAGTATGTTGTGTATCGGGAGATTGGGTCTCACTTGCCGGAGAAGGTGATGTCTCATTCCGTGCCGCCTTCTGGGATTATCTCACCACCAAATCGACCGATGCCACCTCCAAGGGTGAAGATGTGGGCAGGTTGAGCCTAACCCCCCAAGAAGCGCGTGGACTCGTAACCGCGATGCACAACGAAAGCGACCACCGCTTCTCATTCTCATTTGAGGGTGGGCCAGAGGACATCGACGGAGAGCGCAGTGTGGGCGACCACCATCCGACAATCATCGAAGGGGGCTACGCTGACTGGTTGCCGAACACGGTGCGCTCCAAGATATGGGCACCTCTCGGAATCTCGGTTAGCATGCAGTGGATATTCCTTGGCCTGATAGTCGGCTGCGTCATGGGTGCGGCCGGCGCCCAGTCGAGAAGCATGTTCTCCAAGCTCATCCCCGAGAGCAGGACGACCGAATTCTTCGGTTTCTTTGGATTCATCGGCAAGGCGGCGGCGGTGTTCGGACCTCTGCTGTACGCTATTGCGAGTGACAACTTCGACAGCAGGATAGCTATTCTCACCGTGACCGTGGTCATCATCATTGGCACCTTCATCTGTAGCAAAGTCGACCTTGAGGCGGGAATTGAGGCGGCAGATGCGGAAGATGCGGCCTATCTAGCGGCGGCTATGGCGGCAGAGGATACTCATCAAGAGGAGTGATCGGATGCGAAACTTCGCTTTCGTCCAGAATCTACTGTCCACACTCGTCATCACCCTCTGCATAGCAATTTGGGGGTTGGCTGCAGTACCGGGTGCAGCACTGCTCATCCATGTCTACGAGTTGACCGCGGCCGACCAACTGTGGGTTCGGGCACTTTGGCTCGGCTTGAGCGGGGCAGGGGCCTACCTACTGTGGGGGATTTCCATCCATCTCATCGTCGGTACCTTCGGCATCATTCTGCGGCCAAGGCTTCCCGAGGCGCGGGTGCCACTCAAATCCGCGCTCACCGTTCGCTGGGCCTTCCTCTCGCTGCTCCACAGACTGGCGACACCATTCCTAAACCAGACCGTTCCCTCATGGGAGGCAAACACCTACTTTCGGGCAATGGGATGTACGATTGGCAGCGGTGTTCAAATCACCTCATCGAGAATCAACGACTGCTTCATGGTCACCATCGGTGATGATTCTGTCATCGGTGGTGACGCTACCATCAATGGACATGTGGTCGAGCAGGGCGAGTTGATCTTGGCCTCGGTAATAATTGGGAAGGGGTGTGTGATCGGAGCACGCTCAACCATTCTTCCTGGCTGTATAATGGGAGATGAATCGGTGTTGGCGGGTCACGCGGTGCTGACCAAGTGGACCGAAATCCCACCCGGTGAGGTTTGGGGCGGAGTGCCTGCCAAGTGCATCATAAAAGCGGACGGCTCTAGGCCGGAGTGAGTGGATTCACATGGACGGCTACTCTGACCTGTCTGACGGTCGTACTGGTCGGATAGACTACATGTCAGCCAGTCCATTCGAAATCCACCACATTCTGTGCAAGTTGGACTCGACACCCAAGCATCCGATGTTCGGATGGCTGCTGATGCCGGATGAAGGGGATTCAGGTACCGTGCCTTGCGTGGTCGCCATCCACGGTAGCAGGGGTTGGAGACCACACCACGAGGAGCACATCAGCAACTGGCTTGAGGCGGGTATCGCGGTGTTCCGCGTCCATTGCTTCGACTCTCGCCAAGTGAACGAAATCGTCGAGGACCAGATGATGGTGACCCACGCTATGATGCTCTGTGATGCCTTTGGGGCGCTCAAGTTGCTGAGCACGCACCCTCTAATCGACCCAGAGAGAATCGCCGTGACAGGATGGAGTCTCGGAGGTACCGTCGCCCTCTACTCTGCCTGGTCACCCATCGCAGAGGCCCTTGCACCGGATGGAGAGAGGTTCTCCGCCCATCTCCCCTTCTACCCAGCCGCGCACATGCGGCCCGAGGAGCAGCGTTGGTCGGACTCGCCCATCCAGGTCCTTCACGGAGAGGACGATGACTACACCCCCCTCGAACTGGTGGTTGGATTGGCAGATGAGGCGAATGCTAACATCGAGGTCAAGTCCTACCCCAAAGCCCATCACGCGTTCGACTCGCAGGAGGAGATGACATGGCTACCCAATGCGATCAGCCTCGACAGCAGGACAATTCGAATCGATCTAGATGGTGACATGTGGGCGGAGGTGACGCCGGGTCAGGTGACCTTGCTCAACGGACCGTTGCAGCGGCTCGCTTCTCTCCAATTCGCCAGCATCGGAGCGCATGTAGGGGGCGAGCCAGAAGCTAGGGCCCTCTCTCAGGTTGATAGCACGGAATTCCTGCGTGGCACGCTGGGAATCTGAGGGTTCGGTCACTCTTCCTCGGTGACCTCGACGGAAGCCTCGACCTCTGCCGCTGCCTCCTCCGCTACTGCTGTCTCTTCTGCCTCTTCGGAGCGAGCGTCCATCGCTTCCTGCAACTTCTCGTTGATTGCACGCTGCATATGCTGGCTCTTGCGCTCGGCTTCGACAGCCGCTTCAATCATCTCGTAGCGGCGCTTGATGGCCTTGTTCAAATCCTCAAAGACCTTCATGTGGTCGACATACCAGTCGTCACGAGCTTTGAGTTCAGCAACTGCTAGACGAAGGTCGTTGTCAAGTTCCTCTGCGATTTCGAAGACGCGTGTTAGCCGGTCCTTCTCACGGGTGAACTTCTCCTCCATCTTCTCAAGTTCGGGTTCAAGATGGTCTACCTGCTTGCTGCGCTTGGCGCTAGTGAGTTCAAGGTCACGAATGCGATGGTCCTTTTCGCCGAGAAGTTGCTCGATACCCTCTCGCTCGATCTCCTTGTCGATGACCTCCTTTTCGAGGACCTCGATCTCCGCCTTGAGTTGGACTATTTCCTTCTCAGCCTGCTCAAAGGCGCTGTACAACTTGGTAACTCGCTCGGTCTGGGCGGTTAGTTCCTCATCCAGTTGGCGGATGCGGAGTTCATCCGTGATTGTGCCTTCGTCGTCTCCTGACATTCAGACCACTACCGGCTCCCACTCGCTCGCCATTGATATAGACGCCGCCCCGAAGGGGCGCTCTCATATGCTGACTTAACGGTCTGCCATCGCAGCGAGAGCTGCGGAAACGCATTGTGTGACCGATTTGACTGTAGGAACATGCAATTTCTCATCCGGTCCGTGCATATTGTTGCCGGGCCCACCACAACCGGTGACGAGGAAGTGTGCAGCGGGATAGGATTCTTGCATCATCGCGAGGAATGGAATCGTGCCACCTTCGTAGAATGGCATTGCGTCGTTGCCGAAGGTTCTGTTGGATGCGTCGTTGAGCGCTTCTGCTAACGCACTCGGCATCGCCGGCGCGGAGAAGCCGTTGGCTGGCGTGTCAATCTCGAACTCCACATGGGCGCCGAATGGGGGATTATCCTCTAACAGCGCCTTCAATCGCACCGAGGTTGGGACAGATTCGACACCGGGTGGAATCCTGACGCTCAACTTCAGGTCGGTGTTGGTCCGTAGGACATTTCCTGCCGCGGACACCGGAGGCATTCCATCCGCACCGGTCACTGAGAGAGTCGGCATCCAATTTTGGGCGAGAAGCGCGTCCGTCATATCCTCATGTTGCGCCTTGACCCCATCAAGAAGCGGGAAGTCACTCACGATGGCGTCACCCAACACTGCCACGATTTCACCAGCATCCGAGCGTAACTGGTCAGAAATTTCGATGTGCAGCCATTCAGGCAGCAACTCACCGGTCTCGGCCTCTTCGAGCCGAGAGAGAAGGAGACGGGCGATGCGGAAGGAGGAGGGGATGACTCCACTCCCAAGTCCGGAGTGAACACCCTCTGAGGTGACCGCGACCTTGAGCGTCCCACCCACCAAACCTCGGAGGCTTTCGGTGATCCAGAACCGTTCGTAATCTCCCATTCCAGAGTCGAGAACGATGACCAGATCGGGGTTTCCGAGTTCCTCCTTCAGCTCTTCAAGGTAGAACGGCAGATCTGGAGATCCGCTCTCTTCGCAGGTTTCGATGAGAAATCGGCAAGTTGGATGTGCGATTCCCTGCTGCTTCAACGCCATCACCGAGAGCATCGCCGAGTAGCCTCCGTAGCCGTCGTCAATCGCCCCTCGACCGTAGAGCCATTCGCCCTCCCGAACCGGTGTCCATGGCCCTTTGCCCTCTGACCAACCGGTGAATTCCGGCTGTTTGTCGAGGTGTGAGTAGAAGATGACCTCGCCCGGACCCGTTCCTGGAACCTCACAGAGAAGTAGCGGAGTCCGTCCTGCCAAACGGTGGACATTCGCCTTCAAACCCTCCATTTCTATGGTCTCAAGCCAGCCGGTGAAGAGGTCAATCGTGGCGTCGAGATGGCCGTTTGCCGCCCAGTCGTCGTCAAATGCGGGTGAGAGAGCGGGAATTCGGATGAAATCACTCAGGCTGGGTAGTGCCGAGTCCTCCCACATCCCTTCGACAAATTCCGAGAGTTGGTCCCAGTCAATCGATTCAGCGCCGCTCATGTGAGCCGCCACGCAGGTTTGCTGATTGAACCACCGGTCACGCTTGCTCACTCTTGAGTGGGTCGCTGGCACCCTCTGCATCGACCGTGAAGGTACTGACTACGCCGAGGGCCATCCCCTCAGGGGCGCAGAGCCTGACCTCACCGCGGAAGTAGGGGCAGGATTTGCATATGTCGAGCGATTCAAGTGGCAGGCGGGGAAAATTCGACTCGTCGCGCCGCTCGGAAGCCTCGACTCGAGCGAGTTTGTTGAGGAGCGCTTCGAAGTCTGCTTCGATGTCTTCAAGTTCGCCGTCAGTCCAACTAATCAGTCGACCCGTAGCGGCGCTGAGAATCGCCGGAGGGAGGACTTTTCGAGCAGGTAGTCCGTCGTGTGCGCGCATCGTCTCCTGTCTGACAAGGCAGCGATGGTAGAGGAAGAGTTGCATTCTGTATTGGTCGAGCAGTCGGCTTTCGGCGGCTGTGCGAGATGTCTCATCATCGGGTTCTCCCGCGGCTTCGAATATCGTCTCCTCCAACTCCTCGGGAGGGTCGAGAATCTTCAGACAGCCGTTGCTCTTGAGGTCGACTGCACGGATGGTCGAGGTGCCGTCGACGCCTCGCTGACATAGGACCAGATCGGCAACTCCGTCAAATTCGATGATGATCTTCTCGATGTTCTGGATTGTGTGGGGTCCGTGGGGGGTCCATCTCTGGTCGGCCACACCGCCTATCTCCGATTCCATCTGTATCAGGAAGGGCCATTCTGTCCTGAGTCCCTCAACTACCAGGCCGTCGCACTCCTTGCCCAAAACCATCCGTCCGAACTTACCGTCGAGAAGCCGTTCTGCCATTCTAGTCAGCATCTGCTTGGTGAGTTTCTCATCGACTTCAACGGGTAGGAGTTCGTTGCAGACTTGGTCGAGCAGTCCTGCATCTAACATGAAATTTCTCGTCACTTCACACCATTGCTCCGGGAGTGGCGCTGAGGGCCCCGATTCACCTGCTCCGGGATTGGGTAGTCCAAGTTCGACCAATCGGTGGAAGAGCGAACCGAGTTCGTTGGCTGCGGGTGGACGGCCCGAGACCACATTGCCCGTTTCCTCCGCTCCCGAAGACATCGCTAGCAACGGTAGTGATATCGGCTCCCCACTAAGGCCGATGTAGCGAGAGAGATAGTGCCGGCGAATGCAGGCTGATGCTGAGTCGAGCAGGTGGGGTGCGAGGCGCATCCGGCCGACCCTGTTTGGCGGAGTCTGCTGGGCAGCGATTCCGGTTGCCTCCAACCTAGCACTATCCTGCAGCCGCTTGAAATTGACCAGCGGAGAGCGAATCCGCCGTTCTGGGAGAAGGGTGTTCGGATGGTGGTGAACGGGTAGTGAGGCTAGCCTGCCAGGAGCGAGGTTGGCATCATCAAGCAACTCGGAGGGAGAGAGAGAAATCTCTCCCTTAACTCGGAAGGGAAGCGGGACTGCGAGGTTTGCATCGTCTTCGAGCAACCAAGGTGCCGTCAGCAGGCCATCTCTGCGCGCCGCCTGACGCATCGCCTCCAACCACATCCAGCCAAATCGAGGCACCGGCTTCTGCCGCCATCGAACATCGATGCTGTCGCCTTCCGACGAAAGAGCCGAACCTTCGGGTGCTCCTGCGAGAATCAGCAGGTCCTTGGCCCGCGTGCAGGCAACATACAGTAGCCGACGTGCCTCAGCCTGAACCTGGGAGGTCAGCACCTCCTTTGCCAGCCGCCAACTACCTGAATCGATATCCTTCCTGCTCTTCCATGGATGAATCCGCGCACTCAGAATCTCACCGGTGACAAGCGTGTGCTCTCTTAGTGACTGACCGAGGTTGCTCTGGTTCTCCGAAAACATTCCTGTGACTACCACTACCTTGGACTGCAACCCCTTTGAGCCGTGAATGGTCATCACTCGAACCGCGTTTGAGGGGGGCATCGCCTCTCCTTCCAACAGTCCTCCTGAAACTCTGCTCAGATGCCTCAACCGGTCAGATAGGAGAACCGCATCGCCACCGGCTTCAGATGTCTGCTGGCGAACAAAAGCGAGGAACTGCTCTGCATATTGCCTGTCGACTGGACTTGGGTGGGCAAGTAGCAGGTCGTAGTGGTCGAGGGTCTCGTCGAGCAGCCGAATCAGTCGGTTGGAGTCTGCCAGCGTTCGCCATTGGGTGAAGAGTTCCCGCTGTGCCTCTGAGGTGGCGTGACCTGCCAAGCGGGCAATTAGGTCGGACGAGCCAGATTCATCAGCGAGATAGGCCTCTAAGGTAGCGTCATCGAAACCGACCAACGGAGTGCGGGCGAGCGCCGCGGCGAAGCTCACGTCGTTGGGCCGTGCAACGGCATTCACCAGTGATAGCAGAGACTGGACGATCGGCTGCTGCAACAGTCCACCATCTCGGTCGGCGGTGGCGGGTACTCCGAGTGAATCGAGCCGACGAATCAAATCCGGCATGTGGGTCCTCGAGGGCATCAACACCATGATGTCCCGGGGTTCAACCGCCTCAAATGGCTCAATCTCCCTAAAATCGACTGCTGTCTCAGCCTCAGACTGATGGGTGTCGGCGAGAACATGGGTCGGAGAGCCGTCGATGAGAGCCCTGATGCGGGCTGCAATCATCTCATGCTCGAGGTGGACTGCCTTCGCTGCGCTTCCCAACTCAAACGGATCGAGTGGAACTGTCAGGTCGGAAGTGGGGTCCTTGGCCCCACCAGTCGATACCGGAAGCAGCCATTCCAGACGACCTGCTTCTTCGCTTCGGTCAGCTCTCAGCCCCTTCGCGCTGGCATACCAATCACCAGGAAAGAGGTGGTGACGAGTGTCGAAAAGGTCGACCCACCACTCATTCATGGTCTCCAACAGGTCTCCACAGGTTCGGTAATTGGTAACCAAGTCAACATGCCCTTCGGCCCTCCTGACAACATCGACATGGTCGAGTCGCCGGCCGTCGTCGGCCCGGTCAAACTGCTTCCACGCCTCCTCGGGAATCGGTCTGTGGTTGACATATTCGAGTCCGCTGACGAAACTCGTGACTTCGACCAAACGGGGATCGCGGGCAGCATCTCTCCGCCTCAATGCTGGAGCCATCAACAGCCGGCTCTCGTTTTGGTATTCCATCTCGTTAATCGCCCTGAGATGAACCGTATAGCGGGACATGCCCGAAACCTGTGCCTGCCTGAACCCGTAGATGCTCTGCTTCTGGTCGCCGACCCAACAGACGGTGGGCTGCCACGGTGAGATTGGAACGTCAGGGTCATCCTCTTGACGCGCTCGGCTTCACCAAAGCCTGCTCAAAAGCCGCCATTGCTGATTTGAGTTATCTTGTGCCTCATCGATGATGAATGCACGGAATCGGCGGCGAATGACCTTCAGTACATCGATTCGCCGCCTGAGGTCCTCCTCGACTTTGGCCATCGGCCAGTCGCTGAATGGTTCGACTATCTCTCGCCTCTTGACACCGTCCTCCTCAGTGACTCTGAATGCTGACTCGACTACGGCAATCGCTGAATCGAGGTGAGAGTCGGTCCACGGATGCTGTTCGTCTATGCCGTCGAGTGCCTGTACCACCTCAGGCGGATACCAACGGCGGCAGATGCTGGGGCAGCGAGCGAGGAGCAATTCCTCAGCCAGTCTGGCAACATCATCGTGGTCGTGCAATCCCTCCTGCAACTTCAACTCGGTGAGAACATCGGTCGCCGCTGCCTGAACGGTCAGCAAGTCTCCCAGAATCCGAGCATCGGTGTCGGGACTGAGTGCCATGTCCACCGGCTCGGAATAGGCTGGAAATGGGTCGGAGAGCCGGTAGGGTCTGATGCTGTCTGGTGAGTGGGGTGGCTCACAGCGAGGGTCGAGCAGGTCAGCGATGACCGCGCAGGAGCGCATTCGCATTCCGAGAATGCTACCGAGCAGGGCTCGACCTTCATCCGTCGCCGCATCCATTCTCTCCTTTACTTCGGCACGGAGGTCAACCTCCTTGATTTTGCCAAGTGGATTCATCCCCGAATCCCAGCCGTCGCTCTTCGAAATCACCCAACACCTTATCTTGTTCGGGGACA
>CAZPJQ010000056.1:0-10157 GCA_964586945.1 uncultured Candidatus Poseidoniales archaeon
GAGGATGAGGATGGTAATCTCCTCTCCACCGGCGACAGCAACGATGTCAACAAGATCGCAGGAACCTCACTCACCTGGAGCCACGACTACACCAAGGTGCCAGACAAGTACCACTGGGTCGACACTGCGGAGGTTGGCACTGACAGCGTCAACACCCAACCCGCAACCGTAACCTTCCAACTGCATGAGTCAGAGGCCTTCCAAGAGAGCAACGAAGCGGTCAGCGTCTCACTCTACATCGCAATAGGTGGCGCAATCTATCCGGCGGCCAACTACATCTTCCACGACCCTGGCTACGCTGCGAGCATCGATGTCATCCAACTGGGTGGCATGCTCCTCTCCGGTGAGTTGGTCAGCCTACAGTTCGTGATTGTTGGACTGGTCGGTGTGCTCGGCCTGATTGGGATAACCATGCGCAAGCGTGGGCACCGCAGGTTGTTGGTAGATCTCACTCAGAACCGGATGGCGACAAACGCCGGTGCTGGCCACGCCACGGCGGCACCACTCGCCGCACCGGTCGCCTCTCAACCTACGGCTAGTCCGGAGGGCGGCGGAGTCCCTGACATGTTGGACTTGGATGCCGGAATACCGCCTGGCGGTGGCGGGCCTTCGGGCCCGCTCTGGTGACGCGGACCGAACCACGGTGCAACCCACACAGGGAGGAAGATGCATGGTGTTCGAGACCCGTTCGCCCCCACCAGCTGGAGTTCCTGCTGGTGTTTCCCCCCAGCCCCCGGAGCAGATGTGATGCGGGGCGAAGGCTATGACGGACGACCGTGGATGGTGCGCTGAGGGAGACGGTGATAGTGGCGCGCAAGGTCGATGCAGTAAGCGAGTTGCGGCGCGGTGCGCTCGAGCTTGCCCTGCTCGCATACCTAAACCGGAAGGCAGATTTCGGCGGCGCGATGATATCGGGTCTAGCAGAAGCGACGGCTCAGGGATTGGTCATCACCGAAGGATCTCTCTACCCGGCACTTGGGAGATTGGAGAAGAAGGGTTTCCTGAAACCAGAACTTCGAAAGGAGGTGGAGGGGCGGAAGGCTCGCAAGTATTACGCACTCACCGAACAGGGTGTCGAGAGGCTGCAGGAGTTGAAGGCAGCGTGGATTCCTCTCGCAAACGGGATGGAATTGCTATTCGGAGGCGGAAATGATGAGTGACCTCGAAAGTTACCTAAAGCAGGTACGGAAGGGAATGCGGTTTGTCTCCGGAGCCAACAAGACCTCTTTCTGCAACGAGTTGGCGGCGCAGGCGGAGTACACCGGAACGCTGCCATCTGGTAACGGTAAGGCGCTCGGTAGGGCGATGCGGCAAGTGTACGGAATCTCGATGTTCTTCCGAATCCTGCTGATTGTGACCGACTTTCCTGCCACGCTCTTCCTATTGCTCGCCCTCCTGTGGGTTCTGCTCGCCGCCTACTATGGTGGCCGTTGGTCAGGGCTGTTCACCGGGCTGTCCGCTGCAATCCCCAGATTGATTGGACTGGTCGCCTTCACATTCGCACTTGACTTCATCAACCAGTACTTCGACTCCTACCAAGTCTCAGAGGGAGTGCTTGGCGCGGTGGTTCTGACTTCGATCATGTTGCCAATCATCGGCTTCCTCGCCGGTGGAAGAATTCGCCGGCCAGATTGAGTGTGAAGTCTAGCCAAATTCACATCGGGCCTAGCAAGCCATACCCCAACAGGTGGGCGCACCGCCGCCCAGAGTGACGAGGCCCATTTCGTCAGCAACGGGCGGCGGAGGCCCGGTTTGAGTGAGGACCGTGTGTGATTATCACGATCCAGGTCAAGCTGAGGCACCTTTGGAGAACAGTGACATCGCGGCACTCCAGCCTTTCCATGGTAGCCAATCAATGTAGAGATAATAAAGAATGAGCCGGATGGAGTCGCTTTAACGCTTCAAAACTACGATATTCGTCGAATTCGCTATTGAAAATCATCCAAAGTGAAAACCGTCACGCGATCGTTCTTGAAGAGTGAATCGAGTGATTCGGCTAGCCAGCCATACTTCTGCTTGGTGTAGTCCGATGTGCCGTAAACCTCCATCATATGGGTCGCCGCCTTAACGTATTTTCTAACTGAACCCTCCGAGACCGCCATGATGAGATTGCCTCCGCACTGCATCGGTCCGCCGGAAGGAGTGATGGCTGATCTCTCAGCGACTTTCCTCTGCTTGATGCATTTTCCAGCGAGTGGCGCTCTCCGATATTTCTCACCACACCTGCCACACCGTACCTTTCCACGGGTGAAGGCCATCAGATTACCACGAAGGTCTGGGAAGAAGTGAGACTCCACGACCGACGAAGCGACCTTTCGTACATCGACAGCACGGAGGATCTGTGCCAACTCTATTTGCGCGTCCATCTTGTCCATCATAGTCTCTAGGATCTTGTAGGACGAGTTTTCGGGACCTGCGTCAAGCGAAGAGAGGCCGAGGGTGAAACCGTAGCCCCTAACCGCTCCGATGGTGCCGATTCTGCGCTCGACGAAGTCCATACTGTCAGCGAGTTCCTTCGGATGCGGTTGCTCAAGGGTCGCCTCATAGAAGCCGCGCTCATAGAACCACGAGGTGTCTACATTCAGCGCCTCCTTGTCCAGTTCCGTCGGGTTGAGCCGGGTAGAGAGGACCAGTGGGGCGTCCATGCGACCGCCGCGGTTCGCAGGGAGAACCTCCTTCGAAAAATTCAGCAAGCCGTCGAGCAGCATCATGATGCAATCTTCGTCTCCGTCACAGTTTCGGCGTTTCGCGGCATGGAAGAGGGTGTGGGCGTACCCCCCGGAAGCTCCTGTGAAACCGATGATTCGGCAGAGGACCCCTCCAGAGGTGTGCGGGGCTAGCGCGATGGTCAGTTTTCCAACCAAGTCGTCGCCATTTCTGACTAGATAAAACGGCTCCATTCCATAGAACCGGTCAAGCAGGTCATCAACGAACTCGCAGGTCTTCACCAGATGCTCGATTCCCTTCGTGCTAGGGATGAAATCCTGTGGATAAAGTTCCAATATCTGCTCATTTGAAGTGAGTGGCTTTCCATCTATGTCATGCGAATAGCCGAGCTGAGAGAGGCGCTCCCAAGGAGTACCGATCTCACATGGGCGAAAGTGAGTGACTGGAATGTCGGACATGTCGAAACGGACGGTCCCGTCCCTGAAAACCGGCAGACCATGCTTGGCTCGAAGAATGCCCTTCTCCAGAGGTTCAGGAGTCTTTGCACGTGAGCTCAACCCCTTCACACACTTCACCTTGGGTATCCGATCGAGGTCCAATTCCTCCAACTTCACCTCCAAGATTTGGCGGAGGGGTATCGTTTGGAACTCTCCGCCTCGGTTTCGTCTTGAATGCCCATTGTTGGATTTGATTGCGCGGGTGCGGCCGTTGCAGGCGACCGGCTCTGTAGGAACCAGCCGGTGGTGGCAGCGGACAAATGGGGATGGGCGGCCGCACTTCTGACACTCTCGGGCACCGACTGCGACGCGCAGGTTTCCTCGTGATGATGCTTCTGTGAGAAGTCGTTGTGGTCCGCCCTCGGTGGAGACTGGGAAGAGTGAGTTGACCGCGGTCTTCATCACTCGATGAGCGGCCTTCTCGGGGCGAGCCATGCGAGCCCCGATTCGGACCGGTGCAAAGTGCTCCCAGCGCAGGTCGCTGGTGCGGCGGACAACGAACAGCGAACCGTCGACTTCGTGCTCGTCGAGCAGCCTCTCAGCCTCTTCAAGCACATCGGGGTCGACTGAGCCCTCATCGGGGACTTCGGATGCAGCGGCCTCCCCGGCGCGCTCGGTTTCTGCAATTCCCTCGCCACGCTGTCTGGCGGCGGTCTTCGCCTCTGTGCTGACCCTCTCACGCCTCGACTCCAGACCGTCGAGGCGGATTCGCTCCGCTGAGAGGACCTTGAGAGCGTTTGAAAGTCGCTCAACGCGGTCTCCCATCTGGCTCGATAGGTCTGACTTTGAGATGATTTTTTCATCCTTGATTCGCAGACCCAGCCCATCGACCACCCCCTCCCAGCCACGGGTCAGGACAAGGTCGTCACCATCGTGGTGGTGTTCAAGACCGAGCAACATGCAGGATGACTTGACCACTCCATGCCATTGGTGGTAATTACCCGAACGCCAGACACCGGTGAGCGGCTCTGGAAGTGTGAGGGGTTGGCCAGGTGATTCCTCGGGTGGGTTGTCGCCCGCCACCGGATGGCACCATCCGTCTACCGCGCCGCTGAGCCGGAGCCAGTGGGAAGAGGTACAGTCACCGTTCCAGCCTTCGGTTGGAGATTGACCGTCGGGATTTGAATCTGACACCTCGATGGTCGCAGAGGAGAATGTCTCCGAGAGAAGGGGGAGCCACTGAAGCGGTAGGTCGAGCCAACAGGGATTCCATGGTGGCGGAACTGCGCAGTTGAAGGCTGTACATACCTTGACAACTGCTGGCCAGTCCAAATCCAGAGTGACGAGGAAACGGACCCACGCTCGATGATAATGGAACTGCTCCAGCCCACCTTCACGAGGAGATCCCGGTGCTCCGGGTGGCAAGTCCTCACGCACGCAGCCGAGTGCCTTGGCGAAACTCTCAACGCTCGACTCATCGCTCAGAGTCGCACAGATGTCTGCCGCCCACCAATCTCGATTGTAAGCAGACGGGACCAGATTCTTGTTGTTCTCCAAGAACTCGCCGTAGCCGATCATCAACTCTCCGTTGTCCCAAATCGTTCCCACTGATTCCGACACCCCCCGCCACTCCGTGACAGAGTCAATCCGACCAAAGCGCCCGTCTCGGAGGAGTACGCACGGCCCCTGCAATTCATCAGACGGCGTCACCGCGCACGCCTTGCCCGGCCGCTCAATCTTCATCTGGGTTCCAACCGCGATGAACTTCCCGAGCGCCTCCATGGATACTGGAGAAAGAGCACCGGCGGCGAGCCCAGTCGCCCGAGTTCGGCCATATCGGAGCCTGAATCCGCCTGCTCTGGACGGCTCACCAAATACCGGACGGCCAGCGATGATGTCCTCCATGAAGCGGGTATTTGGCTCTATTCTACGACGCCTCTTCTGAGCCCCATTTTCACCATCAGACTTACCCTTGTCAGCGAAGTGACCGATGAACTCCCAGCCCTCGACTTTCAACCGTTCAGTGTGCTTCTGCACCTTCGGTGCCTTGAGGCAGAGGCCTTCACCGATGACCAACATGACACCACCGCGAACGCGGGTTCCGTCAACATTATCCAAAATTCCGTAGCCGGCACACTCCTCCTTCTCGGTGGACTCGCCATTGACCATCACAGGGCAGGCTCGGACGATCATGTCGAGCTCCTCGGGTGTTGGTCGATACTGCAGGTTCTTCCGATAGAGCCCGAACTCCTCCTTCACCCTCTCGACCTCCTCGAAGCGGGCGACATAGGGGCCAACTCCCAACTCACGGCGAACTAGGTCAGTTATCAGAACGGCAAGGGCCTGAGCGGTTCCCCCGGCAGCGCGGATGGGGCCACAGAAGTCGACCGAGACGAATTGCGAGCCGTCCGCATTGTTGAGCAACCTGACATTGCTTATGCCTTCGAGTGGAGCGACGAGAACCGCCTCAGTGAGGATTGCCAATCCGACTCTGAGTCCGATGTCAATCGCCTTTACGAGGTCGCCTGTTCGTACATGCATCCGCTGTGCGACCCGCTTGCTCATCTCGATGGAAGCTGCCTCTCTGTCCTCGTTCTCCAACAGCTCTCTGAGTTCATCCTCGAACTCGAGCCCGTCGAGATACTCTTCGAGTAGTTTCTCGGTTCTTCCGGCTAGGTCGGCAGCGCGGGGAATCTCCACCCTGTTGACGAGGTCCTTCCCCTGAGCGCGTGCCGCCTCGGCGATTTGGTAGGCGACTTCACAGCCTTCATCGAGACTCGTCTGATACGCCTCCATCTCCTCAGTAAGGCGCTCCTCGTCCCATGGATGCAACATCTGAAACCACTCGTTCGCTCGCGAACATCCCCCCTGCGACAACCAACGCTCAAAGTCATTCGCTCTCATTAGAGAGCGTACTCACACTCCGGCAGCCTTCCCACGCAACCTTGATGCGCCCGCGCTGAAGAGGTGGGAAATGGAGAGAGGGATGTCGGAACACACGGCCGTAGAAGAGGCGCAGCAGCGATTGGTCGAGAAAATCCGAGATTTGGCCTGGCTCCGTTCCGACCATGAGGAGTTCACACTCGCCAGTGGCCGAACAAGCCGCCACTTCTTCGACATGAAACCGGTGATGATGGACCCGGAATGCGCTCATCTGCTCGGCGTTCTCATCCACGACGAACTTCAGCGGATTGGTGACATCGATGCGGTTGGAGGTTTGGAACTAGGTGCAGTCCCACTAACTGGAATCGTGATCGCCAAGGCTGTCACGGGGAGTGACCTACGCGGCTTCCTCATCCGAAAGGAACCTAAGGGCCGTGGTGGCAGGAAGACGGGTAATCCGCCGGGAATTGAAGGTTCAACCTTGAACTCGGGCGACCGGTGTATCATTTTGGAGGATGTCACCACCACGGGCGGCTCGGCACTGCAGGCGGTCGAGAGGCTGCAGGATTGCGGCTGCGAAGTGGTCGCTTGCATCACAATCCTCGACCGGGAGGAGGGCGGCGCAGAAGCATTCGCAGCGGCGGGAATTCCACTGCATCCACTCAGCACACTTTCAGATGTCGAAGGCTGAGCAAACGAGCATCGGCGGCTCTCACATCCGAGGGCGGGCCGGACTGGGAACTGCATCAGCAAGGGATTTTCATTCCGAAAGAGGATAATACTCCGGCCCACACCCGGAAAGTTGGGGGATGCTAGCCGATGAGTGAAGGAATCCCTGCTCAAGTTATTCGACGCTGGTTCGATGAGGGCTGGAATGAAGGCAACTTCGATTTGATTGAAGAGTTGTTCGCGATAAAATTTCATGCTGAGGGCGGCCCTCATGGAAAACTCGACAGACTCGCATATCGGAAGTATGCAGAGGCAGTGTACTCGGCAGCCCCAGACATTCACTGCGAAGTTCTCGAACTCTTTGAAGCGGGTGAATTTGTCGTCTCCCGAGTACGTTCAACCGGCACCCATTCGGGTGATGTGAACGGGATTGATGCAACCGGTCAAGAGGTTGTGACAGAGGTTGTCGATGTCTGGAAGGTGGTAGACGGTACAATTCTAGAGCGACGGAACACAGAGTTTGACACAGTGGGACTTTCAGAGCAACTTGACAGGAAAATCCGATTCAACCCCGACAACTGACAGCATTCAGTATCAGTTGATTGAGAGTGACTGAGCAATGAGTTGCTCGCTCCAGATGAAGGCGATTTCTGTTGTCGCCTACTCCTCAGAAAGCCCGACCGCCAATATCAAGGAGGGTGGAGACTCGCCGGGAGCCATGACAACTGTACAGATGCGAACGAGCATGGGTGACATCACGATTGAGCTGTTCACCGACGAGATGCCGATCACCGCCGGGAACTTCCTCGAACTTGCGGACAAGGGATACTACGACGGGCTCCACTTCCACCGCGTCATCAAGGGATTCATGCTCCAAGGGGGTTGCCCCAACTCCTCAGACCCGAACTCTCCAGCCTGCGGAACTGGTGGGCCGGGTTACAAAGTCCAAGACGAACACCCTTCCGGAGTAAGGTACTCGAATGAGGTGGGAACTCTCTCAATGGCGAACACCGGACAGCCGAACAGTGGCGGCTCACAATTCTTCCTCAATACGAACCACAACGCGTTCCTCGATTGGTGGGATGGAAGTACTCCATCCAAGCATCCTGTGTTTGGTAGAGTCGTCGAAGGAATGGATGTGGTGCGAGAGATTGAAGGGAGTCCGACAAACACCCAGGACAAGCCAAACCATCCAGTGCAGATCATCTCCGTGAAGCGAATTCCTTGATTGGGACTTTCTCAGTGAAGCGGATTTCCGTAGTGGATTTGGCGCTTTTCGGGTCAAACAGCGCGCCGGAGGGCTGACAGGTTATTAAGAACTAAACCGTTGGCCTAAGCGTCAATTTATTAAGTAATTAACTCCCCGGTACTAGCATGGCGAGGCACAGGGCGGGCGATCGGCGCATCCTCAGCATCAGTATCCCAGAGAAGTTGGCGAAGCGGTTAGACCGACAGGTCGGGCGGGGCCGGGAACAGGGCAGGTCGGCAACGATTGCGAGGCTTGTGGAACTTGGAATGAAGGCTGAAGCGAGCGGCCCGGACTTGGATGTGGAGGTTGAACCAAGAGTGGCGTCCGCGGCCGCGGACGAAATTCGACTCGAGCGGGACACGATGGGGGAATTGGAGGTCCCAGCGGACCGATATTTCGGTGCCCAGACCGCTCGCTCTCTGATCAACTTCGACATCGGCGTAGATGTGATGCCACGCGCCCTGATTCGCGGATTCGGAATATTGAAGCAATCGGCGGCGAGGACCAATATGGCTCTAGGAGAATTGGACTCTGAGGTGGGTGAGTTGATCATCGCCGCCTGTGAGGAGTTGATTGCTGGTGAGCTCGACGGCCATTTCCCACTGAGAATCTGGCAGACCGGCTCAGGCACCCAGACCAACATGAACACGAATGAGGTCATTGCGAATCGAGCCATTGAGATGGCCGGGGGTGAGTTGGGCGGCAAGTCGCCGGTTCATCCCAACGACCATGTCAACCGTGCCCAGTCGAGTAACGACACCTTTCCCACGGCGATGCACATAGCCTCAGCCGAAGAGGTTCATCATCGACTGCTGCCCGCCGTCAAACATCTCAGGTCGGCACTTGCCAGCAAGGTGGAGGAGTTTGAGTCGATAGTCAAGATCGGTCGCACCCACCTGATGGACGCAGTCCCACTCACACTCGGCCAGGAGTTCAGCGGCTATGTCGCCATGCTCGATGCCGATGTTCGCAGAATCGAAGCGGCGTTGGAGGACCTGCTGGAGTTGGCGCTCGGTGGAACCGCTGTGGGTACCGGTTTGAACACCCATGCCGAGTTTGCCGAGCAGGTTGCGGGAAGAATTGCCGAGCGAAGTGGATTGGGGTTCATCTCAGCCGACAACAAGTTCGCTCAACTCGCCGCCCACGACGCGGTAGTCGCCGCCTCGGGTGCACTCAACGTTCTCGCGGTCTCACTGATGAAGATTGCAAATGACATTCGGTGGCTCGGCTCCGGACCTCGTTGCGGACTCGGTGAGCTCTCTCTACCGGCCAATGAGCCCGGCTCGAGCATCATGCCTGGCAAGGTCAACCCAACCCAAGCAGAAGCCTTGACTATGGTCTGCTGCCAGGTGATGGGTAACCATGTTGCGATAACAGTCGGTGGAAGTCAGGGGAATTTCGAGTTGAATGTCTTCAAGCCGATGATGATTCACAACCTACTGCACAGCATTAGACTGCTCTCCGATTCCTGTCGCTCGTTCGCCGACCGTTGCGTTGTGGGATTGGAGGCGAATGATGAGATTATCAGGAGCCATCTTGAGAATTCGCTGATGCTGGTGACTGCGCTCAACCCGCACATCGGATATGACAAGGCGGCGAAGATTGCCAAAAACGCGCACCAGAAGGGCATCACCCTTCGTCAGAGTGCGACAGAGCTCGGAATGCTCGACAACGAACAGTTCGACGAATGGGTTAGACCAGACGAGATGACCGGCCCCAAGCAGTAGTTGGATTGTCGGCGGGAAGCGAGTGGTTGTGAAAACCGACGCTTGTCCTTCGCAGTCGGCGTAAGCATTACAACCGGAACGAACGGGACCGACTCAACTCGTTGGAAAATAGCGGGGGATTGGGAGAGCTGTGGGGTGGGGTTAGTCCGGGGAGGATGTCTCCCCACCCCACAGCCTCCGCTGTTTGCAGGTTCCGGTTTGCTTCCGTGAGGTTGCATCCCTTTCCCTGCCGAACAGTTCCGTTGGTCGGTTGCCCTTCCAACTTCCCCATCCGTCGGTTTCACGACTCCACCGAGGTGGTGCCGATTCCCCGTTCGCAGGTGGATTTCCCAAGTCTCCTTTCGGAGCTTGTTGGTCCGCTCCCTCGGTTCGGTAGCCGAGATTTGGACTGACTTCCTTCCGTCTTCCCGGTCTTCTTCGGTCGCCTTTCGACTTCCTCCGCTTTCCGTTCCGACTTCCGGTCATCGATTGTCCACTCGATTCCCTTGCCATGGCAGTGTTTTGTTCCGCACCCCGAAGGGCACT
>CAZPJQ010000057.1:0-10152 GCA_964586945.1 uncultured Candidatus Poseidoniales archaeon
CGGAAATCTTGCCGAGTTTCATGAAGCGCTCCGGTAGAGGACGAGTTACCCCCGAGAGGTCCCCCTTCTCATGACCCTCTGGAAGAGTATCACCTGAAAGGTGGCTTGGGCAGCCGATTAGTACACGTAGGTTTCGCGAGGCAGCACGGCCTGTGGAGTTCTTCTGGTAGGGTAGCATTCCCCTAACTGTCCGCTTGAGGATCCTGTCGGGCATGCGTGGGAAGAAGGGACCCTTGCGGGCGTGGTTCAACTCGTACTTCTTGCGGTAGGTTGCCATCACTGCACGCTTGGTGCCTGACACGATTGCGCTCTCCGCATTCAAGATGATAACTCTGTCAAGGGTACCACTACGCTGTCCACTCAAGAGAATCTTGGCGACATGGCTGGACAGTCGTCCGAGCACCTGGTCGGTGGCATCGAAAACATAGGTTGTTGGCTCCTCATCCAAGGATAAACACCCCCGTTCCAGTTGGGTTCTTCTCCATCAATTCAGCGATGCTCATCACTTCGCCGCCGGCTGCTTCCAAGCAACTTACCGGGAACGAGGACCATATCCTCGTCCGCGGCGTGGCGGCTCAGTCGGCTCAGGTTGGGCTGCGACCAATTGCTGCGACTCTTCTCAAGCCGCAGCGCCACGTCTCGCCACAGTGCTGCACCAGTAGAACGAGACTGGGCCTTCAGCTGGTCGATGAGATCGACCAAGGCTTCGTTCGTCTTCACTGTCTGCTTACTCATATGACTCCCTCGACGTTTTGGGCGACCCGCCGACCTGCCGTCCCGTTATGAACCCACCGCGCTGGAACAACGGGGCCCCTACGGGGCCGTGAGCGATAATGGTCCCTCTGAGAAGGTGATTGGGGTGTGATGTCGACGGCGCAGCCGTGAATGGCGATTGCTTCAAGTCGGATGGGTGATGTTGGCGGCACGATAGAGATGTCAGACTGGCGCACCATCATCGACGAAGCACTCGGAAGTGACGGGGATGACCCGATTGCACTTTACAGGAAATTTGGAGAGGCTGCTGATGCTGCTGTCGAGGAAGCGCAATCCCGCCTAAACGACTCTTGGACCGAGCCGAGCCAAATGATGGAGACAGTCTACGGCGCGATGGTCGCCTACGCGAACCAAGTGTTGGCCCGGATGCAGGCGGAGGATGTCGAGGCGGGCAGCCTCGACCACGCGTTCAGGACCGGCCAGGCATATGGCGTCTCATGCGTGCTCAACCACATCATCGACAGGCTGCGCGACCCCTCATCGGTCTCCCAACTCGAAGCCCTTGACGCGTTCAGCGACAAGATGCATGACGACATCCTCGAAGACGTCCGCGAAATCGGCCTCACCATCGAACTGCTCGATGCAAAGGGTAAGACCCTCGACACCTGAACGGCCCCAACCCACCGAACATGGCGATATCATCGGAACGACCGACGCCGGGCGTGAGCCCGACAGTCGACCGCTCGTCGTTTGCAATCAAAGGCTGAAGTCGTTGGCTTCGGCGTTGTCGTCGAGACCCGCCTGCTTCACCGTACCATCAGCGGTCACGAACTGACCCGCCTTCACCTGCTCGGCGTGGATGGTCGCGTCATGCTCCTCACTGCGGCTCAACTGTTGCTCACCGAGTGCCAGCGAGATGCTGGTGGTGATCGCCTGCAGCGTCTGAATTGCCTTGTCCCTGTGAGACACAGTAATCTGGTGGTCGGAGTACCGAGCCTCTTCGAAGATGGAGAGGAAGGCGTCCAACTGGTCTGCCGTGACAATGCCTCGCAGAGCCTGCCTAACCGCCCACTCAAACTCGCGAGTGGTCTCGTATACCTTCTTCATGAAGCCGTGTTGGCGGAAGAACCGCACCAAGTCCTTGTAGCAGTTGAAAATCACCTGCACATACTCGTTTGCGGCTTGCAACTGCATCATCGTGTCCGTCAAAATACCCTTCAGAATCTCTATTCTACGGCGCTCAGCATAGCGCTTGTACATCACAGCACCAATGATCATGCTGAACAACAGCGCCAGAATAACCGGCAACACATACTCGGGTTGAGTCCACCAAGCCGCCCCTTGGGTGTCACTTCGGGGGTCTCCGAGGAAGACCTCGCCTTCGAGGTCCTCGCCACCAACGAAGTAGGAGGATTCGGGGAAGGTAGCGATGATTCGCCACAGACCCTCACAATTCTCGCCGCCACAATCGGTGCCTGTGTACTCATATGAGAAGTTGGCAATTCCACGGTCGTTCGTGGTCTCAATGGACAGTGAGTCGTCAACCCAGCTAGAACCATTCCAATACTGGAACACGAAGTGTACCTGCTGACCTGCTGCTGAAGCCTCGATTCTGTTACGCAGAACCGCTACGCCGCCGGTGACCTCGTCACCTGGTCGGTATCCGTTGACTCGCTCCCACGGGTCGTCAAACTGCATGTCTACCTTGCTGCGAACAAGCACCATGATGTCCATGTATGAACCGTTGACCACGGCCGAACTCTCTCGGTCGCAGCCCTTGGACACATCCTTGTCAGGCTCGTAGGCCACTCTTAGAATTCGGAAGCCCTCCAACTCGCTGCCCATTGGTTCCACACCCTTTCTGGATGGGTTTTGCTCTGGGTCTCCACTGAACCAGGTAATACTACCATCCTCGTCGTTGGTGTAGGCGGTTGCAATCGGTCGAGTGTTCTCATCGGGATTGAGGTAGATGTTGACACATCGTCCACCGAGTTGCTGTCCGTTGCTCTGCTTCAGGAAGGCCTCGATGTGGAAGGACTCCTTCAGGTATAGCACTGGGTAGCTGGTTCCGTTCGGGAAGGTGAACCGGTCGACATCGGTCTGATAGGGCCCTACTTCAGTCAACTCGAGGGTCGAGTTGCTGAACACCGGGAACAGATGGGTCACGCTGGCATTCTTGTAGCGGTTGTTGTCGTTGTTCTCGTATGCGTTGAATGAGACTGTCACCCTCGCCTGTCCGGCGAGTACGCCCTGCAACGGGCAGGTGATGTCGAAGTAGCCATCCATGTCCGTGGCGCCCGGTAGGCAGGCGACCGGCCCTTGATCGGTACCCTGCATCTCGTAGTGGATGCGAATCTGCCTGTTTGTCAGATTGCTTCCCAACTCGTCAAGCAGGCGGCCGGTGACGACCATCGGCTTCTCGATGACTTCACCGGTGTTTGGGTCCGTCTCCGAGGTGTAGACGATTTGCTGGTCTACATCGAGCGTTGTTCGGCCGATTAGGCTGAAGCCGTCGACATTGTACTGCATGACCCTTCGGTAGTGGTTGTTACCCGGTTGCGAGGTGCATGGGTCCCACGCCCCTGGCAGGCTGAGGTGGTACTCTTCAATCTCGAGCGTACAGCCTTCGTTGGGTAGGTTCTCCTGGAACCTCAATATCACGTTGACCGGACCGAACCCTTCGGGAAGGAAGGAGGCTGGATCGAGCCGCAGTGACTGTGGGTCGAGGCTTCTCTCATAGTGGATGACACCGGCGTTTGGACTCAACACGGCGACCACCTGGCGGTGGTGGACATTGTCGAAGTCTTGGCCTTCAAAGATGACTGAGACATTTCCGCCGTTTTCACCGTCTCCGCTCAACGCCGAACCGAGGTCCATTTGACCCGGTGTTCGGTTGTCATCGGTCACCTGTGCGGTGAACTCCCAGACATCGCCGCTTTCGCAGACGTTTTGGCCGGTGCACTCGGAATTAACGAGGTTGATGAAGGTGCGCGAGACGACCCAGAACTCCTGAACGACATTGGTTCCCTTGAGCAGTGGGTTGCCCGGGAACTCAAACCGCATGGTGAAGTTGCCCAATTCGTGGTCGGCCGAGATGTTCAGTGGTATCTTGAAGACGCCGTTTACATCGGTTTCTGACGAGTTGTGATTGCCATCAGCAGACCAAGTCCAGTTAACTGCCACATTCTGTACCGGTTGTAGCGAATTGTCGACGAGACGTGCCTCGACCGTTGAATTCGTGTTTCGGAAGAGGCGTGGTGTCGACTGCAGTTGGAAGTCGGTTGTTCCGACGACTGTGACATTGACATACGCACCAGTCGGAGCGAGCACGGTCGTCTGATTGCCTGTGAAGTAGTAATTCGAGTTGGTGAAGTCGACCTTGACTCCGTAGGTGTTGGCCTCGTACTGACTGTACCATGTCCAGTTGTAGTCGAATACCACCTCATTGCCCATCAGAACTGGTCTGCGAGCGTAGCCGGTCTCCTGGGCGCCTTGGAAGACGCCATTGTGGTCGAGGTCGACCTGCAATGCCATCGGATCAGTATCCCACGGGGTACCGGTCCGGTTGGTCACATTTCCAATCACTCGGAACGATTCTCCGGTATCCATCTCTGGAATTATCTCACAGCGCACGTCGCTGTTCGGGTCAGAGGCATCAACCGGTCCACAGGGTGGAACATCGAAGTCGGCACCATTCTGCATCGAGATGAACCAATGCGTCCCGTTGTGATTCAAGAAGGGCCGCAGTCGTGCAGCCTCATTCTGAAGGGAGGCTGAGTTACCATCCCAAGAGTGGGGCCACGGTTTACCGATGCTGGCGGTTGAGAAGTCTGTTCCAGACGCAGCCAAACCAGACTCAAGGTAGAGCGCCCTCCAAGCTCCGAAGGCGGAACCGGTGAAGGTCGTTGCATCCCAGTAGTAGACCGGGTTGTCACCGCTGATTATGATTTCAGCCTCGACGTACATCCTGTGCATCGCCTTGATCTTGAACGGATCGGTCTCGTCGCCTATCAGGTACGGGAACGGCCATTCGCTAGCAAGCGTCGGGTCGACCCTGCCTACGAACTCATAGTCTCCCACGGGGAGTGAAGTGGTCGTGTAGTTGTA
Source organism: uncultured Candidatus Poseidoniales archaeon (assembly GCA_964586945.1). Lineage (GTDB taxonomy): Archaea > Thermoplasmatota > Poseidoniia > Poseidoniales > Thalassarchaeaceae > MGIIb-Q1. The sequence continues at coordinate 4,822 of CAZPJQ010000057.1, forward strand.
GATTCCAACCACACTGTGCGACTTTGAGGCATTGTCCCAAATGACCTCCTCGTAGCCACCGGGCAGAATGCCGGGGCCGTTGTCAAGCGTCGAGTTCCAAAGCACCTGCTTCCAAACTCCCTGAGTGCCAGACTGCTGAACGAAAGTCACCGAAGCCCAGCCATTGAGACCAGCACGGTAGCCATATCCAAAGCCAGTGAAGTTGGTCGGGTTGGTGCGGTTTCCGAAGGGTCCGCCCGATACCGAGAACGAGATTGGTGCGTAGGGCACCCTCTTGTCGAAGAAGCCGCGGTCCCAGTCCGCCTCGTAATGGGTCTTGAAGTCGAGCCAAAGTGGTTGCTCGTCTGAACGGAAGTAGTACCACGACACATAGTCGAGAGTCAGGTTGGCTTTGACACCAGTTGGGTGGTCAAGAGAAGTTGAGCCGTCGTGGATGAACATCTCGGTCACTTCTGCATAGACGGTGTAGGTGGTGTTGTCTCCGACGTGGATGTTCTCCGGGTAGAGGAACTGCCCTACTGTGAATGCTCCCCAATCATCTGTGAGAACATCGATTGTCTCCAGCGCAGTAGTGCCGTTGGCAGTCCAAATGATGTGAACTTGGACGGGCATCATGGGTGCTGCTTCGAACTGTAGACTTGACATGTTCAGCCACTGGACGAAACCTCGGAAGACCGCAGGGCTTCCCGAGTCTATCCACAAGGTGTCTGCCATCGTTAGGTTGACCCGAGTGGGTATCTTGTCGTCATCGTCCGGAACGCAGTCGTTGTCATGATCCCAATCACTGGCTGGTTCTGTGACTCCAGTTGGGTTTCCTTGGGGGTCCAATCTTTCACAGGTCTGACCTTCCTCGAGTACATCAAAATCCAGATCTACCCAACTATCATTGTCGTCGTCATCGTCAATCGCATCGGGACCCGTCGAGGAGTTCATCGGGTTGGCGATTCCCACTCCGTCTCCGAAGTCGTCGTGGTCCCATGGGTTTGTGGACTCCCGGTTGAAGCGGGTTGGCCAGAGCATAATTTCATCCTCATCCTTCATGCCATCCGAATCGTCGTCGTCATCCTCGTCGTCCCTCAGACCATCGTTGTCGTGGTCCCAGGGAGATACTAGAGGTGTGGCGGTGAGCAACTCGTCGGCGTTGGAGCGTCCGTCGCCATCCCAATCGTCGTCTGCCCAGTCTGGAATGCCATCGTTGTCGTGGTCCCAAATCGACTGCTCCTCACCAGTGAAACAACCGGGGACCAGTTCCTGTAGAACATCGGCGTTACCGTCGTTGTCGTCATCCCAATCCTCACCGTCAGGCACACCATCGTTGTCGTTGTCGACATCGTAGTATTCGGGGAAGAGCATACCCTGCCCCATCGTTCCCTTGTCCCAGACCGCTTGGTACCAGCCGTCGCCATCAGGGTCAGAATCCTGTCCGTCGTCGTCGCCGTCCTCGCAGTTGAGACCGATGAAGAAGTTCCCAGGTGGAATAGTGCCGGCGTCGTCATCGTGATCTGAGTTGGTGTCAATCTCAAAGAAATCCCATACTCCATCACCATCGTCATCAACATCCCACAAATCGTAGATTGAATCAAAGTCGTCGTCGAGGTCGGCTGTGTCGTTGAACATACAGGTAGGATCGGGAGCCCCACCTCCGAGAGGTGCGCCACAGTCATCATCGGGGTCGACCTCATCTTCAAGGTGGTCAGCGAACTCGTCTGGGAACCAGTTTCCATTGGTATCTGAGTTCCAAGTGAAAATCTGCCACTTCATGCCGATGTAGGCGGTGAACAGATCACGGTTGTGGGCAATAGCCGTGTAGTTGCTTGAAGCGAACACCGTCGCGCCGAACTCGTAGTGGTAGCACTGCGTGTTACATCTCCAGTTTTGGTCGGAGTTGGCGCCATCATAGACACCATCCGAATAGGTAGGGTCTGGCCGAGAGCTGTAGGGAACGCCCATCGCAGATCCAAATCCGTTCAATGGATAGCCATATTGCAAGGCGTACTCATAGCCACAGACAAGACCGGTGGGTGCTGCGCCGGAAACCTGCTGAGGCTGAACGATGAAGCCACACTCACCATAATCGAGTGATCCCCCCATCTTCGGGTCATCGACATCCAAGATGCCGTCGTTGCCCTCATCTTGGTCCCACCAGTCGGGCAGACCATCTGCGTCTTGGTCGATATCGAGTCCATTGGAGAGAGTGTCTCCATCACCATCGATATCCCACTTGTTGTCGCCATTCCAGGCGCTCCAACGGGAGAGATAGGTCCAATAGAATTCGGGAACCACTCCCGAGGTCGGTGGATTGGTTGTGAAATCTTGACCGTTGTAGTCAAGCATGAAACTCTGGCTGGAATCGAAAGGATTCAGGAGGAAAGTCATGTTCCAGTGATCGGTGACATTGTCGGTGTATCGCTGACTGTCCCCGCTGCCGTCAAGGTCGTCACCATCTCCAAGGGTGTACCAAGGCCGATAGAAGGCGTCGGACTGGTCCATGTCGACCTCGCCGCAGTTACCATCATCGGGATCATACAGGTCAGGGATTCCGTCGTTGTCATCGTCCCAGTCCTCGTCATTTTGAAGACCATCACCGTCAATGTCGGTATCCAGTGAGTTGATGCCGTCGTCTCGGTAGCGGCTGCCGTTGAGTGCGTGGATGTCGGCGTCGTTGTCGAGGTCACAGTCCTCGTCGATGTCCATGAAATCCGGGATTCCGTCGTTGTCATCGTCGATGTCATCCCAATTGGGAATTCCGTCACCGTCCCAGTCGATGTTTCCTGTGTAGGATGCACGCTGGGTGATGCATAGGGTACTCGAGCCGCCGGGTTGGCCGTCGCCGTCACCATCTTCCGCGTTCGGGTTGCTGTTGACATCCTCGTAACCTCCACCCACGACTGGTGGGGTGCCTCCGACCTCCCACTCGCAGTTCCAAGTGTTGACCACATTGGTGTGATTCATCGGATAGGGGTCTACCTCGTTCTTCAAACCATCATCATCGAGATCCCAAGCGAGGTCGGCTGGGTTCCAGCCGGGCTCAAAGAGCGGATTGTCAGGGTCGGGCGTGCCACCCATGTCAACGTCGAACCAGTCCCAAACATGGTCATAGTCGTAGTCGAATGGGCGCCAGCGGTCGTTGTCGCTGTCCCAGTCATAGTCGATTTCACAGTCGATTCCGGCGATGCCATCGGTGTCTCCACCGGGGGTGGCGTAGGGGGCGGTGTTTTCTCTAGTGTAGTCGTTGAGACCGTCACCGTTGGTGTCTACATTGATGCAGACATCCTTGATTCCATCGTTGTCGTCGTCGGGGTCCCACATGTCGAGCAGGCCGTCGTTGTCGTCGTCGGCGTCAACATTGTTCGGGCTCCCGTCATTGTCGCCGTCAGCATCCATGAAGTTGGGGATACCATCACCGTCGAGGTCACCATCCCAAATTTGGGTGAAGCGTGGATCTCCAGGGTGGAACATCGCTTCGAGAGTGAGGTAGTTGATACCGTGGCTGTAGATTCGGTAGTCTTCGAACTGCCACAGAACAGGAGTATCATAGCCGCTAGTGGTTGACGACATCTGCCCTGTAATGTTGTCGAGATAGGGGTGCCTGTCCTGCCAATCGATGACGCCGTCGTTGTCATCGTCGTTGTCGAAGTAGTCACGGATACCGTCACCGTCATTGTCACACGGCCATGAGAACTGGTCGATGCGACCGTCATTGTCGTCGTCCTCGTCGTAACTGCCTCTGCCGGATGCGTCCATGTCCTCATCGGGAACACCGTCGTTGTCGTGGTCCCAAGGATTTTGGTCAACCCTGTAGCCAAAGCCCACTGCCGAATTGGTAGCTGGGTGAATTGTGCTGGCGTTGACATAGCGGTCATTAGTCACATTAGCCGGGTCCGCCCCCTGATTCCAATCGATCGGTCCCTCAAGGATGCCGTCGTTGTCGTCATCCCAGTCAAGGTGGTCGAGAAGACCGTCGTTGTCGTGGTCTAGTGGGTCGGTGGCGTAACAGCCGTCGAACCGCTCGATAAGGTCGTAGATGCCATCATTGTCATCATCGAGGTCGTCTAGGTCATTGATGCCGTCGTTGTCGTGGTCTTGGGTGTTGGTCTCTTCGAGATTAATCCCGTAATTTTCCTCACGAAGGGTCAGCAGGCTGAGGTCGGAGATTTTTCCGTACATGACAGCCGGGTCACCGTATTGCGGGTCAAGTAGAGCAGGATGGGGCGTTGAGCCTCTCATGCCGGGTTGATTCCCCGCATCCTCTCGCCACTGTTGGTCGTAGGTCTGGATCGCCTTGCGCTCTCCAATAGTACCGACTTCCAATTCAGTCGCAGCATCATTTCCATTCGTAACATCTGCCCAAGGCACACCGACCAAGAGGCTTGCTAACATCAGTAGCATCATCCATACGGCTGCCGCCTTCTTGGGTCGTGTTCGCAATTTCTCTCCAGTTAACAAGTCGTTTTTAGGCATCATATCACCAGTCGAAGCGCCTCGCCACTTACGACCGATATATCAACGGCTCGGCGCGAGTGTGCTCGCTTGTATCACAGAGTGATACCGGTATCATCGCTGAGCATTGTCTACGAGACTCCTCCAAGAAATCGCACTAGAGCAAGAAGGTTGGCGGCCCCCCGGGGGCTGATGCCCCCGAGGGTGCCTGGCGCCACTCCGCCGAAGCGGGTGGGGTCTTGTTCAGGTGATCTTTGACTATACCGTTTGACTAGACTCAGATTCCGTTTTCGAGGTCATCTAGGATGCCGTCGTTGTCGTCGTCGTCGTCCTCGTGGTCATCGATTCCATCGTTGTCGTGGTCGAACTGACCGGTTAGGTCGTTGCCGTCGTTAGCCTCGTACCAGTCAGACAGGCCGTCGTTGTCGTCGTCCGTGTCTGTCTTGTCCTCAAGACCGTCGTTGTCGTGGTCGTATCTGTAAGAGCCGGTTGCACCGTCGAACTCGTCCACGTCTAGGATGTCGTCATTGTCGTCATCGGGGTCGACTCCGTCATTCAGACCATCGTTGTCGTGGTCGCGCATTGCGCTGCTGCCGTTCTCGTACACATCGTTGTGGTTGTCGATGCCATCGTTGTCAATGTCCATGTCGATGTTGTCAGGGATGCCGTCGTTGTCGTGGTCGTAGATGTTGGTGTTGGGATCTCCGTCCTCGACCTCTTCGCGGTCATCAATGCCGTCGCCGTCGTCATCATTGTCTTCGGCGTCGTCAATCCCGTCGTTGTCGTGGTCCTCTGGGAACTCATCGAGATCGTCGGGTATTCCGTCGTTGTCATCGTCGGTGTCGATGTCGTCGGGGATTCCGTCGCCATCGTTGTCGTTGTCACCATTTT